>NZ_JAUBVD010000062.1:30582-34180 GCF_036705675.1 Microcoleus sp. AT8-A3
CACCGCCTCTTGAGTCCGTAAATCGCGATCCGGCGCTGTCATTTCCTGCATCTGTGCAAGTAGAATTGCGATCGCAAAGTCAATACAACACTCCCGAAATTAGCCCGGATATTTTCGCTCCTTCTCGCAGGCTAGATTCGGCAGGTTCGGGAGTTTTAGCATTTGAGGAAATCTTTACTCGCGAGTACGAAAAATATCTGGATTTGCCCGCAAGAAGACCGATCGGGAATATGTCGGTAATTTACGAAAATCTTCGCAAAAACGAAAAAATTACCGGAATCAAATCTGCCATTATTTATATGAATTGGCTCAGCAGAGCTGATGCAGCCGCTGCCAAAGAAAATGATTCTGTACTGGTGGCAAGTCAGGATTTATCAAATCTATTGCCTGTGAAAACAAACCTCGCATCCCAGCCATCTCATCCCTTAGAAGATAAGTTGACTCAGAGGTTGTCGCCGGATGGCAAAGAAGTTTCCGATGTTCCGAGTGGGGAGCATTTAGAAATAGTGTTAGTAACAGCTAATGCTCAACCCCAGCGCGTTTTAATTCCGGCTACAACCCGCTGGCAGGTGTTGCAACTAGCTGACGCCCTGCAAACCGAAATAACTAATCCCCGAAAAAGAAGCAGCATTAGTTATTTGGATACCGCGCAAAAACTTTATCGGTGGTTAATTGCACCAGTTGCCGCAGAATTGACAGCTTTAAAGATTGACAATTTAATTGTAATTCCAGCAGCAGGTTTGCGGAGCGTGCCGTTTGCTGCTCTTCACGATGGCAAAGGCTTTTTAGTTGAGAAATACAGCATTAGTGTGATGCCGAGTCTGAGCTTAACTGATATCGGCTACGACAATATTGCGGATGATGAAATTTTGGCCATGGGGGCGTCGGTATTTGAAGATAAAGCGCCATTACCAGCGGTACCGGTGGAGTTAGAGTCGATCGCGCCGCCAAGTGAAGGAAAATCATTTTTGAATCAAGATTTTACTCTCGAAAATTTGCAAGCTCAGCGGGCAAATCAGCCTTTTGGCATCATTCACTTAGCAACTCACAGCGAATTCCAGCCAGGAGAACCGAAAAATTCTTACATTCAGTTGTGGGATAGTAAATTACGTATCGATCAAATGCGACAGTTGCGATGGAATGAACCGCCGGTGAATCTGTTAGTTTTAAGCGCGTGCAGTACCGCTTTGGGCGATGCAGATGCGGAGTTGGGGTTTGCGGGTTTGGCGGTAGCTAGCGGTGCTAAATCCGCTTTGGCAAGTTTGTGGGAAGTCAGCGATGATGGGACTTTGGGGCTGATGACTGAGTTTTATCGGCGGTTGCGGGCCCCCAGACGCGGTGGCAATTTGATGATTAAAGCGGAGGCTTTGCGACGCGCGCAATTGGAGATGCTGCGGGGGCGCGTGCGGATTCAAGACGGGATGTTGCGAGCCCAAGGGCTTTCTGGGGGTCTAATTTTGCCTCCAGAAATTGCGGCGCGGGGCGATCGAGTGCTTTCGCATCCTTATTATTGGGCCGCCTTTACAATGATTGGCAATCCTTGGTAATGGAGTTTTCCCACAAGTCTTACCGAAGTTATTAGGGTGGTGTGATGAACTCCCTTGATTCGTTAATTGCCCGAAAACCTATACTATTGACATACATTTTTAGGCATTCCGGTTTCACAGTCTCGCTGTAACCAGGCGTGGGACTCATCATCAGCGATAAATTGACGATCGCATTTGACACAAATGTGGTTCTGTTTTCCTTTTTTCTTAGTGTTTCTACGGATATGGGTTAATTTGCACTCGCTTTCATTGCATGGTGATTCGCCCTATTTATACTCTCATTATGCAACGCCCAAATCTCCTAGGAAGACTAACGGCGATCGCACTTCACTCTGTTTTGCCGGATTTTACAGGAAACTGTGGAGCGATCGGACTCCTGGTCGGAATGTTTAGCCCTCTTATTTTGAAGAAATGTTAAGAAAAAATAATTTTTTTTGGAAAACTTAAGCTTTTCTTAAATTTTAGGGTAATATTGTGTATTAGATAATACATATACTTAATTAACTAACAATATATAAAAAATAATTGAGTATTAATACTGACAAGAGGCTGTAAGAATGATTAACTTACCGGGCTACGACATTACCAACCAGATCCATGAAAGTAATAATTCTGTAGTTTACCGGGGACTGAGAAAGCAAGACAACCAACCCGTAATTCTCAAATTTCTCAAACAAGATTATCCGATGCCAGCTTCGTTAGTCAGATACAAGCAGGAATACGAAATCACACACAATCTTCACCTAGAAAGTGTCCCTAAAACCTACAGCTTAGAAAGATACCATAACAGTTTGGCTATCATTTTCGAGGATTGTGGTGGAGACTCATTAAAGCTTTGGTTGGCTTCTCACAAACTTACCTTAGAAGAGTTTTTATTAACAGCTATTAAAATAACCAGGGCTTTAGGTGAAATTCACAGACATAAAATTATTCATAAAGATATTAATCCCAGCAATATTATTATCAACTCAAGCACAGGGCGAGTTCAAATTATAGATTTTGGCATCTCTACGGTTTTAAAGCGCGAAAATCCTACCCTGAAAAATCCTAATGTTTTAGAAGGCACCCTTAGCTATATATCGCCGGAACAAACAGGCAGAATGAACAGAGCGATCGACTACCGCACTGATTTTTACTCATTAGGAGTCACTTTTTACGAAATGCTAACAGGGCAATTGCCCTGGGATTACAGCGATGCAATGGAATTAATCCACTGTCACATTGCCAAACAAGCAGTACCGCCCCACCAAATCAATCGAGAAATTCCTAAAGCTGTTTCTGATATTGTGATGAAGCTATTAGCGAAAACCGCTGAAGCCAGATATCAAAGCCCTTGGGGAATTATCGCTGACCTAGAAGAATGCCTAGAACAATTAAAAACTACGGGAGGAATTGCAGATTTTGCGATCGCCCAAAAAGATATTACAGATAAGTTTCAGATACCTCAAAAACTCTACGGCAGAGAAACAGAAGTTGAAACCTTATTAGCAGCCTTTGAGCGAGTCAGCAGGGGCAGCACCGAAATGATGCTAGTATCCGGTTACTCAGGCATAGGAAAATCCGCCTTAGTACAAGAAGTTTATAAACCAATTACTAAAGCCAGAGGTTATTTTATAGCCGGAAAATTCGACCAATTTCAACGAAATATCCCTTACGCCGCCGTTGTCAAAGCCTTTCAATCATTAGTCAAGCAACTCTTAACAGAAAACGAAAATCAACTCAATACCTGGAAACAAAAAATATTAGCTGCCCTTGGCGCTAACAGTCAAATCATTGTCGATGTCATTCCCGAAGTAGAACTAATCATTGGCCCACAGCCCGCCGTACAAGAATTAGGCGCCACCGAAGCACAAAACCGCTTTAATTTAGTATTTCAAAAATTCATCCGCGTCTTTTGTTCAGTTGACTATCCCTTAGTCATCTTTCTCGACGACTTACAATGGGCTGATGCCGCCACATTGAAACTGCTACAATTAATGATAGCAGATGAGCAAACCAACTATCTATTTCTAATTGGTGCTTATCGAGACAACGAAGTCAACCCATCTCAT
>NZ_JAUBVD010000063.1:0-34107 GCF_036705675.1 Microcoleus sp. AT8-A3
TCTCCTCCGGGAATGACAATTAATTCGGCTACTGGTGCGATTACTTGGAACAATCCTACTGCTGGAAACCATCAAGTGGTAGTCGGGGCTGTTGACAATTCCGGTACGGGTGCGGCCCAAGGTTTTGAGTTAAGTGCCAGGGCGAATTCTACGCCTGTTGTTCCTCAGATTCCGCCTCAATCTGCGTCGCCTGGTCAAAGTTACCGCTACGATTTGAAGGCGACTGATGCTGATGGAGATTTGTTGACTTTTGCTTTAATTCAATCTCCCAGCGGGATGACTGTTGATGAATTCGGCCGCATTAGTTGGAAGCCCTCGGCTACTAATATCGGCAATCATCCGGTTGAGGTTAAGGTGACTGATACTTTTGGAGAAAGCGTTACTGTTTCTTACAATTTAAGTGTTGTTGCCGATACTGTTGCGCCGAAAGTAAGTTTAATTGCTAGCAACAATACCGTCGATGTTGGGGATTATGTCACGTTTACTGTGAATGCTGTTGATAACGTAAAAGTCGAATCTTTGGGCTTAACTATTAACGGCACTCCTGTTGTTTTAGATGCACAAGGTCAAGCAAATGTCAAGTTAAATAATTTAGGCACTATTACGGCAGTTGCGACAGCTAAAGATGCGGCTGGAAATGTGGGGAATGCGACTGCTTCTGTGGCTGCAATTGATACTAGCGATGTCAACGCGCCAACTATCAACATCAGTTTAGAAGATGATGCAGAAATCACCGCGCCTGTCAATATCACCGGCACAATTAGTGACAGCAATTTAGCTTACTATACATTGGAAGTTGCTCCGGTTGGTGGCGGGCAATTTCCGGGCGATGGCGGAGGATTTAAGGAGGTTTATCGGGGAACTGCTGCTGTCAGCAACGGAACGATTGCGACATTTGACCCGACTGTTTTAGCTAACGGCGCTTACGTTCTCAAATTCACTGCTTTCGATACCAACGGTAACGGTTCGACTACTGAAAGGACGGTGAATGTTGCTGGTGATTTGAAGTTGGGCAATTTCCGGTTGTCGTTTACTGATTTATCTGTTCCAGTTGCGGGTATTCCGATTAACGTGACTCGGACTTACGATTCTTTGAATGCGAATAAGGGCGATGATTTTGGTTACGGCTGGCGGATGGAGTTCCGAGATACGGATTTGAAGACTTCGCTGAAAGCTGACCCGATTTACGAGGAGTTGGGGATTAATACCGTACCGTTTGACAGCAAGACTAAGGTGTTTATTACCTTACCGGGGGGTAAGCGGGAAACCTTTACTTTTAAGCCGACTCCGCATCATCTGAATCAGTATTTGGGGGCTGCTGGGCCGGGTGCTCAGATGTACAAGCCGGCTTTTGAGTCTCAGAAAGGTTCGACGATGACTCTGACGGTTAAGGATGCGAATTTGATACGGAATGAGAACGGGTATTACGGGGTGAACGGACAGCCCTTCAATCCTGAAAATCCGGCGTTTGGTGGGGTTTATGTGTTGACGACGAAGGAAGGATTGGTTTACGAGATTGATGCGGCATCTGGGGATTTGCTGACTGCTACTGATGCTAACGGGAATAAGCTGACTTTTAGCGATGCGGGGATTGCTAGCAGTTCGGGTAAGTCGGTGACTTTTGAGAGGGATGTTGCTGGGAGGATTGTCGGTGTTGTTGACCCGGATGGGAAGAAGGTTAAGTACGAATACGATGCGAAGGGGGATTTGGTTGCCGCCACCGACCAAGAACAAAATAAAACAGAATTTGTTTACAACACCGACCAATCTCACTATTTAGAAAAAGTCATCGACCCGCTAGGAAACACGGGAGTCAGAACTGAATACGATGACAAAGGTCGCTTGAAGAAAATAATTGACGCAGACGGCGATCCCGTAGAGTTGATTTACGACCCAGACAACTCAATTCAAACCGTCAAAGATGCTTTCGGCAATCCCACTACCTATGTCTACGATTTGCGCGGCAATGTTGTCAAACAAGTCAATGCGTTAGGTCAAGAAACTAACTTCAAGTACGACGATAACAACAATTTAATCGAAACAAAAGATGCCGCCGGATTGGTAGCAAAATACACCTATGACGCTAGCGGCAATCTCTTATCCCGTACCGAACCCTACTGCGGCTGTCCGGGTACGGTGCCTGGAATCACTAACTACACCTACAATAAATACGGTCAGCCTACCTCCATTGTCATGCCAACAGGGGCATCCATAAAAATGGAGTACGATCGCGCTGGCAATATGCTAAAAATGCAGGATGGACTCGGTAATGTCATCCAATCCTACGTCTACGATTCCCAAAGTCGAGTCGTTCAAGAAACCGATACCTTCGGCACTACTTATTACGGCAATTTCGATGCTTTTGGCAACCCCCGCTGGATAAAAGATGCTGAGGGGAACGAAACAACAATGACTTACAACGCTAAAGGTTTGTTGGAAACCATGACTGAAAATGGCGTTACTTCTACTTTCCAATATGACGGACTGGGACGGCAAACGAGAGCAGATTACGGTGGCGGTTTGTGGGTAGAATACGATTATGAAGGAGCTGGAGCCGATTGGACGAGCATAGAAGCCCCAACTATCGGCCGTATCGAACGCAAGTTTACGGATGATGGCAAGTTGGGAGGTTGGGTAACGAACGGTGGCGGCGAGATTAAATTTACATACAATGAAGCAGGTCAGTTGGAAACTGAAACTGACCCTAGCGGTAGCGTTACCCGGTACGGGTACGACCAAATTGGCAGGGTTAAAAGTGTCAAAGATGAATCGACGGGGGTGGAAACTATCTACCACTATGACACGCTGGTAGGCGTTGACCCAGATCCCGGCGTAGCAGATAATTTGATAGGCAAGCTAGCAGGAAAAACTGTCGTTTTGGATGCTAACACCCGCTACACGACCAGCTATACTTACGACTCTAACGGTCGGATGAAAACTACGACTGACCCGCGCGGTCATATCTGGAAATACCGCTACAATTCTAACGGAACGACAGTTATCGACCCGTTGGGAAGGGAGACAACTTCAATACAGTCTCCTAATTACTTGCCCGTTGAAACGATTTATCCCGACGGAACCAAGTCGAAAGTTGAGTATCTTTTCAGCAACAACTTGCAGGAAGCGAAAGACTATCCGACTCGAATTATAGACCGGGGCGGCAATGACCGCAAGTTTACTTACGATGATTTGGGACGGTTGAAGACGGTTACGGATTTGGGCGATGCTGTCTATACTTATCACTACGGTGAAAGCGGGTTGGAACGAGTGACCGGACCGAATCAAGCAACTTTGCTGTCCTATCAGTACGAGGATGGAAACCTCAAGAAAATTATCTATCCCGATGGCGGTGAAAAGGAATTTATTTACAATTCACTTACCAACCGCCTCGAACAAATGAAGTTGCCCAGCGGAGTAACTGTAAGTTACGAGTATGATGCGGCGGGACAGGAAAAGCGCAGGGTTTCCACATTGGATGGAGAAGTTGTTTCTAACTGGGATGCAGAAACCGGTCAGCTTTTAAGCGTGACGGATGCTGCGGGAACGACTGCGTATCACTACGACCCCGATACTGGTGCGTTTGCAGGCTTGGATTATCCTAACGGCGGCAGCATTCGCTACGAACGAGATGGTTTGGGTCGAGTTGAGAAGGTTGCGGTTAAAGCTGATAAGACTGCGCCTGATTCTACTGCTTACATAACTGAATACAGGTACGATGCGAATGGCAATGCGGATAAAGTGAAGGCAACTTCTCCCGGCGGTCAAGTGTTAGAAACTGCGATGGTTTACGATGCAGTAAATCGTCTCAAAGAACGGACTTTGCCGAATGGGGTGAAGACGGTTTACCAGTATCAGGATAAGACGGATTTGGTTGAGAAGATTACTCATTTTGCTCCTGATGGGGTGACGGTGTTGGCGTCTGTTGCTTACGAACGAAAAGGGATTGGGGAACCGACTAAGATTACAAGGGAAGATGGTTCTTACGTGAGGTTGGAGTACGATACTGCGCTGCGGGTGGATAAGGAAACTTATTACAGTGCAGCTGGGGTTTTGTTGCAGGAGATTGATTACGGTTACGATGCTGCTGGCAACCGTCAAGTTGTATCGAGTGGTTTGGCTGCGGGGACTTACAGTTACGAGAATGTCAATCAGCTTGCTTCGGTGACGAATGGGTCGAATGTGGATACTTATACTTATGATGCTGGGGGACGGGTGGATGTTGTTAATAGAAATGGGGTGATTCGGGATTTTGATTACAATACCGATAATTTGATTTCGCAGGTGAAGGATGCTGCGGTAAATGTGTTAGTTGAGTACGATTATGATAGTTCTGGTCGCAGGGTTGAGGTGAAGAGTGCGGCGGGTGAAAGGGATTATCTGGTTGCGCCTTCAATGGGTGATGGTTTGGAGTCGCCGCAGTTGGTGATGGATGGGAATGGTAATGCTTTGGGCGCTTATGTGTATGCAGGAAATCAACCGTTGATGCGGTTTGATGGCAGCGGGAATCCGGTTTATTATTTGACTGATGCGATGGGTTCGGTGATTGGGTTGGCGGGTGCTAGCGGTCAAGGTGTTGCTAAGTTTAATTATGATAGTTTTGGCAACCTAAAAAGTTCGTCTGGGACAGCAGCTTCTTTACCTGGGAATGCAGGTGGGGATTTCCGGTTCCAGGGACAGTGGTTGGATGATGCGACTGGTTTGTACAATTTCCGGGCGCGGTATTACGATCCAGAAACGGGGCGGTTTATGAGTTACGATCCGATCGATTTGATTGAGATGGAACCTGAGAGTAGCAATCCCTATCAGTTTGTTTACAACAATCCTCATGTTTATAGCGATCCTACGGGGATGTTTTCGATCGCTGAACTTAATTCAACAATAAATACACAAAGTGCCTTGGCTGCTATTAACACCTACGCAAGAGCTGAAGCAAAAGACTACGTTTTGGACAAATTGGGAGAAACCACAGGTAATATTGTAATGAGTGCGTTCGGCAATTTTATGCCGGGTACAAACCTGGCAAAAGATCTTCTTAAAGCCCGTGATGGTAACATATTTGAAGACTTCTTAGACGACACAATCTGCCAGTATTTTGATTTTGAGGGTCTTCCTTTAATAAAAAGTTTACGGTTTTTCCCACAAGTACAGACAAATGGAGATGCAAGGAGTGGCTTCGATTGTTACAATTATAACGACCCCCAGACTCGTAGAATCGTAGAAGAGAATAGGGGGGGTGGTTCTCGCCCAGACTTTGTATTTATAGAAGGTAACTATGCACCGAAAAATCCAAAATCATATCTCATCGGTGATATTAAATTGACTCAAGCTGCTGTACGAAAGGATATAAAAGAAAACGATAACCAATGGCAAGCTATGTCTAACTACGCCGCCAAGAATCAGCTTTTACCGTTTGTTTCTTATATCTCATTACTAGAAGCTATGCCGGGAGAATCTGGTGAGCGTGGTCGCGGTATCTCAAAAACAGATAAGCAAATGATGGCGAAAGAAGCATTGAAACAAGGAGTAATTTTAGTTCTTGCTAACTTTATTGACTGAATTTAAGTTTTTTGTTTTCAGGGTGATATCTAGATTGTTTGATGAGCAGAGTCCACACAAACTAATAGTTAAAAAAGATAATTGCTATCTTTTTAAATTATTGTTGTTAATAACACTTGTGATTTTATGCCTAATAATTACGACGAATATCATACATTTCAAATACCCGGTCTCGAAAAATATAGTTTTCATATCAACCGAGATTTGTCTTACGGATACGATCGTAAAGGGGTTATTTGGCAGGAGCCAGAACTTACAGAAATACGGAAAAAAGGAGCGATAGTCAAAGAATACCCTTATAAAGATATTTTGGGTAAAGGGGGATGTCTTGGGTGTATACAAGAATGTTTGGATGGGTCTTGGTTGGCAAGCACTGTATATTTTGAACCCATAATAGAAACTTTGGGCTTTATCAATCAATTTTATGCAGTGCGATTTCTCCATCAAACAATTAACGTAAAATACCCGCAAACAGCAGGCGATGTTCCTTATTTGCCTTCCGAGCTAGAAAAAACAGACCTAGCAGTAAAAAACGTAATAAACTTTACCCCAGAGCCTCTTGAAAATTACACTTTTACATTAACTCAAGAATTGGACTGCGGATATGACCGAGAAGGAGTTATTCGGCAGGAACCAGAGCTTGCGGAAATGCGTAAAAAAGGGTTAATAATTACAGCCATTCCTCGCGAAAGAGTTTTTTTTGAAAACATACTTTTGGGCTATTTACAAGAATGCCTAGACGGTACTTGGTTGGCGCATAGTCCCTATAATGCTTTCGATTTAGGAGATACAGCAGTTTTTGGCTTCATCAATAAGTTTTATGCCGTTCGATACTTGCATCTAGTAGTAAAAGTACAATATCCAGACGAGATAGGGGACATTCTTTATGTTCCTTGGGAAAACAAAGAAGATGAAGGATGCGGAAGGATAGGATATAATATGGCATCTCGTGGGTTCAAATTGTCTGTGAGCGATTTGCAATTGATGGGAGATTGATATTAGTAAGGTGTGGCTCAGTTAGTTAAAGAAGATAATTGCTATCTTTTTTAATTATTGTAGTTAATAATACTTGTGAGTTGATGCCTAATAATTACGACGAATATCATAAATTTCAAATACCCGGTCTCGAAAAATATAGTTTTAAGTTTTACAGAGAATGGTCTTACGGATACGATCGTAAAGGGGTTATTTGGCAGGAGCCAGAACTTACAGAAATGCGAAAAAAAGGGTCGCTCGTCAAAGAATACCCTTATAAAAACATTTCCTGTGAAGGGGTACGTCTTGGGTGTATACAAGAATGTTTTGACGGCTATTGGCTGGCATGCACTGCATATTTCGAGCCCATAATGGAAATGTTGGGCTTTATCAATCAATTTTATGCAGTGCGATTCCTGCATCAAGTAATCAAAGTAAAATATCCACAAGGAGTTTGCGATGTTCCTTCTCTTCCTGCAGAGCCAGAAAAAACAGACCTAGCAGTAGAAGACGTAATAAACTTTACCACAGAACCTCTTGAAGATTACACTTTTACATTGACTCAAGAATTGTCCTGTGGATATGACCGGGAAGGAGTTATGCGACAGGGGTCAGAGCTTACGGAAATGTGTAAAAAAGGGTTAATAATTACATCCAGTCCTCGCGAAAGCGTTTTTTTTGAAAACATACTTTTGGGCTACATACAAGAATGCCTAGACGGTACTTGGTTGGCGCATAGTTGTTATAATGCTTTCGATCTAGGAGATACAGCAGTTTTTGGCTTTGTTAATAAGTTTTATGCCGTGCGATACCTGCATCAAGTAGTAAAATCACAATATCAAGACGAGATTGGGGATTTTCTTTATCTCCCTTGGGAAGACAAAGAATTGGAAGGATACGGAACGATAGGAAATAATATAGCATCTCGTGGGTTCAAATTGTCTGTGAGCGATTCGCAATTGACTGTAGACTGATATTAGTAAGGTGTGGCTCAGTTTAACTACGATAGTTTTGGTAATTTGCGAAATACTTCGGGGACGGGTGCTTCCTTGCCTGGGAATGCTGGAAGTGCGACTGTTTTTGTAGCAGCAATTGACCCCACCGATGTCAATGCCCCAACTCTCAACATTACTCTAGAAGATGATTCAGAAATTAGTGCGCCTGTCAATATAATTGGTACGATTTCTGACAGCAATTTGGCTTACTACACTTTGTCTGTAGCCCCGGTTGGTGGCGGGGAGTTTAAGGAGGTTTATCGGGGAACGACTGCTGTCAGCAACGGAACGGTTGCGACATTTGACCCGACTGTTTTGGCTAACGGCGCTTACGTTCTCAAATTCACGGCTTTCGATACCAACGGTAACGGTTCGACTACTGAAAGAACGGTGAATGTTGCGGGCGATTTGAAGTTGGGCAATTTCCGGTTGTCGTTTACCGATTTGACGGTTCCGGTGGCGGGTATTCCGATTAACGTGACTAGGACTTACGATTCTTTGAATGCGAATAAGGGCGATGATTTTGGCTACGGCTGGCGGATGGAGTTCCGGGATACGGATTTGAAGACTTCTTTGAAACCTGACCCGACTTATGAGGATTTGGGGATTAATACTGTTCCTTTTCAATCGGGAACTAAAGTGTTTATTACGTTACCGGGGGGTAAGCGGGAGACATTTACATTCAAGCCACAATCGCATCATTTGAATCAGTATTTAGGGGCTGCTGGGCCGGGGGCTGCGATGTACAAGCCGGCTTTTGAGTCTCAGAAAGGTTCGACGATGAATTTGACGGTTAAGGATGCGAATTTGATACGGAATGAGAACGGGTATTACGGGGTGAACGGACAGCCCTTCAATCCTGAAAATCCGGCGTTTGGTGGGGTTTATGTGTTGACTACTCAAGAGGGGTTGGTTTACGAGATTGATGCGGCATCTGGGGATTTGCTGACTGCTACTGATGCTAACGGGAATAAGCTGACTTTTAGCGATGCGGGGATTGCAAGTTCGACTGGTAAGTCGGTGACTTTTGAGAGGGATGCTGCGGGGAGGATTGTCGGTGTTGTTGACCCGGATGGCAAGAAAGTCAAGTACGAATACGATGCGAAAGGGGATTTGGTTGCTGTTAAGGATAGGGAGAATAATGCAACTCGGTTTGAGTATGAAGATGAGGACAGACCGCACTTTTTAACTGAAGTTATTGATTCGTTGGGACGGAGTGGAGTTAAGACTGAATACGATGATTCCGGGCGTTTGAAGCAGATGGTTGATGCCAACGGTGCGGCGGTGGAGTTGATTTACGATCCGAATAATTCGATTCAGAAAGTTAAGGATGTTTTCGGTAAGGAAACGACTTACGTTTACGACAGTCGGGGGAACGTTTTGACTGAGATTGACCCGTTAGGTAAGCGGATTGACAGGACTTACGATGCGGATAATAACGTTTTGACTGAGACTGTTATAGCCACTGAGTTAAATGCGGCGGGGAATTCGGTTGAGGTGCGGCAAAAGACTGAGTGGACTTACGATGCTAAGGGGAATAAGTTAACTGAAAAAGATGCTTTGGGGAATGTCAGTCAGTGGACTTATAACAGTCGGGGACAGGTTTTGACTGAGACTGATGCTTTGGGGAATAGTGCGAGTTATACCTATTCTCCGAGTGGGAATTTGCTTTCGACTAAGGATGCGGCGGGGAATGTTACTAAGTATAGTTATGATATGAGGGGAAATATTCTAAGCCTCACCGATGCAGCTAATAACATCACCCGCTTTCAGTACGATGGTGGAGGTAACGTAACTAATTTAGAAGACGCATCCGGCAACAAAGCTACCTACACCTACGACAGCAACGGCAATATGCTGCGGGAGACAATGAAGGTAGCAACTCCCACTGGAGAAAAAGAATTTGTAACAGAATGGACTTACGACCAAGAAGGGAAAATTAAGTCAATTACCCAATCTGGGCGCACTACAACTTACGAATACGACAGCAATGGCCGCCAAAGTGCCAGCATTGATGGGAATCGCCGAACCGAGTACCGCTACAACTCCGAAGGTAAGTTAGTTGAAACTATTTATCCTGACGATACTCTCACCAACTCCGACAATCCCAGAACGATTACTGTTTACGATAAAGGTGGCCGTCAAAGGGCTACTATCGACGGTGACGGACGAGTTACTCACTACAAATACGACGACGCGGGACGGCTGACTGAAACTGTTTATCCCAACGAAACAGCCAATCAAGTACAGCAATTGCTGAACGCTATTTCTCCGGGTACAACTCTTCAATCTGTTGACTGGACAAATATCGTTTATCCCGAGAGTACCCCAGCTTATTTAGCCACCAATTCCCGTACTAAAACTGAATACTACAAGAACGGGCAAGTTAAAGCAGAAATTGATGTTGATGGCAACCGTACCGAGTACGAATACGATGCAGCAAATCGCGTTACCCTCACTCGTTTTGATGCCAACAATTACATCACCTATACCTACGATGCAGTTGGCAATCGAAAAACTGAAACTGTTTTTGCTGGGGGAACTTCGACTACTACTACTTATGATAGTAAAGGTCAGGTAACAGCAACGACTGACCCGAATGGCAAAACTACTAAGTTTGAATACGATGCTAACGGACAACTGAAAGCTGTTGTCGATGCTTTGCAAAAGCGTACTGAATACGGTTACGATAGTGCGGGCAATTTGACAAGTGTTAAGGATGCTTTGGGTCAGGTAACGGCTTATGAATACGATGAGAAAGGTCGCCGCAAGGCGGTAATTCGACCGGATAGCAAGCGTTCTACTTTTGTTTACGATGATGTTGCTAACACTGTCACGATTACGGATTTCAATAACAAGACGGTTAAGTATACTTACAACGACCAAAACCAAGTTATTGCTAAGCAGTATCAGAATGTTAGCGGTGCAACTGTTAGCGTTACTTACGCTACAAATGGGTTGGAAGAAACTATTACTGACAGTCGGGGTGCAACTGTTTATAAGTATGACAGTTTGGGGCAGGTAATTTCTCGTAAAGACCCGGTTGGTCCTTATCTTGCTAGCGGGAATTCGATTGAATATAAGTATGAATCCGGGCAAGTTAGTGAGGTTAAGACTCCGACTCGCACGACTGGCTATACCTATGATTCAGAGGGGCGTTTGAAGACGGTTAGTACGCCGGATCTGGGGACGGTGACGTATGATTACGATTCTCTGGGGAATCTCTGGAAAACTTCGTATCCGAACAATTTAGTTGAGACTCGCATCTACGATAGTTTGGGTCGTTTGGATTTGGTGAAGACTGTTAAGGTTGACCCGGTTACTAACCTGGAGTTGCAGGTTCTTTCTAGTTTCGATTATGCAGTCGATGCTGTTGGCAATCGCAAGGAAGTAGTCGAACAAAATGGGCGGAAAGTTGAGTACGAGTATGACGATTTGAATCGGTTGTTGGAGGAGAAGGTTTCTAACGATCCGAATGGCAACAATCGGGTTCTGGGTTACACTTACGATGCTGTTGGCAATCGGCTGACGAAGACTGATTCTGTGAGTGGGGTAACGACTTACACTTACAACAATTTGAATCAGCTTGACTTCTTGAATGCGTCGGGGGTGGTTACTGATTACACTTACGATGACAGTGGGAATTTGATTTCTGAGGTAACTGGGAATAATTCTACTGTTTATCGGTGGGAGAATGATGGCGAGAATCGGTTGGTGGGAGTGACGGTTACTGAGGGTGGAATTACTCGGAATGTTGAGTATAAATATAACGATCGAGGGATTCGAGTTGGTAAGGTTGTTGATGGGGTGGAAACTCGGTATTTGATTGATGAGTTGCAGCCTTATTCTCAGGTTGTGGAGGAGTACGATGCTGCGGGGAATCCGAAGGCGTCTTACGTTTACGGGTACGATTTGGTTGGGAAGTTGCAGGGGAATCAGCCGTCGTTTTATCATGCTGATGGGTTGGGCTCGACTCGGTTGCTGACGAATGGATTGGGTGGCGTTACTGATAGCTATTCTTATGATGCTTATGGCAATTTAATTGCTGCAACGGGTGGTTCTAATAATGCTTATTTGTTTGCCGGAGAACAACGGGATACTGAGACTGGGTTGGATTATTTACGGGCGAGATATTATGACCCGTTTTTAGGGCGGTTTGTTTCGGCTGATGCTTATGAGGGCACTCTGAATGACCCGATGAGTTTGCATGATTATCAGTACGCTCATGCTAATCCGGTTGTTAATACTGACCCTAGCGGGTACATGACCAACATAGGCGAATTCTTGAGTAATATTGCGACTCAAGCTGTGCTGGCAAGCATGGCTTATGTTACCGGGTACGCTACGGGAACTCAAATTATAGGTGGGGATGGACTCGCAATATACGATCGATTTTTAGCTGGGTTTGCTGATGGAGCTAGCGGGGGACTCAGCACCCAATATCGGGCGCAACAGTACGGGGAGGTAGCGACAAGAAATCACCGGGGAGCATTCTTTAATCTGGGTCGAGTGATGGGGAACGTGGCTACTATTGGGCTGGGTTGGGGAGCGCCTCAATCGTTGGCTGGGGTTAGCTGGGGACAGAGGGTGGCGCAACTTTACTCAATGTTCTCGACAGCAAGTGGATCTTACCAAAGCACGCGGGAAATCTTAGAAGGCCGTTCTACTGTATGGGATTGGTTAGTTTTCTTGCCTTTGCTTACCAAAGCTGGCGCAGTTTTTTGGAAAGAGTTAGCTAGAAGAAGTCTACGAATACGGTCAAACGTTAATATATATGATGGAGAAGGCAAACTAAGAATTCTTGAAGTAGAAGAGTTAGATTCAGCAGCCAAGCAACTGAGGGAACAGTTCATAAATCGCCGAAATGTACTTGCAGTGGGTCGGATTGAAAATCCAGATGGTACTGTAACAATGGTTGTATCCGTTAACCGTGATGGGGCGTTGGGTACACGGTTGCGCGAATTAGTTAATAGGTCTGGCTGGGAAGCACCTCCTAGACTAGGTAGTGACTTTTTTCATGCAGAAACAAGGATGATCAGATGGGCTGAACTAAATAACAAAAAGCTCGCGGCAATTGGAGTAAGCCACGGCGATGGTATTTGCCTGTCTTGTTATACAGATATGTGGCTGAGAGGCATATATCCAGCGAGTCCTATTAATTTAGTTTTTTCGATAGATGATATATTACAGAAAATGGAGCAATGGCAGCAAACAAACAGGGAGTAGTGAGACTATTTAGTTTCCGGTCTATCGCGACAACCAATATTATTAACAACTTTGCTTATGATTGAGGTAGCTTATTATGAATCTAGATATTTATAACTTGGATGCTATGGAACAAGCTCTAGCAAAACTTTCTACTTTTCATCAATTAGCTTTTGCAGCATCTTGTTGCGAGAGACTCTTACCTAATTACAGAGCTTTTTACCGAGAAAATCAACATGGCAATCCAGATATACTTAGAATTGCGCTAGATGAAGTGTGGCAATTTATTCAAGAAACTTCAATGGACTTTACCAGGATTCGCCAGCTAATCGCAGATTGTGATGACGCAGTACCTGACATAGATGGAGGAATTTATATTTACCAAGCAGAGTGTGCTGCTATGGCTATTTACTACACTCTGCAAGCCTGCCTCGAACCAATGAATATCAAGTTAATGGTCAAGGTAGTAGAGTGCGTCGGGAACACAATTGATGAATTCATTAGGCTCCAAAAAGATATTACTGAGCCTAGTTGGTTTGAAAAGTCTTATGAAGAACAGAAAGAAGAAATTGCCCATCATCCTTTTACAGTTCGAGAAACAGCAAAGCAAATTGAAGACTTGCATCGGTTGAAGGAGGTGGGAATCTTAGATCGGAGCTTTCTGGAGTCGTTACGCACCTCTTTCGACAACGGTGGTAGAAGTTTAATCGACCTATCTTGAGTAAAAGCTTGCAGGCTATGGCAAACATACTTTCCAATTCTGAAAAAGTGGAAGATATCGAAGCAGTACCAATCGATAATTGTCCACTGCACGATCGCTGCCATTACGTAAAATTAAGTCACCCGCAGAAACCGACATTCCCATGAAACCAATCCCGCAATTTGAAGAACTGGCGATCGCCCTTATCGCCCCAAACCTCAACCCCACTCATTTTACCCCTGAATTCCTCTCCTACAGCGGCATCGTCCCTCCTGATTGGCAACTAGCCCAACAGCCTGAGGGCGACTCCCACATGACAAAAATTACCTTTACCAACGGCGCGATCGCATCTTTTCACAACGTGACAGCCACTTTCTCCGAAACCCTAGAATCCAAATCTCTCAAAGACGTACAAATACCAACAATGGTTCGCAAATATGCGGATACTTTACCCAACGCTAACTATCAAGCTGTAGAAATCAACCCCAGTATATTCCTAACTTTTGATGCTGGTACCAACTCAAATGCGTACTACATAACCACCGCACTGTTATCAAAGGGTGCTTGGCAAGAATTCGGCAGCACTCCTGTCAGGAGCACGCTCCAACTAGCATATACTATAGGGAACCGCCAACTGAACTTAAAAATCGACGATATTCTGTTGAGAGGGGCTAACAACCAACCCGAATTTGGTGCCTTATTTTCTGGCAATTTCTATTATCCCTTAACAGGCAATACTCTCGGACAGCGGCTGCAACAGTTGCACCGATTGGTAGATAATTGGTCTGATGACCTCAAGGTTTTTCGAGAATTAGTTAAAGGACGGTTTTTGGGCATATCGGTTAACTAATTTTAACTCGTAAGTGCTATTTGGAATAGGGTAAATTTGCTCGCGCGGCATACGTTTATAAAAATGGAGGGACCGGGACGATCGCACTTTCAGAAACCGCGGCTCGATCGTTCCTAACGGAACTTCCCTTTTTTGGGGGTCGTTCCGTTGGCTGTATTTCTTTTGGAATATAAGTTTGGGCGATTTGAGCGTTAGACATCTGCAGTCATGTATTTAAGATTTTCTTAATCTGTGTCACAGACCTCTTGTGGGATAGTGGAATTGAGCCAAAATCCCGCTGCATAAAGGTTTCCAGAACTTGTAGATATGTATTTTTTTTCCCAAACCGGGAAAGTCTTACTCCCGTATTGGTTTGAACCGGAACGATAGCGAGCAAGGGGGGTAAGTTCCCTCATAACCAGAATCGGCGATCGTCCGATTATGTTCGAGCGATCGCTAATAACTAACTGTGCCTTAAAAATCTTGTTCTTGAGCATGGCGTGCACGCGCTACCAGCATCCAAGTACAGCCGATTTGAACCGCCGACAAACGAGCGAGCATAAAATTTTACCTTTAAATACAATTTTTCAAGGTTCCTCAGCAAATGCTGGCCATCCTCGAACGCTCGCAAAAACTCAATATTCAACGCAAACTAACCTTCGCCTTCCCCCCTGTACAAAGACAACTTGTACAGTATAAAATTTAACATAATACTGCTCTACCAACAGTCATGATACCCACACTAACCATCCAAGAACTAGCCTTAACCCTAACAGCCAAAAACCACTCCCCAACCCTCCTCAACTCAGACTTCCTCAAATACAGTGGCATCGTTCCATCCGATTGGGAAGTCGCTCGCCCCCCCATTTTCAGTCCCCAAATCTCTCAAGTCGCCTTCACCAACGGCATCAATATCGTCGCTCAATCGAACGCCATCACCTTCATCGAATCCCTGAGTGCAAAGTCAACAGAAGACACCAAAATTCCCGCCATCATCCGCAAGTACGTTGAAGCTTTACCCCGCACAGACTACCAAACTTTAAGCATCAATCCCAGAAGCTTCGTCACCTTTGAAGGGGGAGATGAAAATGCAGCCTCGGAGTACATTACCTCCACTTTACTCTCGAAAGGCACATGGTTTGATGTTGGGAAAGCTCCGGTAAAAGCTGCTGTCAATTTAGTTTATTCTCTAGGACGAGGAGAACTCAACTTAAGCGTTGCCGAAGCTTTATTGCAACTGCAAGATGCTGACCCAACTCCCGCAGTATTGTTCTCTGGTAGCTTCCAGTACGAGGTTGCAGGAGAATTAGAAGGCGACAAACTGCAGCACTTGTACCAGCTTCTAGAGAATTGGCAGCCTGATTTAGAGGCTTACAGAGAAATCGTCAACCAACGGTTTTTGGGCAAAGAAGTTGAAAAGTTGCCGTCTGTTGCATAGAGGATAAGACGCTAGGGGCGATCGCACAGCACAAACAATTTCCAGTTGTGCGATCGTCCGAACGAGGGGTGACTGAATAATTCGTAATTAAAGGTACAAGCTAATGGTTAAATAATTCAGAATTAAAGAACTCGATCGCTAATTACGAATTTAGTGCCAGTAAACGAGAGCCTCATTATAAAGCCTGCTCGATCGCCCGCCGCGCCAATTCCACCTGTTCTACAGCATCCAGATAAGCTAGCGCTGCTGCATCCCAAACCACTTTTCTCTGCATCCTGTTCAAGACGATTTTCCCAAACTCGTACACCGTGCCAAAGCTTTGCAGCCTAAGAATTCGCTCAGCCCGATGAGCAAAAACTCGGCGTTGGGTTCAATATCGCCACCACATCCGAGTGAAAGAGCGACACCACCTCTGAACCCATATCGACTTTCAAAGTCGCTCCAACTTCCACAATCCGGCCCCAAAATCCATTCCACTTCCTTTGGGCTATTTTTTATTTAGGAATAAAAGGGATTTTGACAATAACCCAGGAAAGAGCGCTTTACGTCAAGTAGGCTAGCTGGCTTCTATTCTTTGATGGCAAACAAAATCTGGCTCAATCTTTTTCTGGACAATCGGAGGCGCTTGTTGCAACTCACTTCCCGCTTATTGCTATTCAACTGACTCGAATTCTCAGGAAAGTTGATAAGCGGCAAGGTAGCGATCGCGTCGATGAGGTCTCTGAAGGTAACAGGTTTTTGGGCGTTCATAACACCGCGCCACCAAGAAAATTATTAGTAACTAATCTAATTATACTATTGTTTGATTCTACCTGCAACCTTTTTTGCTGGCTGGTTATATTCTGAAGAACAAGTCATCAATATTCTCTAATAGTTCTTCTACTTCCCGGTGTGGTTCGATTTGGAGACGTTTGTCGATCGTCGCACCTCGCTGACGAAAGCAACTACACCTTTACTATACCAGTCTGCTGCAACCGGACTTGACATCAACGCGATTGGGCGGTATCTCAAAAAACTGATAGCCTAGCCAGAGTAGGGCTTTGAGAATAGTTGGTCAAATATAGATTCCAATTGATTGATTTAAGGAAATATCGCGCTGCAATTTCTTTATCAAGAAATTGGCCTAAAAACCTATCAAAACAAATCTGTTGCAGTCGATGCACAGTTGAGAACTCATGTCAATCTCAAAAGGAAAGCGAGATTTGATTTCGGGCCTGCCACTAAAACAGTTGAAGGATATACCACCTTCAACTGAGTTGCCTGCAAATTTTGCCCAAATTCATCCCCCGCGCTTTGAGTGTGGCGAGATGGTGCGCTGGACTGATGTTGGTGAAGAAGGTGACTGGGGAATAGTTATTGGCAAATTTTACAACTACGAACAGCGCCGTTGCTGTTGGATGTGGTGCTACGTAATTTGGCTGGCTCCTAATTCCAAGAGTACAGCTTGGTGTCAATTTGACACGGCGTGGGAAGAAGATTTAGAGAGGTATGAGGTTGACACTCAAGCGGGCTGAAGCCACTGAGATTCTGCTGACAGAATAGCTTTAGTTATTACTAAAGTCTGATTCTCGCTACGGTGGCCAAACACCGTCTACCCAGTCGGTTAAGTTTTACACCTAACTTACTGGCTACTTTTCTAAGAATATTAGCCGACCCATTTAGGTCTGCATTGATTACAGTTCCATCAGCAGAGCGATACAGTCCACGTTTAATTCGTTTTCGAGATGCTTTCCACTCAGGCGGTTTTTCACCGTACCTGGGTAGGGAGTCTCCATCAAGAAAACTACTTTTGGACGTATATGCTTCTTCTGTTTCGGTGAACTTAATGCCGTGCAAGTTGCACAGTTGGCTCAAGCGATCTTTCAACTTTCCTAGTGGCATTTGAACAAATTTTTGATTGTTCAGTTTACCCATATCGACATTATTAGACTTAAAGCCTTGGTTCCATCCAATTACCAGATTGCCGATACCGTGTTTCAAACAATGGTCAACAATTAGCTTCGCAGCTTTATTGATGCCATCGCGCATCTGGTGATTGCGCTTGCGGGTTACGCGGTCTAGCCAACTATCCCAGTAACCGGCAGGCTTTCCTTCCTTTCTAGTTGCTACTTTCTTGTTCCAAAGCTGATTCATCGCTTTCATGGCGCGAGCATCAATCAAGAAGGAATTTCCGAGCGTATCAACGCAAGCTGCTAAATTGTCAGCAGTTCCCAAATCGATTGATAAAGCTTGGCTGCGATCGAAATCGGGCTGCTGCAATTCTACTTCGTAAGACATTTCCAAGTAGAAAGCACCATTCTTAGGAAGGATTGTAAATTCTTTAACCTTTGAATAGTCAATATTTGACGGCATGGGCAGAAAGAATTCAGAAATTCCAAACCAGCGCCTAACTGTCAAACCCAAAGAAAATCTTAACTGGTTGCCGACAAGTGCTGGCTTTAATCCTCCAGAATTTGGGTAAGCAACTTTGAACAACTTCGAGCCTTTTAAATACCCCGGAGGTTTAGGTCTAAAATGCAATTGACCTTCATTGTATAAGGCTTTTAGCTCTTTGAAGCTCTTAAACGCTTCCGTGACCGACATCAAAGTTTGCTGCATGGGTGTTGAAGGCAACGACTTCGCAACCATCGACTTTGCGATTGACGGTTCAAAGGATAAATCGAACTTCCCTGTCAGCAACTTTCCAGTTTTGAAAAATGTTTGTCGAGCAAAATAGACAGCGCTATTGTAGAGCTTTCCAGATTGCCGACAAAGATAGTGCAATACTGCCTCAACTTCTTTGGTGGGAGACAGTAATACTTGCTGCACTCCCATTGTTTTTTTAAATTTAGCCACCTCTTTTTCCTGAAAATTAGTGGATTTGTTTAGTTTAGGTCAGTATAGTGGACGAGTCAAGCCACAACAACAAAACTTTATGTTACCTCTTCCAGAATATCAAGCCCATAACCACGTCAAACTTTCCAGAATTAAAAAAGTTGCCGTCTTTGTGGACGAGCGGCTATTTTGTTAGTACCGCAGGCAATATTAGTAGTGAAGCTGTTAAGAGATACACAGAAGATTCACATCGCTCTGTAAATCAAGAAAGACACGGGGGTTGAAATCCCCGCGTCGCTTTCCACGAGCGGGCTAAAGCCGCTGAGTTTCCCGCTTCCCGTATTGTTTTTATGAAAAAGCCGCATACTTTGACAGATAGAGAACGCAATTTGATTGCCATTTACAGCCAATGCCAATTGGGAATGACGCCGAAACAGTTTTATGTCAAGTGGGGGGTAAGTTACGAGCAAATTGCCTCCATTTGTTCCCGCTCTGATTCGACGGTACAGGGTTGGTTTAAGCGGGGAAAAAATCGAAGATTTCCTACTGCTGTTGATTTGCGCCATTTGGCAGTAATGGATTTTCTGCTGGAACACTTTGAGGAGATTCCCGACGTACTGGCGAACTTGCTGTGTCCGCATTCCGAAGATAAGAAGGTGCGTTAGAAGAGAATTTGAGCAGGTGAAAGCACAAACCTAATTAATTGTCAAGGTCAGCGTGACCTGTCTTGAAGAATATTCTCTCAACTAGCGTAATGGCAAGCAAGGAAAAAAGAACGCAACCTGTTACTGTCGCTGGTGAGGTTAAAATGACTTATTTTGAGAGATTGCATCCGTGGTGCATCATTAAGCTGCTTCCTAATTGTCAGCGTATTGTTGTGGCACGATTTCGCAGGAGGAGGGATGCAGACGATCATTTTCGGGTTTTGCAGCGGTTTGTCAAAGAATTCACATTTGTGATTGTTTTTGACATCCCACCAAAGCCTACTTTGCCTAAAGAATAACGACGCAGCTCTGTTTGAAATCGAATTAATCGAGATACCTGCGTTAGATTAATATATCCGCTTTCGGGCGAATTACCCCAGCTACAGCTCCTACTGATAGCTGGGGTAATTTTTTATCGACTGAAGGCTGTTAACTGGAGTAATAGATTGTCAAAACCGGGGTTATTAAAGTGTACTAACTAGAGCTTGTTATTAGACTTTTAATTGACGCAAAGGAGCCATCGCATTTTGTATCGATTTCTCTAACTATATGAGTAATAATCCTCATGTTGATAGCTGTGCGAGCGTTAATCTGGCTGATACCAGTATAGTTGGCGATTGCAACAGAGTCTCCCCTCTAACAACAGCTAAGTCATTTCCGGCAATTGGAGCAAGAACCATTGGTTGAGCAAATCTCTAAATTAATTAAAAGCTATTCCCTAGCGGGAGAAGTTGAGGGATAACCAACTTCTTGCTGTTATGAACGCTAACAAGTCTATTATAAACCCCCACAAGACTTTTCCTGAATCAGCTAGCCAGCACTTCCCTCAAGCCAAAGAAGTAGTTGCAGTAATTTTTCCTTTCCTCATTCCCGCACCTGCTGAAGAACATCCCTTCAGGTTAAATGATATCGTTAAAACTGGTAACCAATACGGTACTGTTACTTCTCTCAATCAAACTGAAAAACCTGTGACAATTACTTGGGACGCAAGTTCTGGCGAAAATGCATTTTCTTGGACTTATAGCCTTGATGAAATCCGCGCCCTTAAAATCTCCATCGTGCCTCAGTTTATCCCTCAAAATACTGCTGGAGAACTTCCAGCTTGCACAACAATCGTACTCGCTAATTCCGAACAGATACAATTTAGTAACGCAACTCGTTTCAAAGTAGAATCGCTGAGCGAACACCACATTCTCATCTCTACTCTCGACCAATCTTATCTCTTTCCCATCAACTTGTTTCCAGGCTACCCGACAAGTTGTACTATAGATATTCCTGCACCCCAGCAATTAAAAGACGCCCGCTGTTTGTCTGTCAATGAACTCAGAATCAGAGTTAAGACGCATTTAGCTCTTGAAGTACCCGACTACTTTTTAGAATTCGCTATGCCAATCCACAACCAGCAGTTAAAAGAAAAACTGGCTCGACAATTGAGCGAAGAAAATTACGAACTTCTCGACTTTAACATAGCTTGGGAAGAAGCCTGGAAGCAGCAGTTAGAAAACCTAACAAAAAAACAAGGCTTCTACGGATTTAGAGAGGGAGATTGCATTTTACAGCACCGAGAAGGAGTTCAACGCATGGGGACAGTTATTACCTTGAACGTTGAAAATCCACGTCCATTTCAAATCCAGTGGAACAGCGGAGAACTCCTAAGTTACAGCTTGACAGAACTCAAAGGTTTGGGTATTGCCCGCATCGAACCCCTGGTTAAATTATCGCCCAATGTGGCTTATCAAATTAGCGAAGACGGCTCCTATTTTACAGCTTGGATTGGGTTCCGTACTAAAGCACTAGCTAAAGCGTGGCTAATACCTGTCAAAAAGCTAGTCGGCCACCTGAGCAACTTAATTGATTGCCAAATTTCTGAACTTCAACCTACAGGTTCTAAATACGAGTATGCTGTAGAATGTCCCCGCCATAAAACATTAAACAAGCGTTTAGAAGCTCTGGGAAAAGTTGCTCAACTTGACTTGGAAAGGATGCCCTCCCAGAGGTAAGTGGCGATTGCCAAGTAGAGATTAGGGAATGAACGCTGTCTTTTTTTGCTGAAACAAATAGCTGAAAAATTTGCCATTTGTACTACTATTTTTATTAACAAGACTTACGCACAGCCTCAATATATGGTGTTTGGTAGGCGCAATCCCCCGTGTGAAGCGGAGCTATCCTGCCAGTGAATCGCCGCCCGCATCCCTAAAATTGTTGCGTAAGTCCTAATTAAGTTAGCCAGGATTTAGGAGAAAGTCAGTGAAATTATTCCCTAATTTATAACCATTAAAAGTGATTAAAAGCGATTATCGGACTACTTAATAAGCGTCGCATTCCCCCACTCCCCACTCCTCTCAAGGGTAGGTTTTTTACAATTCAGAAATTGAGGGCAAGCAAGAGGCAAGTTTTAAAGGCATAACAAGTCGAAATCCGGGCTTTTTCGCGAATGGATCTCTCCCTTTCTCCCTCTCTCCCCCTCTCCCTCTCTCCCTCTCTTCCTTGCCCGGAATCTAAAAAACCTACTCTTGAAAGACTTCCCCGTCAAGCTAACGCTTAATCAGAGGTTGATAAAATTAGTAATCGACACTAACTAATGATTCAAGCCTTACTAGAACAACCCCAGAAACTTACACAATTTCCCTTCACACTCAAACCGCAACAGCAGCAATCCCTTGACAAATTGAGAACCTTTCTAACCACTACCGAGTCATTCTTCTTGCTGTGCGGCTACGCAGGAACTGGAAAATCCACAATAGTCTTCCAAATTATCCAAGAACTCTTGAGTCAAAGCAAACGCATTGCCCTCACAGCACCTACTAACAAAGCAGTCGGCATTCTCAGAAAAATGGCAGCGTCTCAAGGCATTTTCGGAGTTGATTTTATGACAATACACCAGCTTTTAGGATTAGGCATGGTCAGAAAAGAACAAGAAAAAGCCTTGTCACAGACAAGTTCCAGCAGCCTTCACCTCTACGATATCATCTTCCTCGACGAATGTTCGATGGTTGGAAGCGAATTGTGGAAATGGATAGAACGCAATTTTGAACGCACATTCTTCAATCACCGCAAGCTAATTTTAATGGGCGACCCCGCTCAGCTCAATCCTGTAGGAGAAAAAAAGTCGCCTGCTTTCAGCATTACCAATAAAGCTGTACTGACCAAAGTTGTCAGGCAAGCAGGGGAAAGCCCTGTGCTCGATTTCATAACAGAATGCCGCTCTTTTGTCAATAGCAAAGCAGACATATTTTTGCCACACTCTAAATACAAAAAAGGAGACAAGTCAAACGGTGCATTCAAAGTCAAATCAGAAACGCTGCTGCAATATGCTGTCAAAACGATCGATCTAGAATTTAGTCAAAATCCCGATCGTTTCAGAATTCTGTGCTGGACTAACAAACGAGTCAGATACTACAATCAGCTTATCAGAGAACAAGTCTACGGTCAAGCTGCACCCCAATTTGTACCGGGAGAAAGGCTAATTACCAAAAAACCCGTCATGGCACCTGACGGCAAAACCGTAATTTTGCCGACTTCAACGGAATTTACCGTCAAGGAAGTTGAGATTAACCAGCACGGAGGCTATCGAGTTTGGCTGCTAAAAATTGTGACTGATGACGGTTTATTTCGGCAAATCTTTGTCCTGCACGAGTCCGAAAATAAGCGCTACCAGGCTGAACTTAAAGAAAAGCTCAAGAGTGCTAAACGCAATGGATTTCTTTGGAGGAAATATTACTGGTTCAAAGATGACTTGTTTGCTGAAATTAACAATTGCTTTGCTCTGACTATTCACAATTCGCAAGGCAGCACTTTTGATGAAGTTGGTGTTGACGGAAGCGACCTTTTCAGCAGATTGTTAATCGGTCAAGATTTGAGCAGGCAACAGAAACTTAAAGAGTACCATCGACTTTATTATGTCGGTGCAAGCCGCTGCCGATATCGAATATTATTTGTTGCCCCCAATGACTTGTACTCAAACAATAAACTTCTCAACCAAGAGGTAAACTTTTCAACCAAGAGGTAAAGTCCTCAACTATAGCAGAAGGAAGAAGGAAGAAGGAAGAAGCAGTAAGAGCAATGGTTTCAGCGATTAAGAAGGTGCTAACCGTCTTGGCTGTTGCTATAACAGGTAAAGTCCTCAACTAACAGGTAAAGTCCTCAACTAACAGGTCCATACCTTTCTAAAAAACAGTCACTAACGCTCAACTTTCAGAAAGCTTCTCCATCGGGACTTACGCTGCATAAGTCAATTTTCACACTATCTGTAGTAGTAACGTGTGCCCTCAGCACCCTACAAGTAGAGTCTGTGCGTAAGTCCTATAGCAATCCGATCTGAGTCTCACAACACAACGCCCTCTTGTCTTCTTAGACTTGTTGTATAGCAAGACTTTCAGATTTTACATATCTAGAAAATCACTTAGGATTGCTATATTTATAAAATAAGAAGAAAGGGAAACGGAAAGGCAAGGCGAAGCAGAAGGTAAAAATGGAGAAAAAAACTTTAGTTTTGGGTTGATAGCAACGCTAAAAAAATTAATAATTGTATCGATACCCACCGAGTTAGATACAAAATGTCTACCCTTCAATCCTATGCTTTTAAGCGTGGGTTCCTTCCCCTTCTCCTTCCCCTTCTCCTTCTCTTTCTCCTTCTCCTTCCCCTTCCCCTTCCCACTCCTCTTTCTCAACAACCTGAATAAGTGCTGCTACCGCAGCGGCCAATCGCACCCCTGACACCAGGCTAATTATGGCAAAATCTCGACTAACAGGAACACCGCCTCAAGAGGAAAATTTGGAGATAACAGTTAAGAAAAAACGCTCGACTGCCACAGCACGTAATTCTGCCAAAACTGTGAAGAAATCAGTCAAACCAACAACTGAAACTGACTCGGTTTGCGAACCCTTAACAATCTCTCCACAAAAAGTAGAAGCCTTGCAAACTTGCACGAGTTTTGCAGAACTTCCAGCAGTCGATTCTTCTTCTCTAGAAACATTCTCAAATGAGGCAATATTGCCTTCCCCTTCTCCTCTCCCATCAGCTATTGAAGTTGCCTGCAATTCAAGAGAATTCAACGATTATATACAAGCCCTGAAAGGCATCATTCCCAGCAATAGCAGCCATCCCATTTTGTCCAATATTTTGATTGAAGCTGATGCAGAAACTCAACATTTGCATCTGACTGCTTACAACTTAGAATTTGGAATGCAAGTGAGCTTTGGTGCGAATGTCAATCAATCTGGAAAGCTTACCCTCCCCGCACCTATACTTGCTGACATTCTGGGAAAATTTCCTAACGGCAGCCTCACCTTAAAGAGTTCTTGTGAAATTATTAAAGGAAGCGGCGTTCCATCAGTCAGTGCCACTCTGAGTGCGTCAAGGAGCAAGCACGCCATTCGCGGGCTAGCTGCGGACGAATTTCCGGCTATCCCCAGCGTTCAACAGAAACTTGTAACGCTTCCTGCTAGCGTGTTAATTTCTGTCCTAAAAGCTAGCTTATTTGCTGTAAGTTCTGAGGAAAACAAACGCATTTTAACAGGAGGGAATTTTCAACTCAGTCACGACGCAGACAGAGGACTCGATCAACTGAGAGTTTGGACGACAGATGGGCATCGGGTAGCAATGGTTTTAGGATTGAGCGAAAGCAGCAATTCCCACCTTTTGAGCAGTCAAATAGTTAATTTTACTGTCCCTGCTAAGGTACTCCGGTTATTGGAGCGTTCTTTGAATTCTGCTGACAAAGTTACGATTTACTATGAAGGTTTGCCAGAGCAACCTAGTAATTTTGTCGCATTCGAGTGGAATAATTGGCGGTTGACAACGAAGTTGCTAGAAGGGCAATATCCAATTTGTGACCAAATTATCGCTCCCTATCGACATCAATTTAGCCATCAAGTGGTGGTTGAGAGGCTGAGCTTTTTAAAAGCGTTAGAGAGGTTAGCTTCTCACAGCGACAAGTCTCACCTAACAGCTATTTTAGAATTCGATTTAGATGCCCAACAAGTGCGAGCATCACTCAACAATACTCTCAGTTCAGGAACTGAAACAGTTGATGCTAAATTCTGGGGCTGTGAGTTTTGTCTCAAGTGCGACATCCGCTATTTGATTGATACAGTCAAAGCGATTTCCAGCTCTGATTTGCGGGTGTTAATGGCAACTCCTACCGCTCCCCTACTGATTGCACCGTTTGGAACGCCTGCGTCGGGTACAGAGGCTAAGGAGTGCGAATATATTGTCGCTCCGCAAGAATAGTCGTGCATGTGGGAGTGGCATCTAAATTTGATGCCCTCTCCTGCAACAAATTGGAGCCTATTGCTGTATAAATTAGGAGGCATTAAGTGGTTTCTTGCAACACTAAATGGTCTACTAAAACCACATATATTTTACTACTTATTTTTTCCTCTAACCAAGGTTTGTGCTAGTAAATTAGTGAGTTTTAATGTTTCTCTCTATTGGTTTAAATAAGCTCGCAACCGCCGAAAATTTTGCATCTTCAAAACTCCCAACACCGCAAGTAAGCGGGGTGTAAATTGCCCCAGTTTTGCGCTCTGGAATCAGTTTCCACTCGCTCAAACCTTTTACTTTCGATTTTTCCTTCATGCCGTGCTTTTTTGCTGTATCTCAGCAGCAGATGGTTTAGCAATTTTTCCTTGCGGTAGTGTGTTCAGCGCGATCAGCGTTCAAAAAAGTATTAGATAATTCATTCTGAGAAGACGTGCTATAATCATCCTAGATTGAACTATTACTTTGAAGTGGTTGAGTTGCTTCATGACCACAATTAAATTAATAGAGGATCGATACATCCAAGTGGGTTCTATCAAAACTCGTTATTGGAGTGCGGGTGATCGAGGAGATCCTGTGGTTCTGCTTCATGGTGGCGGCAGTTCCATTGAAGTTTGGATTAATAACATGCAAGCGCTAGCCCAACACCATCGCGTGTTTGCCTTTGATATGGTGGGAA
This sequence comes from Microcoleus sp. AT8-A3, assembly GCF_036705675.1. Lineage (NCBI taxonomy): Bacteria > Bacillati > Cyanobacteriota > Cyanophyceae > Oscillatoriales > Microcoleaceae > Microcoleus > Microcoleus sp. AT8-A3. The sequence continues at coordinate 26,158 of NZ_JAUBVD010000063.1, forward strand.
CCGGTTTGTCAGACAAGCCCATCGTACCTTACTCACTTGATTACCAACTTCAGTTTCTGAATGAGTTTCTCGATACATTCGACATTCCACAAATCAGTTTAATTGGGAACTCAATGGGCGGCAGTATTGCCCTCAAATTTGCGATTCACTCGCCAGAGCGAGTTCGGAAACTGGGATTGGTTTCTAGCTTTGGCTTGGGACGAGAAATCGACTTTTCTGATCGCTTGTTAGCTTCCTTCCCGGCAATCGCGAAACTGATGCCCGTGAATCGGAGTGTTGTCAGATGGGTATTGAACAGCTGTGTTTACAATCTGAACTCAGTTCCAGAGGAATGGATCGAACTCAATTTTCAGCGGTTTAATCTCCCCGGCCAGCGGAAAGCTTTAATCTCTCTCTTGACAACTAATTTGAATTGGGGGGGGCTGCGCCCTGAAGTTTTTATGCCAATTGTTCAGCAACTCGATCGCATCAAAGCCCCCACCCTGGTAATTTGGGGAAAACAGGACGCGATTATTCTTGTTGCCCATGCTTACGTTGCCGTCCAAAAAATTCCTAATTCCTCTTTGCATATTTTTGAGCAGTGTGGGCATTGGGCGCAAGTCGAACATCCAGAAGCTTTCAATAGTCTCGTTTTAGAGTTCCTCATGTAAGGGGTGTAATAATCGACATTCCGCACGAAGAAGGGTAATTAATGGAGTAAGCTGATAGAGCAGGTTTCAGGGAAGAAGGCTAATGGATATCCAGAACCTAGATCGCCAGCGCCAACAACTGAGCCAGGACTTACGCAAAAAATAGTTGGTAACACTATTAGTAGCGGTAAAATTCATAATTTTTACACTACAGATAGAGCTTATGCGTAAGTCCTATGAGCTTAACTTCAGGCACGGCTCCCCTATCGGGGAATAGTTACCAGAAGTATTCTAACCACTCAAAATGTACCAACCACTGCACCTCAAATACCGACCAAAAAACCTGCAAGAATTAGTGGGTCAAGACACCATCAAAACAACCTTGACCAATGCCATCACCTCCTCCAAAATTGCTCAAGCTTACCTGTTTACTGGGCCCAGAGGAACAGGCAAAACCTCAACCGCTCGCATCCTTGCTAAATCCCTCAATTGTTTGAATAACAAAAAGCCAACCGCCACTCCTTGCGGAGAATGTTCAAGCTGCAAAACCATTGACTCCTGTTCAAGCTTAGACGTAACTGAAATCGATGCTGCCTCTCATAATGGCGTGGATGATGCCAGAGAATTAATACAACACAGCAACTTTGCGCCAGCGATGAGCCCTTACCGCATCTGGATTTTAGATGAGTGCCACCAACTCAGTACCAGCGCTCAAAATGCTCTCCTCAAATGCCTTGAAGAACCTCCGGCTCATGTGGTGTTTATTCTCTGTACGACTGAAGCACATAAAGTCCTGCCGACAATTATCTCCCGCTGCCAAACTTTTAACTTCCGAGCCTTGTCAGTTGATGCTATTGTCGGACAATTGCACAAAATTAGCTCTGCTGAATCTATTGCGATCGCAAGTGAGGCGATGCGGGCGATCGCTCGCACCTGCGACGGAGGGTTAAGAGATGCCTTGCAATTACTCTCTCAGCTTTCACTGCTAAACTCAGAGATTACCCTAACTCAAGTTGCAGAAGTATCTGGCAGCATCAGCGAGCAAGAGTCGATCGCCCTTCTCAAAGCCATTCATTCTGCCGATACCTTAAGCGTACTGCAATCTTCGAGAACGCTCATTGACAGCGGCAAAACCCCTAAACTTATTCTCAGCAGCTTGCTAGCAGCAATGAGAGATTTGCTCATTGTCAAATCAACGCGCCACTGCCAGAATTTAATTGCAGGGCCAGTAGGCTACTCACAACTGCGCTCGCTCGCTCTTCATCTCGATTTTGAAACAATTGATGCGGCTTGTGCACAATTGCAGAAATCAGAATTTCAATTGAGAACTAGCACCAATGCAGCTACGTGGTTAGAAGTTTGCCTGCTGAACTTGATGCTGTCAAGCAAACCTGTAGCCAAGGAAATGCGATTGCCGGCAACTTTCCCATCTAATCAGCCCGACAAATTTGATAAAACCCCTCAAAAAATAGAGGCATATTCTCCTGACTTTGAGACAACTTGGGCGCAAGTAGTAGCAGCAGCGAAACCAGGCAATCGTAGCCTCTTAAACCGCGCTCAAATTGCCGAACTTTCTGCTGATTCATGTGTGTTAGTAGTAGAAAGAAAATACGCCAACAAGTTTCAGAGTCACCTTGAATGCGTGCAGCGGATCGTTACTAAAGCTTTAGGCCGCTCTGTTACTGTAACTGTCAAACAACAGGAGGAGTTAGCAGCATGATTAGCATCCTAATTGGGAATGACACCTACGCAATTGAACGAGAAGTTGAAAATTTTAAGACTCAAACTCATCCTCTCTGGCGAGATTTCAACATCCACCGCTTCGATGCTTCTTCCCTGGATGCAGCCCTCTCTGCTGCTGCTTCAGTTCCTTTCGGCGGAGGAAACAAACTTATTGTCGTTGAAAATTGCGATTTCAAGCAATTTGGAGAAATGGGGCTAGAATTGCTGCAAATTTTGCCCCAATTACCTGTTACAACGCACTTAGTCTTCACTGCTGCTGTTATCGACAAACGGCTCAAGGTAGTCAAGCATTTATTGCTGTTTGGTAAACTTAAGGAGTTTACTCTCATTCCTCCTTGGCGTACTGATTTGATTGAAAGTGCGATCGCTGCTACTGCTAAACAGATGAATCTCTCAATTGCCAGAGATGCTGTCAGTTATCTAGCGGTAGCGATTGGCAACGATTCTGCTAGAAGAGTCAGTGAACTAGAGAAATTAGCCATTTATGCTGCGGGCGATCGCATTACCAAAGAAGCTGCTAAAATCCTCGTTCCAGCTACCACAGCCAACTGTTTTCAACTTGCCGAAGCTCTTTTAAAAGGTCAAGCAGTGGCGGCTATTAAGGTGCTTGATGAATTGCTATCTCGGGCAGAGTTTTCTTTAGCAATTATTGCCACTCTCCAAACTCAGTTTAAAACTTGGCTGTGGGTAAAAGCTACTATCAATTCCGACCAACAACGTTCTGATAGCGAAATTGCTAGTATGTGCGGAATTAGTAACCCCAAACGGCTGTATTTCCTTAAGCAGGAGGTTAAGGAAGTATCTGCGAACTTCTTAAGTCGATCGCTCTCCATTTTGTTGGATTTAGAAATTGCTCTCAAAACAGGAGATAAGCCTGACTCGATGTTGCCTGCTTTGCTCAGCATCACTCAACTCACTCACCTTAAATAACAGGAAAGCGCTGCCGAGTTAATTCGGCAGTCTTTCATTAACAATCTTGGAGGCAAAAACTGCTTTGCAACACTATTAGTATCGGTAAGGTGGGCGGCGGTGTACCATACAGATAGAGTTTATGCGTCCAGAACTAATTAAGTGTAGTTAGGGCTTACGCAACGATGTTGGGGCGCACCGCGGGGGGTTGCCCCAACATTCACATCATATATGGACATTGTGCGTAAATCCTAATGAATTTGTCAAACTATTTTTGACTTTATTTATTGCAGCAGTAGGTTGCTATTTCTGTTTAATAGCAGCTCATCTTTCCTGCATCATCCAAACCAGAAACCCCAAGATTTGCTCAACAGGAGGTAGTGGATAATCTTTGACACTCCCACCCCTAAAGGGGATGGGATTCTTTAGAGATTTCGCTCTAAATATCCCAAAGAGACAATTGCTTACCCTGTGGGTTCTCGCCCACACGCCGTTTGCCTTTTAAAGGCAGCGTGTTAACTGACGAGCGTTCGTATAATTCAACCTCAAAGAGATTCAACTGTACTGGTTTCGACGAGTCCCGCCGTACCATTTTCGATTTAATCTTTTTGACAATATTCAACTTGTAGGTTTCTATCGCCTTAACTTTCACATTCCTTGCAGCTTGCAAATTTGCATCATCAATATGCCCACAATTGGTACAGATAAACTTTTCACCATTGCGGCTATCTTTATCAATATGCTTACACTTGCTACAAGTTTGACTGGTATGCCTTGGGTTAACTCGGTACAGCTTCTTGCCTGACTTCACAGCCAAATATTCAAGTTTTTGAGTTAACGCATACCAACTCGCATCAGCGATAGAACTATTTAAACCACGTTTAGCCGATTGACCGTTGGGGAGAAATCTACCAGATTCAGATTTAACAGGTTTGCACCGCTTCATCATGTTTTGTATCTGTAAATCTTCAACTACAACTGCATCGGATCTTTTAATAATCCGATTAGCTACATCCCACTGGTAAGATTCGCGACGCTGTTGAATTTTATTGTGCAGCTTGCTCACTCTAAGTTGAGCTTTACTGCGATTCTTACTACCTTTTTGCTTACGGCTAACCCGTCGCTGTCTGATTCGCATCAAACGCTTAGCTTTCTTGTGGGTAGCAAATCGCGGATTATCAATGGCGCTGCCATCAGAGAGATAAACCAATTTACCTAACCCCATATCGCAGCCAGTGATAGTTTTGATTTCACTATCTGGAATTACTGGGAAGCCTGGTATATCTTTGTTTTCTATCCTGACCGAGATATACCATCCATCAACTTTCTGTCTGATGGTTACGGTTTTAATCTCAAATCCTTCGGGGATAAGGCGAGAGTTGTAGAAACGCAGCCACCCAATTTTAGGGAGGTAAACTTTGTTACCTTTAATCTTGATTCTTCCTGGTTTGTAGCTAAACGATTTGAAATCGTGACGGCGCTTAAACTTCGGAAACCCTGCGCCCTTAAAAAACTTATTAAAGGATTCATTAACTCTGGCTGGAATTGACTGCAATACTCCAATATCAATACTTTGATACCAAGGTCTTGCCTCTTTTAACTCTTGCAGATTTGCATCTTGCATTAATGATGCTGACCGCTTAGGAGATGTATCTTTATATCCTTCTTTTTGGGCTTTACCGCCGCCCTCCTTCCAGGGGTTGGCGAGTTGGGTTCCTTTAGTAATACCGCAAGTCAAAGGCGTTATTTCTACCTGAGTCCTCAAGTCGCAATAATCACCGCAAATAAACTGCTGATGCCAACCATCAATCCTGTCACGCAAGCACCAATTGTAATTCGCTCTCAACATATCGAGCCACTGGATTAGTTTTTGGGATTGCTGCTGATTAGGTCTAAGTTTGTATTTGAAGCTTAAAAGCAAATTGCACCACCTCCTTAAATTATTGTACGAGGTTATTGTAGATGTTGACGACTTAACGACAATCAATATGCAAGATAAATACAGACTAAAGATTACATCAGTAACGCTTATTAGATACCATTTTATTTGGATTCCAGCTAGACGCAAGAAGGTGTTGATTGGTGCAGTGGCCGAACGCTTAAAACAACTACTGACAGATAAGTGTAATTAGCTCGTTGTAATCGCGCAGTGAGGTGGAAGTCTACCGCTTTGTTGGTTCCTGAACCCAAACCCATAATTGCTACCAAAATCAGTCCGACTCCCAGTTTTTTTATTAATTTCTTCTCTCGTTCTTTTTCCTACCTATCGGTAGTAAGAGAGAAAAGATTCATTCTTAGAGTGACCAATGCCTCCCAATTATATCAACCTTCTTTCCCAACTAATAGCCAGACATGATTTTCACCAAAATAACTTCCCAGAAGCAAGCCACTTGCAGCCAACTGCAACAGCCGATTTGTGTGAGTTTTTAGGCGAAGAGGTTATTTATCAGACAATCGCGACTGCTACAACTCCTAAGCTCTACAAAATTCCTCAAGACTTGCCGCCTTCAATAATTTCTGCTTTGCACAGCCAAGGCATTCAACAGCTTTATTCGCACCAAATTAAAACACTCAAAGCCGTGCGCCAGGGCAAAGATGTCATCCTCAGCACAGCAACAGCTTCTGGCAAATCTTTAAGTGCGTACTTGCCTATTTTAGAGGGCATTCTCCAACATCAATTTACTGCACTCTCTATTTATGGTTTGAAAGCTTTAACAGCCGACCAAAGTCAAAAACTTGCCGATTTGCTCCAACTGATTCCTGAGCCTGCGCGCCCGCGCCTTGCCCTTTTAACTGGGGATACTCCTCCCAAAACCAGAGAACAATTATTAGCTGCAAATCCTAGCATAATCACCGCCACACCAGAGTTAATTCACTATGCGCTGAAAGGCGTTCACTGGAGTCAGCCTTGGCAGCATTTTTTAAGTCGCCTCCGCTATATTGTCCTAGATGAAGCTCACACTTTTAACGGAGTTTACGGAGCTAACATGGCTAGCTTAATTCGCCGCTTAAAATTGGCAGTAGACGAGCGCGGGGGTTGTTCTCAAAAACTGCAATTCCTGATATTGAGTGCTACCGTTGGCAATCCCGTTAAATTAGCGAAGTTACTATCTGGTAGAAGTCGAAAGCGAAATATCAATAAACCCGAGCGGTTAGTTTGGATTAACTCTAGCGGAGCTGCTGTCCCAGAACGGCAATTAATTGTTACTAAACCGACTCATGATGCTAATTCAGATGTTGCTCGCATCATTATGTTTTTGTTGCAGCAAGGGCAAAGCGGAATTTGCTTCGGTAACGGCAGACAAGCAATTAAGAACTTGTGGGCAACTTTTAAGCAAGAAGCTGTAACTCAAACTAACTCGGGAATTGAGTCGCAAGTAGCAATTTTCTACGGCAGTTTAACAAGCGAGCGCCGCAGGGAAATTATTAACTCTTTGCAGTCAGGAACAGTTAAGTGTATCCTCAGCACTAGCGCTCTCGAAGCGGGAATTGATTTGCCTCAACTTGATTTTGCTATTATTAGGGGATGGCCGGGAAGCTTGCAAGCTTTCAGGCAGAGGGCTGGCCGGGCTGGTCGCGCAAACTCCGGTTTAATTGTCTTCATTCCTATTGCACAATCACCTTTGGATAACTATTTTGCCGAGCGCCCTGAATTGTTGCTGTCCGCCGAATCTGAATTGGTGAGCTTTAATGCCAATTATCCCATAGATATTGCCAAACATTTGATGTGCGCGGCTGTCGAAACAGGCATTCCTGCCAATAAGCTCAAGCACTACTTTGGCAAGAGCGCTCATATAATTGCAACGGCTTTAATTGAGCAAGGTGTTCTTCACAGAAGCCGGGATAAATTATGGGCTAAGGGCTTTCCCCATAAAGAGGTAAACTTTCGAGGGGGAACGGGTTCTAGCACGATACAACTGGTGGATGCGGAGACTCAAGAAGAGATTGAACTCCTCAGTGCGGAGATTGCTTATCGAGAGGTATTTCCTGGTGCTATTTACCGCACGCAAAACTCAGACGGCTGTTTGGTGACTTATACTTCGCGCTCGCTCTTGAATGGCAAAGCTATTTTGCAAAACACCCCTGAAACTCGACTGTTTACTGTAGCGATTAGCCACACTGATACCAGCCTCAAGCAGAATTTGAGTTTGCCTCAACAAATCCCGTTGGTCATTCCAGAAGTTGAAGGAAATGTTCAAACCAATTCAACGGATAGTAAGGCAATTCCAGCTCAAGCTATTCTGGAACTGGTTTGGGGAGAAATTAGCCAACTCGTCACTGGTTATCAATTATTAACTCGCAATTACGAGTTAACTTGTCTCAATAGAAAGTGTGTCAATTACAAAGAGCATTTACCAAAATGTACTGCCTGTCCTGTTTGTGGCAAAAGAACTCGCTCTGCTGAGCTAACATCGGTTCTTAATGAGGTAAACTTTGAGCAACCTTACGAAATCAAATTTGCGACTCCTGTACTGCAAATTAGTTTTAATTCCCCGGTTGAATGTTATCTGCAACAGGTAGTAACAGCTACTCGCCAGGAATTGCTTCAATCTCAACAGGAGATTCCGCCCGGATATCAGCAGTTGTGGGAGTAAGCTGTTGCACATTTAAACTGTGATACAAGCATTACCCTTATTTTTAATTTTTCGACCCCATTTAATTATTAATT
>NZ_JAUBVD010000064.1:0-33353 GCF_036705675.1 Microcoleus sp. AT8-A3
TTAATGAACCCTAAACATTTAAGAAATTGGTTTGCTAATTGCTGCTACTGTACCTCATAACAGCGGGAACCGCTGTATCGAAGCTCAGGAAATTGCACAATTCGGAGAACGTGAAACCCACTTGAGAGTCCGCTAGACTTAGCATTAAAGCCTAAGAATATCCTGGGTAACAAAGCTAAATTGTCAGGCTTAAATGTTAAAATAGAAACAAAAATAATGGCAAAATCATGGCTACCGCTAGTGTAGAAAAAATAGTAAGTTAGAGGTGACACCATGCACTTTAGGTTTAGATTGCGCTCAAATGGGTTTAGATGAATGCGGAGAGTGCATCAATGAAGAAAGTTGCCACCACTACACAGAAGCTTGGAATTTGTACGAGATAGTGCTACTCAAAGGATTACCATGAGCGGTGTATATATGCTGGCCTGGCAGAGATGCGAATACCGAATGGAGGAATGAGCAATGGGGATTTAAGCACCTCAATAACTGCGATTGGTTACACTACACAGCATCATTGAATACCTTTGCCCAGTGGCAACACGCCTATTACAAACTTAGCTCTAGAAAGAACACCAAGTACGTTCGCAGTGACTTATTTGATGAGTTTGAAGCGTTGAGAACGCAGGTAGATACGGAGTACGGGAAACGCCAAGAAAGCAGCGCTCTCATCCTATTTGAATAACAGAACACATAAAAATGACCAGAAACCTTCACACATTCCTCAGAACGGCTTGCTTCGTGAAATGCCGTCACCCTTCCCATCACGGACGATGATACACATTAAAGCATCATAAACTTGAGGGCATCATTCAAGTTTGGTTCAACTATTTTGAGCTGTTGGATGAGGCAGAAAAAGTTTTGAGAACAGAAGGGCTTGAACTAAAGATAACTTTGGCTTATCAATCTAACGGCTGTTTTCTTTCGCTCGATTGTTAGATAGCTACTACACTCTTTGATTAATGGAGTCATAAAATATGCAGATTTTCTCCGAAGAGAAAGTACAATCCCATGTCTCATTCCAATCGGATGGTATCGCGCTATGAGTATCCCTACTGCTATCACGACAATGTGTATAGCTTCAAAAAAATGATTTATCCAATCAACCCGTTTGATGATGGGGTATGGATTGAAGCTAATCGGGTTCCGCCTGAAGTGTTCGTGCAGTCTATTAAAGTAGAGTTGATTCTGAGAGATGCGAAAAATCCTTGGCTGAATGCCATCAAAAATGATTCATCAGAAATGATGGTTCGTGTTGATGCCCAATGGATTCAAACATTTAAAACACCCCGATATCTGGGAGGTAACTCAAATGAAATAACAACAAAATAAAGAGCAATTCGTTGGTGAGAATTGACTGAAACAACGGTAGATATTGAATACACGAAAGGGCAAAAAACCAGCGTTTCCATGCCCTTTTACTTGAACAAGGAGGAATCATGTTAGGAACACACTTCATCGAATTACCCGTAGCGATGCCACCCATGTTACCGGGGATGGTGGGAGTCAACAACACTCAATACTTTGCTCTTTATTACCAAGGAAGCAAAGCCACATGGAGTAATGGCAGAGCAATGGCTACATTTAGCTACTACGCCGTGTATGCGCCACTGATAGAACACATAACTCTAGCAATTCACTTAGAGCCTTACAACTTAGGTTCCGATGATGAGTTACCAGAACACGCTATTTTATGCGACTGCGTTCGCAATAAGATGTATGTAGGTGCGTACAAAGAAATCGATTACTTCTTGTTACAGCAGCATTCCGATGAGTTACCCACCTTCTCACAACAAGAGTTTGAAGCAGCCATAAAAGCGTTGGAAGATATGAGCTTCGAGCAGATGCAGAAGTTAGGAATGTTCGAGATGTTCGGCAATACGAATCCACAAGCGCGCCAACAAACCGTAGAGTTAGTGCATTGGCTAGACCAACAAGTCACCGAGGAATTGATACATCGCTACATAGAATTGGCTAAGCGGGGCAATTACACAGCGATGATGGCAATAGAAACTCTCAAACGTAGAATTGCGGAAGCTAGGAAGCAACAACAGGAATTAGAGAAAAATTAAATTATCTATGCCGAGGAAGTATCAATATTACAGCCTCGGCATGGGTATAAAAAACACTGATAGTGTAGCGAACGCGGAGTTAGCCCATGAAACGCTCAACTTGGAGAGATGCTGCCATCCATAGCATTGCCAACGCTCTTTTAGAGTACGAAGCTCAATGCTTACTCCTGGGAGAATCAATAGAAGGGAAACTAGCTAAAAAATGGGTATCAAAAGAGCGCTATCCCTTTGGATTTAGAGAATACACACCGTACAGGATATGGCTGCAAGAAGTTGCCAAGATTCCCTATTTCATTAGCACGGGATGACCTGCTGCATCTTATCCGGGGTGGCGTAACGGACTCTCAAGGCGCAACCGAAGATGCAATGCAGTCAGCGACGGACAGCTCAGCTTATCCTAAGCAATAGTCTCGCTTACTGCATTGCTTCGCTCGCCAGACGCAGCAGATCGCTAATCTTGTCCTACCGCTACATCACAACCTTTGTGTTTTCTACGTTTACGGCGTTTGCACCTACCGCGGCGGGGATTGCAGATAGGGCAGAGCAAGCGGTTGTTGTGGAGCTTCTTTAATTCCCGTTCCCGACTCCACCCCCCGCGCCAAGTCCTCACCAACACCAACTCCCGCCCTTGTTCCACCGCCGATGCAGGTGATTCGCGCTCCCACTTTGGATTTGTGTTCCCTCAACCGAGCGCCGATGAGCAACGTATTTTTATAAATCCTGGGGATCTCAGCCAACTTGATTCTGAAAGAATAGTTGAACTGCTCCAAAACTTTCTAAATCTACCTAAATCTTGAGTAAAGTCTGAGATGGAAAACAGCTTTTCTAGATACCCCTCCTTGAGGCTGTGAGCTATCCACCACCCATGCTGGGGAACTTGCGTTGGCCAGGTAATGATGGATAGCAGTACAAGAATAAAGTTGTAAGTTTTAATGTTAGGGGTGAGGAAGTTCACAGCTTGAGTGGCTGCGGCCGCCATCTCTCAATCACGAGGAAAAGGGGATGGATCGGGCAACTTTAAGGCAAATGGCGATGGCTACGCTTTCACAAGTTGGCATCCAATTTGATGAAGCTAACGTAAAGGCGGAGATTGACGATAACTGGTTTCTTGGTAGCATTGAGCCAACCAATCAACTTTACTTTGTGCATTTGCTAGTTGACGGACAAGGGCGGGAAGAACCGGGGCGACATGGTTGGGTAGAGTTCAATTGGAAAGGAGAGGTGCTCCCGTTGGGCTCTGGAGGAACAGGATGAATATGGTAACCAAGAAATTGCCAGCAGCAATGATGGGATTGAGTACGATCGCATGAATCCCCCTATCCGTAAGCCCATGCCCATTCGCTATCCACCACTCTTACCCCCTGCCAGCCGCACACCATAAGGGCGGTAGTTAGTGCATATCGCCCTGCCCCAGCGAGTCTCCATCAGCCACCATTTCTGAGAGAAATGTCAGGGGATTGCTCATATCAGCAGCGAAACCAAGGATGGCGCGATCTCGATGCTCGTAAATTAAATCTCCCTGAGCATTAAACAAGAAAGTTGCGCCTCGTTGAGTGAGATAAGCAGCATTTGGAACATAGGTTTTCCAATGACTCAGCACTTCTGTCATATTCCGCAGCCGCATAGTTGCCAATTCAAATGGACGCTGGAAACCCTTACCACCTGCCCACCGGAAAGTAGAGCCTCTGAGAGTTGGAAGAGGAAAAGCCTGGATAATTTCATCATCACCAATTAATTGAGGTGCTCTGGCGTCGCCTCGATATCCTCTCCATACTTCTGCCAGAGTGCCAGGGCTACCAATCCCGGAACACATGAACAATAGATTGAGGTAAGCATTCATAGCAGCCGATAAACCGGGTAGTTTTAACGATAAACCTGGATACAGGTCAAGTTGTTGGTGCAGTTGACCAGCGGGATCTACAAACAAACAGTCGGCAGGAAATCCTGTATAACCACAGAATCGCTGACCCGATGAGAGTGAGCCAATTCCCACAGCTCGGATTGCTATCCCTTGTGCTTCAAGCCGTTGAGCGTCCCGCCGCAACCACCAAGCATATTCAAGGCTGTCAAAATCTCCCAATTGTGGCAAAAGCAGCACCAATTGCCTCATAGAGGATTCGCAACCGCTCAAGATCGGTAAAACGGCTCCATCGCTCACCCGTTGGCGTTCGGTTTGGCTCAAGAGGGTATGGATATTCATCGGCTAATTATCTATTGAGGAATTGGGAAAGTAGAAAATCATCAGTTTTTGAACAGATGCTTTACTCACATCAAATCGGGCGGCTGCTTTCCGAATTGATGTATCACCTGATTGAGAGGCTTTAACTCTTTTTTCACGAAATTCGAGCGAATCAGGGCAGCACCGGTGGAATTTGCCATAGCTGAACAGACACCTCCATTCTCTAACGACCCAGTGCCACCTGCTTGAGAATGGCGAGTAAGGTGTTATGCAAAAACAAGAAGTAATAGATACCGAAAGCAGCCAAGCCCCCTAAAAGCATTCCTGGATCTCGCAGAAGCTTGGCTATACCAATGAAAGCACCAAGGAAAATTGACACAACGATAGCGGTTTGAGGGTCGAACATGAGGAAAAAGACTCCTTTCTCTGAATGTGTTGCAATCCAGCATAGGTGGGAAGCCCAAGCGTCAGAGGCAATGCGATCCAGATTTGAAGTTTTATTAAGCTTTGCGGTAAATGCCGCCTGCCTTATGCGTGCAAAGCAATTCCCCTTTGTGCCACGCCCAGCCGTGCAAATTACCGCTAGCTGACACTCCTAAACGAGCGTGCTTCCCACAGCGATTTGTTGTAGGCAACCAATTGCTTTCTGAGCAATGGGTCATTTTTTGCCTCCATTTGGCACGTCCACAGAACCATCCCAATCCAAGAAAAACCCACTTTGTGCCAAACTAAGTTTGTTTTTAATCTCTGCTCTTCTGCCTTCTTAAGTTGTGGGTAAGTGCCATCCAACTTGGCTTGCTTCAGAAGTTGAGTGTACTGCTTACCTACTTGCCTCCACTTTTTCATCGGAACCTCATAGTAGGGTTCCAGGCATACAGAGAAAGAACCATCCACATCTTCTTTTAAAGTTTCTGCAAATAAATCATAGGCTGATTGAAATGGATATTGTCTCAGGCTACCTTGGTGAAAAAATTTGTACGAAGAATGGGCGGATGCCAGGGGGAAATGCTCCACAGAAATCGTGTTTTGAAGTTCGGTGTGGAGTCTTTTGACATATTTTTCGGCAACTTCGCAAAGCTCCCACCGGGCTTTGTACTCATTAACGCAGCAGCTCATTAACTCCGCTTTTCGTTGAGAAATCTCTTGCCGTTTTACAGCTTCCTCAACTGGGTAATAGTCCTTAACAAGCCACTTTGATTTCCAGCACTCAGCCAAAAGAATCTGGGTTTGTCTTGCTTTGTGCCATTCCTCTATCTGAGCTGGTGTCTTAGCTTGCTGTAGGAGGCGATCGCTGGGTAAGCTAGCTATAAGTTGGGCAATTTGCTCATCTATTTCAGGGATTTTTTGATTCATTAGGTAATTCGGGATGAAGTGGAGGACTTCGGACGGCACAGACTAGGGGGGGATTGCGGGCGAGCGAGGAGACAGCGATGGCTCCGCCCCGGATGGAGCCTACGCATTCGGGGAGTTGGGGCCTGGCGTGTTGGGGTTTTGGTTTGGGTTTAGTTTCTCGCGGGGGTGTTGGTGGCGATCGCACTCGCGTCAAGACACGGTTGCTTTACCCGCATCAAGGATACCTCGCAAAAACTGGACTAATTCAGCAAAGCTATCGGGGTTATTTTCAAGCAACCATTCTGTAAGCATTACTGAGTGTTTGATTTTCCTAAACTCGACCCGCGCTTCCGAGAAATTGGCAAATAGTGCATCTAGAAGTTTTGCTGCATCAATATTTTTGTCAACCCATTGGGAATCGGATAGATCCTCTTCAGTAGAAGTTTTTGAAAAATAATTCTTATTTAATTTATTGCTTTTGAGCCATTCTCCAATTTCTTCCCCGGTAAGAGATTGTTTTTGCTCATTATCTTCTTGATTGAGTACGAATGCTATGGCATCTGGATGCAGCAGAAAATTTTCATACATCCGCCTTTTGATGAATTTAATCGGATGCGGCTTCCTTCTCTCTAAATCCTCAATATCCGACTCCGACAAACATTCTTTATCGAAGACAAAACCTACAGCAGGAGGGTACAAATTATTCCCACCGCTGATGCGCTTATATAAGTCAAACATAACATCAGCAAAGTGAGCTTTCTTTCCCAATAAATCCCCCGTGTTTTTGATGCTGACAATTTTGGTTCCTGTCAAGAGTTTTGGAACTAGCTCGGACAATATGAGCGGAAAGCACTGCTCCTCGGTGGGCCCTTCCACCCAGAGAATGCTGTCGGCACCAAAAACATCAGACAAACTCACCCCCTGTTCAGCTAAAAGAGAGCGCTGTTCCCTAATATCTCGCGCATTCATCGTTGATGCTTGGGTTTCGCCATCCTCATATCGAAGCTTCACGATAGTTGAGGGATTGGCAGCAGCAATAATCTCAGCCGAATGAGTGGTAATAAAATACTGGTGTTGCGGAAACTCTTTGAGGATTTCTATCAGCTTCTTAGCCGCCCCTGGATGTAAATAAGATTGGGGCTCGTCAATTACGATGGGTCTGGGCTGCGGCGAGGTCACTACCGCGTAAAGGATTGCCAACACCTGACCAATACCAGTCCCGCAGTCCGACAAAGAAAATGCCAAGTCTTCTCTCTCACTTTCGACAGATTTTGTGGGCCAAATTAATATTTCAAGGTTCGGCCCATGACGGATCTGCTTCTCCAGAATTCGAGCTGAAACCAATCCGAACTGTGGAAACATGGTAGAGACGTACTGATTGAAACGCTCGTACAGCTTTTTTTTAATAATTCGTGACTGCAATAAATGGATAACTTCGGCCAAGTTTGAAGCGTTTGAATTGAGCTCTTCATTGTCTCCGACAGAGCATTGTCCAACGAACCGCTGGGCTTGAAGTTGAGAAACCCAGCTTCTGAATTTGTGAAAAAGTGTTACGAAAAAATCTTCTCCTCTATAGCTAGAGTCTGTTTGATTAGTTTCTGGATCGAATGTAAAACGACCGCTTTCGTCTTTTTTGATAAAATTTTTGTTTCGGTGCCTTGAAAATCCGAGCGGCATTTGGTTGGGTTGATAGTACGTTAATTCAATAGCCGGATCTAAATCTTTTATTGAAATGTCCTTCCGCTCTACTGAACTTCCGGTCGATTTAGGAACAGTTAACTCTACATCGTTGGGATTGTCCATCCAATTTAGAAATAAAGTAAGCAGTTCGGCTGCAGGTAAATACGAATTGCTAGCACAAGATAATTCTACATAGTGGTTAGCTGGCAAATCATCGAAGAGGCGATGGATTTCTGCTTTTGTGAAGATTAAAGTTAATTTAGCGGTAGATTCTCGGATCGGCGTTGAATTGGGTTGCGGAAGCGTTGCGATACTGCGGTGCGGGCTTGTCTCAAAGCTCAGGCTCAGAGCTTCCAGCACCGCTGTTTTTCCTGAATTGTTGGCTCCCACAATAATATTGATGCCGGGTTGGAATTCTAATACCCCAGAATCCCGGAAGGATTTGTAATTAAGTAGCTGGAAACGGGAGATGTACATAACTGTGTTTCGGGGCAAACTTTAATCAATAAGCTAGCGTAGTTGTAGGAGCGATCGCACTTTTGCTCAGTTAATCCCATCTGGCAAGTACAAGTCATCACCCGGAAGTCGCCGCTCGATAACTTCTTGCCGGTTCTCCAACATAACCGAATCAACGAATTTACCAAACCGCACATTGTACTCTCTTTCAGTGCGCTTGTGGCTGAATGCTGCGTCAGCCCGCCGTTCGATGGATTCTGCCATGCTGGCTTGAACCAAAGCTTGAGCTTTCACGTTGCATGAAGGTTGCTTCATTGAGCCAGTATGCCGTAGCTAATGCAATGGGAATAGGCTTGATTAATTGAGCGTTACCTTCCACTGGAATGCTTTGGGCTTGTGTAAAATTGTATCTGCCAAAAGGCAAAGCTAAAGCCGATTTCCCAGCGAGAAACTTAGTTAATGCGCTGCCCTTTTTGTCCACCGCACCCATAACCCCAATCGCATCAACCTTGTAGCCGCCGTCGGGTAGCTGATAAACATGAAGCCCAATTGCACCTAGAAGGATGGTGGCGGAAATAGCTTTAACTGTCATTTGTTACTTGATATTAGTAGTTCTAAGTGCAAGGAAAGTGTAGAAACCGCATTGAGTAGTTCTTTAATAGAAGTGAGGAATCTGAATCTCACTCTCTTTCTTCTACCCGAAAACCAATGGGTTTTTTGGGTTCGGTCGGATACTGACGAGGTAACTTCATCAAGAGAATGCTAATTTGATTGACGTGCTGGATTAACTCCACGGGTTGCCCCTCTTGAGTGCGACCGATAAAAGATATCAGAGAAGGATCGCAGTACCTCATGTCTTCGAGAGAAAACACGACTGTTTGACCAAAATTAACGAGCCTAACCCCAACTTCATGCTCGTTATCCAACAAAGAAGTCAAAATCAATAATCAAATTAGCTAGGTGTTCGTAAAACTGGCTGGCATAATTAGCCTGGGATAATGCTACCAATTTTTGAACTTCTTGTTGAGAACTCTGTGTGTTAGAAAGCGCCATCTATTTCCTCTACTGTCACCACAACTATAAGTCAACCTGTACTGTGATGTTGACTAATCAATCAATTATATCTGTGGTGAAAAAATTAGTTTGCGGACTACCGAACCCAGAAAGTACGGTTTGCAGCACTGTTTTGGCAAGCGCGTCGGGAAAGGAATAGGCGGTATTGGGGGAAAGAATGCACCACCACTTTGAAGGGGTAAACTGCGTTATCGCAAGATTCCTCGCTCATTCGCTGTCGTCCCAATCAAGTTGCCAGGGATAATCAAAGAGCTTCAACAAAACTTGTTCCAGGTAATTCAGGCCCAATTGCCACGCTTGATATTTGGCACTGTCAGAAATACGGCTTGCCTTCTTGCGCTCTTTGCTTCTGGGATGAACTATGGCGTTTCGCAATTCGGTAATTGCCTGCGGCCCATCAACCCAGTTGTATTCCTTTGACTGCTGAACCAAATCAGTCCAACGGTGGTGTATTGACGAGTCAATCCCCAGTTGCGAGAGCAACAATCTAATTTGATCGGCAGCGGGAATTTTTTCAAATCCATGCGCGCTGATGCTCCTCTTTTCTTCTACCAAAAACACCCACGCTAACCTTTCCAAAGCTGTTTGCTCCAAAACAATTGAACCATTTATGCCACCCGCTTTCTTGTTGCTTTCTAAATACCAGTGAATTGACTCTTGCACTAGCTCGCGCCAATTATCATTTTGCCAGCGGCGCATAAACCCTGGGAATATATCAACCACTTCTGTAGAATCAATGTCAAACCAGATACAGCCATTTTGCCAAGGGTCTGCTTCGACCAGAGTGGGCCACTCTTCCCAGACCTGCTTTCCTGCTTCATCATAACCGGTCAAAAATATGGGAGCGACTCTTATTCCTCGTGCGAAAGAAAGATATTCTGAAAAGGCTTCTAAGAGGGAGCGGGCTTCATCCAGGCTATACAGGCTTTTGTCAGTTCGTTCCAATTTGCACACATGGGTGAAGGCATAACCTCCTTGTTCTTCAAGCAGTTCTTTTGTCTCTGGTGCGTTGTTCATTGTTACCAGCACTATCCGCCACAGATCGGTTTTGTAAACAAACTGCCCGAACCAAGTGTCTAAATCCCAATCCCATCCGGGGTCGTCTTCCCGTTGAGAACAAGCATGGGCGGTAAAAAAGGGAATATTAGTTAAATGAAAGAGCAAGGATTTTATTTTTACTTTCGTGCCAACAATAACTGGCTCATTAAAAAATCCAGCAATCTCAATTCGGCTGCGAGTTCCGTTACTTGTAATTTTTGAAGGGTAGGGTTTTGTTATGACTCCTATTTCTCTCAGATTGAGAGTTACTTGCCCAGATTCTAAGTCTGTTTGATTTGCATAAATAAATTCAAATTTGGTATGTGGGGCGGGAAACCATGCAAACTTTACAGTTGCTTCTCCCTCAATAACATTACTTTCTTGAACAATTGTTGCAGCACCTTCATACAATAGTATCGGCTCATTAGGTTGGTGTTCTTCGTAAAGCTTTGGATTCTGTAAATAGTTGCTTGATAACATATATTTGTTTCCTGAGTAATTTATGTAGTGTACCATGCTACAATAGATTTTTGGTTTTTAAATTACGGTGTAACGGTTAATGCCTGTACTTGGGGGCGATGGCTACGCCTTCTACGCACTTATCTAACCATCAAGGTAAGCACTGACCTTGTTTCCACTTTTTTGGGGCGATGGCTACGCCTTCTACGCACTTATCTAACCCGCTGCTCTCTCAATTTTGACTCACATCATCTTCCATCCCGATCGCCGAGCGCATCCAACTCAAAATCACGCTCGCACTTTGGGTTTCATCTCGTACAAACCCTGCAGCACGACCTTGACATTGGGAAACGCGAAATAATTACTTAGTTTGCCGATGCAATGGGGGCGCAGGTTGCGTGCATATAAAGTGTAGCGACCGCACTCTTCGAGATTGGGGGCATGGGGGGCGTGTTGGGTTTGGTTCGGTTTCTCCAAAAATTGGCGTATTAGTGGCGATCGGCAACAAGTTTGGTAATAGATTGGTCATGGTGACAATAGAGCTTGCTAAGCCTGACACTCCGCTTATTTCCGAATATGTTAACCGTGGATAAAAACTTGAAAACTTTGTCGGTTTTCCTACCGATTCTAGCACTGGGCATGGTTGTCACACCTGCACGCGCAGGCCGAATTGAGGGAGCATCTGTTTCCTGTTGGTTGCTTCGCCGAGACCTGATAGAACTTAAGCTTTCCCTGCATCTATGAGTCAGTTTCTTGGGCTGGAGGCGGAGGAAGGACTTTGCGCTGGGAAGATGGCAGGCAAACAAAAATGACGTGGGGATTACAAGGGCGCGGAGAAAAACCTTGTGCCGAGGATAGCACGAGCATAGATGGTGTCTGCGGTGTGGTATATTTCCGCCATCCCACCACCTTACAACGGATTTCTGAAGAAGAGAGCTACAAGCGCGCCATAAACCGCCAACTGGCCGTGACCTGTGTCCAAGTACAAGATAAATCAATCTGCTGGCTATTTAGATGAAATTAATAACAAAGAGAGGTGTGAGTGTTAAAATTACCTTCGCAGAAGTACCAAAAATAGAGGAAATCTCAATAGCAGCTTTCATTCTTATTGTCGGGCAGCAACTAATAATAAATGTTGTAAATAGAGGAAATCTCAATAGCAGCTTTCATTCTTATTGTCGGGCAGCAACTAATAATAAATGCTGTACCTGTTTCAACCTTGCTTGCTCCTATTTATTTTTAGAGATGCTTTTTTCCCGGATGTTTTTTGAGGGCGATCGTACAAGCTGAAAACATCGACCTCAACCTCACTCAGCACTTTGGCTTCCATCCCGTACAAATCATTCAGCACAGCCTTAACATCAGGAAACGCAAAATACTCCGTCAGCTTGCCAATGCGGTAATTAAAGGGTTGATATCGGTGTTTGAAGTACAGTTCCACATTCCCCCGGTGTTCCCACAATCCTAGCAAATTGACAACCACATCCGAGTAATGCGCTCTGACATCCCGCTGCACTTCGGCGATGCGTTCGGAGATCGATCGAGTTGTTACCCCAATTTTATAGAAGATGTTGCCGCTCGCTTTGACCTCAAGGAAGTAGAGCGAGTTCACCAGAATCCGACGAAGCTGTGCTCGATAAATTAGCCAATCAGCTCTCCGTTCTTCTAAACAAGATAACCTCGCAGATAAAGCAATCTCTACAGAGCCTTCCAATGAAGCCAGCTCCGATAGCAGCAGCGGTTCTTGGACTTTGTTGAACAGTCCCAGGGGAAGCGCGCCGACGGGGATTTTACCCAAGTCGGTAAACTGATAAGAGCGAGATCCCTCTGATTCCAACAATCCTTTCAATTGCCATCGAAAGTTTACCAAGTCTTTGGGAATGCCGTAATTTTGTGCGCCGTATTCTTTCCACAGCACTTTTAGTTGCTCCAATTCCTCACCCTTAAGCTGGATGTTAGAGTCGATAAGGGCATTGCTACCCCTATCTCTCCTTCAGAACGGAACGTGAAACTTTCGCTTCATTCCGCTCCTCAATAATTCCATCCTTGTTATGGATACGATTTAAAACGGTTTATCGTCATGGTTCTTGTGGAGGGAACCATCTGATGCCGTCTTTGTGTCGTGACAATGCTTGTGTAGAATTTGAAGGTTATCATAGGTATCTTTTCCACCTAATGATGTTGGTTTAATGTGGTCAAGTTCTACAATATCTATACTCGTAAAGTACAAATCACAGTGAGGACAAATACCCTTTTGCTGCTTGATTAGTTTTGACACCCTGGTAGGTGTTTCTGGGTATTCTCCTCTTCGCTTACTCCAATAAATCCAGTCTCCATTGTACGGAGTAAAATTACCCTTGACTTTGACGTGCCTTACAATTGGCGTGTCTGAGTGTCGGTTTAATTCTAGTCCATCTTCGGTTCTGAAACACCAATTTCGGTTGCCTACTGTTCGCCAGTATTTGTCCTTGTTGATGTTACCTTTCCCCCTGCTTCTTGCCCAGGCTCTTAATTTCTGATAGGTTAGCATATCTACCTTTGAGAAGGTTGCCTTGCTAACTTGTGCGGAATAATAGTTTGACCAACCCCTAATGATTGGGTTCAGCTTGCTAATTAAAGCAGCTTGTGGGGCGGTTTTATGGGAATCTATTACCTCGGCTATCTTGGCTAGGTGGGCTTTGACTTTCGGTTTGGAGGGGGTGATTAGTGTGTTAAATCCTAGCTTGGTTCCGTGTCCGTTTTTGGCACATCTGTAGTTACCTACTTTGTACTGTTGAACATGGAACCCTAGAAACTCAAACCCAACATTTCCATTTATTTCGTTGAGGGTGTGGGTTAGTCTTGTCTTACTTGGTTTTAACTCCAGTCCTATGTCACTTAACCAATGTGCAATTATCTTTTGACAGGTTTGTACTACTTCTAAATCTTCGTGCATTATCACGAAATCGTCGGCGTATCGGATTAAACTAAGGGATTTACGGTTTTTCACCTTATCCCCTCTTTTTGCTTTTAGTGTTTCCGCATATTGCTTAACCCGTTCCTCCATACCATGTAAGGCAATATTAGCCAACAGTGGCGATATGATACCTCCCTGTGGTGTACCCTCATTAGTATTGGAGAAATT
Organism: Microcoleus sp. AT8-A3; assembly: GCF_036705675.1. NCBI lineage: Bacteria > Bacillati > Cyanobacteriota > Cyanophyceae > Oscillatoriales > Microcoleaceae > Microcoleus > Microcoleus sp. AT8-A3. The sequence continues at coordinate 13,412 of NZ_JAUBVD010000064.1, forward strand.
GCCGTTTATCATCACTCCTGCCTTGAGCCATGCTTTCAGTTGCCGCCTCAGAGTAGGGTATGTTTTTACCTTGTCTAAAAGTGCTTTATGGTCTATGCGGTCGAAGCAGTTGGCAATATCAGCGTCTAGCACATATTTGGTTTTCTGTCTGATATTGTTGTATATTGCTCCTATCGCATCGTGACAAGAACGCCCTGGTCTAAAGCCGTATGAGTTAGGCTCAAATTTTGCCTCCCATTCAGGCTCTAACGCTATTTTTACAAGCGCTTGCAATGCACGGTCGTCTATTGTGGGTATTCCTAATGATCGTTTTTCATTACTTCCGGGTTTAGGTATCATTACCCTTCTAGTGGGTTTTGCCTTTCCAGTAAGTTTCAAACGACTAACTAAGGTTGTACGTTGCTTTGAGGTCAATGTTTTCACACCATCCACACCAGCCGTATTTTTACCTTGATTGTCTTGTGTTACCCGACGTACCGCGAGACATTTTGCTGACCAAGACCTAATTAAAGTCTTTTGAAGTTTGCGAACTGCTTTAGCATCGCCACGTTCACTCGCTTGATAGATTCTCTTTTGCAACTTAAAAGTTACCCTTTCTAGCTGGCGCCAGTTAAGGTCTTTCCATTCCACCGTCTGATTATTCAGCGTTTTAGACATATTCATTGCTACTAAAAACTCCATCTTTGGAATTACCGTGTATCTGTCAGCATATCTCTACCATTACGGTAAAGCCTTCGCTTCTGATACAATCCCGCCCCTTTAAATCATTCATTAGCTACTTACTGGATTTCGACCTCTCCAGAGATTTAAAAGGATTACTTCGTTCCGATTACACACTCTTGAATCTTTAGCGTGATACTATCCACCGGGTTTCTGGGTAATGCTTATAGGTCGATTCAACAATCGCCTATACCCTATCCTTACCTTTTGGCTTGGTGTTAATCAGTCTTTACCGTGTTTCTCAACGGGTTTATACTTGATGAGAGCCGTTACACCATTCGACATAACGATGGTTCAAACATATCTTTGCTTATGCTACGCATGGATTCTTACTCGACAGTTACCGGGTTCGGCTCCTAGTAGTTCTGCCTTTTATTCCCGCTTTAATCTATTAGTTGCTACCCAATAAACTAGGGAATATGCTTTCACCGCTGCATCTGCGGGGTAGGTTTCGCACCTACTTGTATAATCAGTTGTCAGAAGCCTTACTGGGTAAGACTTAAGCTAACCGTCCCCAGGGGTTTACTACCCTTTTAGGTTAAACGAATCGCACGTTGAAATTATCATAGAGAGGCAGCGAGGGAAACGCTTTTGTCTTAATCCGCTGCAAGACTGGTTTACAACTTTCCTCAGTATGGGCAAAGTGATGTTCTTTCACGTTCCCCTTTTTTGCTGTCAATCCGCCGCCACAGTAGAGACAAGTTAGCTGAGTTTTTCCGCGCACAACCTCATCAATGCTCGTCAGTTCGCCACTGCGAGCAACACCAAATTTAAGCCACATCGCCCTTCAATTCTCCTCAATGCAGGTTTGAAGATGCACCCGCTAGATGAAGAATTGTAACAATATTGCTTGTTTATAGCCTCTGCCTTGGGCGAGAACCAACCTCCAGGTGCTGCCGTGTGCGACTCTTTTGAAAGGTAAATTTTGGATAAAGGCAAGTCTTTTTTAGTCTAAATTAGTATTTATAACAACACTTTGAAAGAGTAAATGCTCGATCTACTCCCAGAGCAAGAGCCACAAACCTTGAAGCTGGCGTCACCGGTGCCGCTGGCGCTTCATCCCGCGTCGGTGTACCTTGACAGTTTGGGAAGCGATCGCTCGAAGGCAACGATGGGGGCGGCGCTGGACATCATGGCGAAGTTGCTGGCGGGCTCGGAGTGCGACCGGATGACTTTGAATTGGGCCGCTTTGCGCTACAAGCACACGGCAGCGCTGCGCTCGGCTCTGGAGAAACAGTACGCGCCAGCATCGGTCAATCAAATGCTATGCGCCCTACGGCGGGTGCTCAAGGAGGCTCTGCGGTTAGATTTAATCGACCCCCTGGATTACAGCAAGGCGGTAGACGTGAGAAGCGTCAAGCAATCGGGAAAACCAAGGGGGCGGGCGCTATCCCCGGATGAAATTGCAGCGCTGGTGCAAAGCTGCTCTGGCGAGAGTACCCTTGATGTTCGAGATGCAGCTTTGATCGCTATCTTGCGGGGGGGAGGCATCCGCCGCGCTGAAGCAGTCAGCCTTAATTTGGACGATTTCAACCGCTCTACGGGAGCATTGGAAATTCGATTCGGGAAAGGGAAGAAAAACAGGATGGTTTATCTCCCAGAGGCAGCGATGGCGTTGGTGGAACAGTGGCTCAAGTTGAGGGGAGAAGCACCAGGGCCGCTGCTTTTTCCCATCCGTAAGGGAGGAGAAATTCAATTTCGGCGGATGACTCCTGATGGTGTTTTGAAGATTTTGCAGCGACGGGCTTTCCTCGCTGGAGTGGATTCTTTCTCTCCCCATGATTTCCGCCGCACGTTTTGCTCAGACCTCCTCGATGCTGGAGTCGATATCGTGACAGTGCAGAAGTTGGCAGGTCACGCTTCCCCTGTGACGACCGCTAAGTACGATCGCCGGGGCGAAGAAACGAAGCGACGGGCCGTGCAGCACTTAGGGTTTTGATTTTGAGGATGGAGAGCTCTTCGCAGATTTTCTTGAGCAATGCTAGGCCGTGCCTTCTATTTTCATAATAAGCGCGATTGTGTCCACGTCTGAGAGTCTGGCATATTGACGGAGATACTGTATCGGTCGGGGGTATTTCTTAACGTGGTAGTCCAGCTCACGGAGGGCGGACGTAGAATATACAGCATCCGTCGCTTGGTTCAAGACGGGACTGGACAAAATTAGCCCGTTCCTTCGCTGAGCATTATACAGCGCGATCGCTGCATCGGCATCCGCATAAATGCAGGCGCAAGCCGAAGCATTATTGGCTGTCTGTAGCGATGAGGGAAAGGAGGTACAGGCGAGTGTGTGGAAAAACGCAGGGTGTCGGTTTTTCCAAGACTTTAGGGGCTAAGCTTTCATCGGGCGTTGCTGGATCGAGGTAGGATAAATGCGATCGCGCGAGGCGAATATTGCTGAATACGACTTGGGTTGAATTGGTTTTTATGAATTGCTCACCGCCTCAATCGTACCTAAATTCAGCAGCGCTAAAAGTTCTAGTTGCTCCACACTTCCACTAGGTTACTGTGATTTCCATCACTGGTAACACGGACGTGGCTTACCCAACACCTTCAGTATTATCACGGAAAAATAGCAGCACTATCACTTGCTCTTAAGGGAAACAAGGAGATGATTAAGGTGTCGAGTTCAAAGCAATCCCATGTCTCCACTCAACCTTCTCCCCGGCGCTATCAACGAATTAATCGCCACTGTCACCGATACTCACCGCCTCACTAAAGCTGACCGCTACGGCATGATGGCCGCCATTCTCGATGAGTCCATCAGCGAAGAAGAACGCGGCTCGCTCGATCGCCTGATTCGCTCCCTGGTCAAAGGTCGGATTCAAATCACTGATGAACTCTCCATCCTCTCGTAAGCAGAAAGCTCGTTGAGAACTCGACACTCTACAGCGGCTTTCCGTTGGGGAAGTTTAAACAAGTCACTGATACAACTCTCTAGAGATAGCTATTTGTATAGAACCCATTTGACATCTTTGAGGCTGCGAGTCGATCGCCCGTTGTCTGTCGATCGTCCGTTGTCTGTCGATCGCCCGTTGTCTGTCGATCGCCCGTTGTCTGTCGATCGTCCGTTGTCTGTCGATCGTCCGTTGTCTGTCGATCGCTCGGTGTCTGTGCATCGTCAAAATATCTCAAATGGGTTCAAAAGAACCGCTATTGACAGGATGCTCCTTTATACCTTGCCCTTTTTGTCAAATACAATTTATACCAAATTAGATGAGCTTACCATGCAGCTCTAAATTATTTCGGCTTAGACTAACTGCACTACTACAACGATGGGTAATCGCACTAAAGCCAAGTACGGTAATCACTACTTTATTCATGTAGGATACCTATAAGTTTTCAACGCTAAAATAATAGACAAGACTCATTTTATAGTATAAAACTACCAACTTAAAATGTAATATTATTTTCAATAATGCAAGTTTTATCACCTTCATGTTATTGAGCAATCACCTATAATACTAATCCTAAAAATTCTATTTAAATATAAGTATATTTATGAGTAAATTGGATATTCAACTCAACGGTTTCAAGGTAGCACTCTCTGCACAAACCTTCAAAGGATATGTGCAAAACCTACCGAATAGCCAGGAATTAAAAAGTTTTATAGAATTACTGGGAGATGAGTGGTTTTTTCACTGGCGAAAAGGTAAACTGTACGGTATTCCCAAGGTCACAAATCCCCAGAAGTCTTTTGGTCAACTGGAGGATTTGAGCTGTAAGGAACATTTACAACTTATAATCAGTAGGATAAGCTATTTACTACCAGATATTTTCTTAGAATATAATCCTTTAAAGCGCAAACCTTTTACTTTCCTTGCTCAAAAAAAAGAACTTATCCGTGAAGTTATTAGCGCTGTCAAAAATTTACCAGACATTATTTCTAGTTTCAAGGTCTTTCCAAAATACATTCTTGAAGCAAAAACTTTTGAGATTCAGAACGATGAATCTGGTATTGGATTATTTCTTCGTCTCAAAACTAATTGGCAAATTCATGCCTCCCTAAGCACACTTCAAAATGAGGGTGTTGAACTTCGGGATTTATATGTGGTTCGCCGTCAATGCGCTCCGGGTCAGCGACGCTTAGTTGGGCGGATAGATAGTCTTTCAACACAAATTGTTTATCTTTCTGAATCCTTTGACAAAATAGATTCTATTCATGAGGAAGAAGTTTGGCTAGAAGGTTCTAAAGCCTCGTTTAGTAGTTGTCTGAAAGCAATACTTGGCGATAAGTACAAAAATTTTGAATCGGCGCTTAATAACGAGCATAGTAAGCTATTGATTGGACCGGCAGTTGATGCAACTCTGACTGAAATGCATAGTTTTCTTACTAATAAAGCCCATAAGTTTCTTGCCAATAAAGCGACTTTGAACATCGCACCCGATCTACAAGCAACAATTGGCGCTCGCATTGAAGCTATAAATACGAAAGAATATCAGTCTGTAATTGCAGCATCATCAGTTGAGTATTGCTTTGATGCGGCACGGACTAAAAAATCGCTTTATCCTTGGGTTGGCATCGATCAATATGGACCATTCAGCCGTCAAACTTTTTCTAAAAAGACTCCAGAAATAATTGTCTTTTTCCCAGATACAGCACAAGGTGCAGTTGAAAATTTTCTCGTTAGCTTACGTGACGGTATTAGCATTAAGAAGAAAAAAATTGATGACGATAGAAATGTAGAGTGGCAAGAAACATCCCGGTACACTGGTGGATTGGCAAAAATATTTGGTCTTTTTAATCCGAAATTTACATTAGAACCCCTTCCGTGGTTGAAAAATACACACAATCCACCCGCCATTGTTTATAGGGAAACAATTGAAGGAACTTTAGCTAGTCGAGAGATTATGCCTGATGCCGCAATGGTGGTGCTTCTGGATAACCATACACGGCTACCAGATTCCGAGAATCCCTACCTCCACTCCAAATCACTTCTATTAATGGCAGGTATTCCCGTTCAAGAGGTTCGTTTAGCCACAATTAATCAATCGGAAAATGAGCTGCAATACACTTTACAAAATTTGACGGTTGCACTTTATGCCAAAATGAATGGTGTACCTTGGACTGTAGATCACGATCTGACTATTCATGATGAACTGGTTATTGGTGTTGGCACCTGCGAATTATCAGGTAGTAGATTTACGGAACGACAGCGATTTGTGGGAATTACCACAGTGTTTCGAGGGGATGGTAATTACCTTTTGGGGAATTTGTCTAAAGACTGTACTTATGATGAATATCCTAGTGTATTAAGGAATTCCACTCTCTCAATCTTGCAGGAAATAAAGAATCGCAACGGCTGGCAACCAAATGATACGGTAAGACTGGTATTTCACGCTGCGAGACCACTTAAAGATGTTGACGTTGCTAATATTATTGCTGAGTGTGTCGCTCAAGTTGGTAACGAACAAAATGTTGAATTCGCGTTTTTAACGATCTCCCACGACCACCCATTCACAATGCTCGATAAGTCTCAACAGGGTGTTAACGTAAAAGAAGGCGAACGCAAAGGTATTTATGCACCAGAACGAGGTACTATTCTGCAACTTGGGCGCTACACTCGCTTGCTAAGTACAAAGGGATCGAAGCTGATTAAGCGATCCAGCACACCTCTACCGACGCCGTTACTCATTAATCTTCATCCTCAATCGACTTACCGCGACCTGACCTATCTCAGCGAACAAGTGCTGAAGTTTACTTCGTTGTCTTGGAAATCATTGTTACCTGCATCCGATCCTGTAACTATCTATTACTCTGAGCTGATTGCGGGTTTACTCGCTCGCCTAAAGAATGTTCGGGGATGGTCGCCTGCAATGCTCAATATCAAACTTCGTGCAAGTAAATGGTTCCTATGATAGATGTAATTAGGAACTGTTTCAATTCTCAGTTAGAAAGCATTGCACAGTATTTACAGGCGAACTATCACAGTGAATCACCAGAAAGCGGTTTTGCTAACTATGTTTTTTATCAAACAAACAGTCATATTTCCTTTGAAGTAGCCAATGATATAGACAGAACAAAACTATCACCCAATCGCTTTAGTGAAGCACCTGTTCTGGCAGCCGTAGGCTATAGTCTTGCCTGTGGCAAACAATTTAGTGAAGATTTTCTCGAAAGCTGGGCAAAGGGATTAACTAGATTATCTGGTCGGAATCATTTTCCCGCAGATCGGACATCGTTTTTCTATCGTCCTACAGAATTGCTTGGTATTACTTTAGGCATTAGCCACTACTACCAAAGTCAGCCCGATCATTCAAAATGGTTGCAAGATATCCTCACCGAAGGAGAACAACGATTAATCAATAGCGATATTTGGACATTTTTGCTCAGTGCTTATACTGCAAGCATCCTCTCAGTGACTTGGAGAGCAAGAAGTTGGCCTTTAGTCAATGAGATGGCTGTTGATGAACTTGCCTTAGCCAAATGGCTTTGTAGTATAGAACCTACTCTTGCCAAAACTCTCGGATTAGCTCAATTAGAACTATCGCTCGATAAAGCCTTATTGGAACACTGTATTGAATTTTCTGACTCCTTACAGGATAGCGCACGAGCAGCTCTCCTCTTCTTTGCCCTAAAAAGAACGCTCGCTCAAACTTTTCAGTTAATATGGAATGAGTGTGAACAAATCCGTGATAATCCCCAGAAATCTGTAGAATGGCTCCAGGCTACCTGCGACAATATTCATACAGTCACTCAGCACCTGCAAGCTCAACTTGCTAGGCAATCTGATATTGGAGCATCTAATAAACACAATATGCAGATGCTTTTACAAGCTTTGTCTATATTGCGTTCTGATACTAACATTCTAGAAGTAGAAATTCATAAACAAATCCGGAGAGACTCTAGCTTATACATAGGTAATAATAATAAAGGTACTATAATCACAGGAAGCAATGTTACTATGACTCACAATCAAAATGAATCTATGACTAACGAAACAACAATCAATGCTCCAAATTCAAGTATTGGTTTTGTTCAAAGCGGCAGCGGTAGTGTTTCCAATTTCTCCCAAAATATTGGACAGAATGTTGATGAAATTACTAGGCTAATCAATTCTCTCCGCGATATGGCTCAAGAATTCCCCGAAGCCAAACGTGAAGAAGCATTGGTTCATCTGGATGACTTGCAAGAGGACATCAATACTCCTGACAAGCGAAAACCCCAGAGAATTAAAACCCGCTTAGTTGCCCTGCTGACATTTGCTACGATGAGTGCTGGAGTTTTAGCTGGAGCGGCTGACTTTAGCAATAATGTTCTGGAACTTTCTGAGAAACTAGGAGTTTCAATCGAGTTAAGTCACCCACAGTCAACCCGGCAATTACCTCCATCAGTACCCTAATCAGCCAAGCTATCACTCTACTTGTAGGAGACCGCAATCATAATCACTCAAAACCGCAATCAGGATTTTTTTCGAGACCACATTAAATGCAACTGAATTAAAACTTCAGACCAGATTAAATGAAGCACAGACCAGATTAAATGCGACCAGACCGCAATCATCCAACCGAGACCACATTAAATGCAACGCCGCCGGCTATGTCTGTGAAAACTTTTTCACAGCCGGCCGAGAGCAGAGCGTCTCACTGTAAGTCAAGGTTTTGGTCGAGGGTTGAAACCCTTGCGTAGCCAACGAGCATATACTCGTGCCTCTGTTTTCAGGGCGAAGTGTAAGGGAATGTTACATAACTAACTATCGGTCTACGTTTTTGAGACACAAATTTTGAGATAAGTTTTACAACAGTTTTTGGTGGCGCTAAGCCTGTTTCTGGTTGGTTGGAGTGGGTGTTGCAAAAACGGTCGTTTTTGCAACAGTTTCTGAGGGGAAAGTTAGATCAAGTCGTAATGTTGGATTTGTGAAGGGTGAGGCAATTATTAAGGAGCCTCAGCTTTGACTCTCTCGCGTTGCTTTCAGTTGGTTGCATTTAATCTGGTCTCGTTTACATGATTGTGGTCTGGTCGCATTTAATTTGGTCTGAGTAGCGTTTAATTTGGTCTGAAGTTTTGGTTCAGTTTCATTTAATGTGGTCTGGTAAAAATCCTGATTGCGGTCTTGAGTGATTATGATTGCGGTCTCCTACAAATAGGTAGGGGTGTTCGGGATGTTTGTAGGTTTCTAACAGCAGCCCCAACTCTTGAATGAGCGGGATAGTGCGGGTGCCGAGCTTGCCTTTGGTGTTGCCTTTACGGATGATCATTTCGGAGCGGATGACGCCCGCCGGGGTGAAAACATCGATGACTTTCAAGCTGCACGCTTCGGCAATGCGACAAGCGGTGTACAGACAAACTCCAAAGAGGGCGCGGTCGCGATCGCTCTGCAAACCTTCGTTAAATAAAAGTTCGATTTCCTCTTGGGTAAGTATCTTGGCTTGTCCGTGTCCCTCTATTTTCATCTTGGTGTAGACCCGACCCGATACCAGAAAGTTTGCCGCAAATACTGCATTGCTGCATCCGTCGGGGGTATTTCTTAATGCGGCGGTTGAGGCAAGGCGAGGCTGAGAAAAGGGCAGAACTCAGCACTCTCCAGCGGGGGCGATCGCAGTCTGGTTCGTTGATATTGTTGGTATTGATGCAAGCGCTGCGCGATCGGTGAAGCAAAACCGCCATCGAGCATAACCTCACTGGTACTATTCACCAATCGGCAATTTTTGCGATTGAATTCGGAACAGCAGAGTACCAGAATTGATAAAAATTACTCAGCAAGTTGCCTGCTAAAATAATGAAGTACATTTATATCCAAGCTTTTCCAAATTTTTCCAATTCATCAACTCAATAGTCTCCAACTCAGTAACACTCAACTCATCTTGCCAAGCATTAATTCTGTCACTCCCAACCGGCTCTAAAGTATTGGGATGCCACACCATCTGACTCGGCGGAACTAAACCTGACTCGGCATTTTTGTGATAAAATTCCAGCATTGATTCCTGAAAATCTACTCCAACCCACTTGCAGATTTTAGCTAACTGTGCTGATGGCTCCCTTACCAAATCTTCGTAAGAAACTAAATAAAATTGCTCCCATTTTTGATGGTATTTTTCAATTATTTTAACAACTTGATTCCATTGGTGCGTCAGTCCCGCTACCGTTTTTATCCCCGGCCACACTTCCCCCCTTTCTTGCTCTTTTGCTACTAATTTTTTGATAGAACTGTAACAAGCCCGAAAATCTCGCACAATCAAAATCACCTTAACACTTGGAAAATATCTCCTGATTTTTCCTAATTGATAAATGTGAAAAGGATTTTTGTCTCCCCAAATCGAAGCTGTCGGGTCAAACTGCTGGCGGTAAGTTTGATAAACTGTAAAAACTGCTTGAGCGTAACTCAATTGCTTGTTATTTGTCAAGTTATCTAATAAAAGCTGTGGGTCAATATTCCACTCCCAAAACCTGTGAAAATTGTTGTTGTAAAGGTCATTTAAAAAATCTTCAATTTGAGGCAGCAAGTCGTTGACAGCACCGTATTTTGACTCTAGGGCAACAAAGAACAGACTTTCAGGGGGAATGCAGATATCTGGATGCGCTGTTAGCATTAAACGCAGGAGAGTTGTCCCCGAACGTTCGGCTCCTATTACAAAAATCGGACTTGATACGGTCGATTTGTTGCTGGGTGAATTAGCCTTAGCGCCTAAAAAAATATTTGACTGGCTGTTGGGTGAATTAGCATCCGCGCTCGAAAACTTGCTCCTATCTATTTTATCATTAACTTGCTTCGGGCGCAAGCGAAATTGACCGACAAGTTCTACTCCCAACTCCAATTTGTCAGCAAGTCCGCGACGTTGAAGCGCCTGTTCGACAGCGGTGCGGCATAATAATATTTGCTCTGCCCGATGCTGGCGAGAAACGGTTTGCTGGTGGATGCGGTAATAATAAAGCGGTTTGTTGATTTTTCTAATTTCTGTAACTTCACTCAGCCGCAGGCACAATTCGTAATCGACAGCACTGGCAAATTTTGGGTCAACACCGCCACAATTATTGTAAGCTGAACGGCGGATTAAGCGAAAGTGAAAGACGATGGGATCTACTAACAGTTGCTCTGGCGAATAGGGGATTTGGCAGAGAGGGCCTTCGCCGCCAACGCAGTCGTTTTCGTCGATGAGTAAATAGTTGGTATAAACAACTCCTACTTGAGGATTTGCATCTAAAATAGGAACTGTTTCTGCTAGTGCTTTGGGGGCGAGCAAATCGTCGCTATCCACGCAGCCGAAGTAAGGAAATGTGGCTTCTCTAATGGCGGCCATTAGGGAATAGCCCGAACCTCGGTGTTCGGCGGCGAGGGCTTTGATTCTGGGGTCAAGTTTGGCGTAGTTGCGGGCTATATTGAGAGAGTTATCTGTGGAACCGTCGTCCCAAATTAAAAGTTCAAAGTTAGGGTAAGTTTGGGCGAGAACGCTTTCTATGGCAGCTTTGAGGTAGCGTTCTCGGTTGTAGACTGTCATGACAATGGAGATGGGAGTCATAAATAGAAGGAAGAAGGAAGTTCGGCAACGGATGAGTGTAACAGATGTTAGAAAGAAGGAAGAATACCTATATCGTAAGCTTTTCAGTGATTCAGAGGTCGGTTTAATTAAGTGGACTTACTTACCTGCTAAAATAATGAAGTGCATTTATACCCCAGCCTTTCCAAATTTTTTCTATTCATTAACTCAATAGTTTCCACCTCAGCCAAACTCAACTCATTTTGCCAAGCATTAATTCTCTTAATATCAATTGACTTGAAAGTATTTGGATTCAACACAACTTGGCTTGGAAGAACTAAACCTAACTCGGCATTTTTTTGATAAAATTCCAGCATCGAGTCCTGAAAATCTACCCCTAACCATTTACAGATTTTCGTTAACTGCACTGAGGGTTCCCTCACCAAATCTTCATAATAAACTAAATAGAATTGTTCCCATTTTTGATGGTATTTGCCGATAAGCTTAACAACTTGGTTCCACTGGTACATCATTCCCTCTAATGTTTTAGGTCCCGACCACACCTCTTTCATTTCTCGCTCTTTTGCCACTATCTTTTTTACAGAACTGTAACAAGCCCGAAAATCTCTGACAATTAAAATCACCTTAGATGCAGGAAAATACCGCCGGATTTTTTCTAAGTGATGAATGTGGCAAGGATTCTTGTCTCCCCAAATCGAAGCTGTCGAGTCAAACTGTTGGCGGTAAGTTTGATAAACTGTTTCCACTGCCAGGGGGTAGCTTAATTCCTGGTAACTTTTTAAGTTATTTAATAAAAATTTTCGGTCTACATTCCACTCGCAAAACTTAGGAAATTTTTCATTGTAAAGGTCGTTTAAAAACTCTTCAATTTGAGGTAACAAGTTGCTGACATTGCCGTATTTCGGCTCTAGTGCAACAAAGAAAAGACTTTCGGGGGGAATGCAGATATCTGGATGCGCTGTTAGCATTAAACGCAGGAGAGTTGTCCCCGAACGTGGGGCTCCTATTACAAAAATCGGATTTGAGGCGGTCGATTTGCTGCAGCATATTTCTTTTTGCTTGCGTTTGTACAGAAAAAATCGACTGACGATATCTACTTCTAGCTCAAATCTTTCGCTCAATCCTCGCCTGTGAAGCGCTTGGGAAATTGCTGACTGAGATTCAATAATTTGGTCTAGTTGCTGTTCGACTGTATGCGCGGAATGCTGGCGGTAGTAGTAAAGGGGTTTGTTGAGGTGATAGAATTGGGTAATTTCTGAAAGTCGCAGGCAAAAATCGTAATCTTCGGCGCGGTTGAATTCGGAGTTGATGCCGCCTATCCTATCGTATAATTGGTGGCGAAACAGGCGGAAGTGGAAGGTCATAAAGTCTACTAACAGTCTATCTGGAGAGTAGGGTATTTGGCTGCGGTGCCCTAGTCCTTTTACTTGAGTTTTTTCATCGATCGTTAGACAATCGGTGTAGACTATTCCGATTTCTGGTTGTGCGTCTAATACGGCTGCGGTTTCTTCGAGGGCGGTGGGTGCGAGCAAGTCGTCGCTGTCTACCCAACCTATGTATGTTCCTTTGCACAGTGTATGAGCCGCTTTGAGGGCTATTCCTCGGCCTTGGTGGGGAGCGGCTGTTACTTGAATTCGCGCGTCTTGCTTTGCGTATTTGCGGGCGATGGTGAGACTGGAGTCGGTGGAACCGTCGTCCCAAATTATGAGTTCAAAGTTGGGGTAGGTTTGGGCGAGAATGCTTTCTATGGCGGCGCTGAGGTATTGTTCTCGGTTGTAGGTGGTGGTAATGATGGAGATTAAGGAGGTCATTGGGAAATAACAAGCGATCGCAATTTGACCGAACAAAAGTAAAATACTTTGATATTTTTATGCAGAGGTTTGAATCCAGATTTTATGGTTAAGTAAATGTTAGCAGACATTGAGATAAATTGACACATCTCTTAAATTTATCAATTAAGTAAAACAGTTAAAGTCTAGTCAAAGGAAGGGTCTGTATACCATTTTCTCATGTTTTCGTACCATTTCATTACTTGCTCGTGTTCCTCAATTAACTCAGGGCTGGCTCCTGCTTTTTGGTAATCTAGGTACGAATCATTGTGCTGAAATTCACAACTAACGTGATAGCCTTGCGGTAAAGTCTTCCAATAAGTTGCTTCCCAGGGTTCGAGGACATTCCATTTTTCGGTTCCTGGGATGTGTCGCTCCTTAAAAATCAAGTGGTCTAAACTCAACAATTGCTCTATAATTTCTCTCTGGGTACTGAGAATTCCATATTCATAATAAGGGAACGCCCCACGAAAATTCACAATAAAAAACTTATTCCAATCAGGATGAGCCATTGCTTCCCATCTAGCACCACCTTGAGGAGTTAAATAGTAGCTTGCTACAAGTCTTCCAATTAAGTGGTCTTGAATTCCTGCCCTTGTTAAGACAACATCGGAAGCTGGCTCGGTGTCGTATTCATCGTCAAACACCATTGCTTTAATGTCACCTCTCTGAAACAAGGAATCTGCAGCAAGCACTACTTCAGCCTGAGATAGATGCTCTGAGTGTGCAAAACTGATTAGTGCCTCCCATTTGCATATTACAAACTTAAGCATCAAGTATTCGATTTTGAGATTCGGACTTTTTGCTAATGCTGTGGAATAGTTAAGTTCGGCTTCACACTGCTTAAAGTAGTTTGTATACCATATTCTAGTGCTAGAATACCAGTTGTTTGCTTGTTTTTCTCGTTCAATTAACTTAGGATCGCGCTTAGCAGATTCATCAAATTCAACGCTTCTACTTTCATACCGAACTTCGTAACCAATAGGAAGTGTTTTCCAATAAGTAGCTTGCCAAGGAGTCAATATTTCCCATGATTCAGTGCCAGGGATAATATAGGCACGGGTATTTCCATGATCTATTAAATGGTATAAGGCTAAATATGCTTCTAATAATTTACGATCGGCGCAGCCAAGGAAACCATTATATCCTGTCCAATACAAATCCCAATTAGGTTGAGAAAACGACTCCCATCTTTCTCCTCCTTGAGTCGTCAAGAAATAGCCCAAATTTATTTTTTGATGAATAGCCGACTCAATTTCTGATTTGGAAGGTATAAAACCTCTATTGAGAAAGTCTTCTAATTTATACAAAGGTGTATCGGAGGAAGTAATTGCTAGCAAGTCTCCTTTTTGAAAGAGATCATGCAATACATCAGTAATTTCGGCTACTGTGAGATTGAGGGGTGCGCGATTGATGGCCAGGTCTCCGTATCGCTCATCAGGAACAATCCAACTGAAACCAATCACTTCCTCAACAGCAGTATCTAGAAACCAATACTCTAATTTGTTCATCTTCCTTTGTTGTAGTATTTAGTCGGTGGGTCATATTTATCTTTGATGTTCAGAATAGCAAATCGGCTTACTAAGTCGGGAGGATTTCCTTCTTTACAACATGTACATTCAGCTATAGAGCCAGCACTTTTCTTTGGGAAAAGGTCTTTGATGTAAACGTTGTAATGATTAGCACCTGTAGGATTTTTACATTTAAATTTATCCCCTGGGTCGCCTTTTCCCCCTTGAGGCTCAAGCTCTCTAAAATCTTTGATCAGAGGATGATTTCCCCTAAAGTTCTGCATAGCTTTAACAGCAGATTTAATAGTTGTATCTTTATACCCTTCAAAAGGCAAATCATTTGTCACCAAATCACTACACTTATCATATGAGCTGAATGGGGGATCGTCACAGGTTGGACAATTGCTACCTTTCTTTTTGGGTGTTCTAGTTGGAGAGGCTGACTTTGGTGCTGACGCAGGGGCTGGCGCAGGGGTTGGTGAAGGATAAGGCTTTGGTCGATTAAGCGATGGAGTAGGCTGAGTTTGTCCATGAGGGCGAATCAACCCTCTCCGCAGTCTTTCCTCAAACAGTCGATCGTCCTGACCCGCAGGCAAAGGATTCAACAATCCACCACCACCAGGAGGCGCAAGTAATATACCCGCACCACCCAAACCAGGTATACGTCTCAAAAATGGAATCAAACCTCCCCCAGGTGGTGCAGCCACAGGCGGTGCAGCCACAGGTGGTGCTGTAGGTATCAACTCTCCTGTTGGGTCTGTATAATTAGTCGAACTATTCCCCACATACCGATACAAATTAGCATCCCCACCCGCAAACCCGATCGTATCCTCACTAATAAACCTCCCCACCTGCGGGTCATAATACCTCGAATTGTAATAATAATTCCCCGTCTCAGAATCCAACTCCCGCCCCGTAAAACCAAAACGGAAACCCACACTCGGATTAGTTTGACTCCTTACTTTCCCAAAACTATCATAACCAATCCGATTCTGAATCGCCCCATTACTATCAACCAAATCCCGCACAGTACCCAAATTATCCGTCAGTGGCCACAACACGCTACCGCCAGCACTTTCATCCGCCAAAATTTCGTCAGTTTGCACCCCGTGCAAATAGCGGTGCGTTTGATTTCCACCACCATCAAAAGTCAAAGCAATATGCTGCCCGTCATACACCAAACGCTCAACTTGAGGCGCTGCACTACCAGCACCATCCGCATCAACTTCCCTAACAATGCGGCGATTCAAACCATCATAACTATACTGAGCCGACTTAATTACAGAACCGCCACTATTCTTACCAACAACTTGAGTCAACCGATTCCGATAATCCCAACTGTACTCAGTCACCTCACCCGTCACAATATCAGTTCGCTTCCTGAGATTTCCCTCACCATCGTACTCGTAATTGTAAACACCATCAGAATTCAACTGATTGTTACTTCCCCTCTGATATCCAGAATTAGTTCGATTGCCATTATCATCGTAACTGTAATTCTCATCACTCTGAGTGGTGTAATCTGCCCCTGTCAATTGGTCGAGTTTATCGTAACTGTAACTGGTGCTACCCGAAGGCGAATTAAATCCAGTCACTCGATTGGCAAAATCGTAAGTCCAAGCATAATTAGCTAACGCCACATTCCCCTTACCGTGACTCAAGCGAGTTAAACGACCAACACTGTCATAAACATACTCGCTTTTAGCCACCAAATTCGTGCCATTCAAATCGCTGTAACGAATAACATCCTTAGTTTTACCCGCAGCATCATAACTCATATCCACCCGCTTGGAACTTACTCCATTGCCGCTTTGAGTAATTCGAGTCACCCGGTTCCCATCATCGTAAGTAAAGGATTTGGTGCCGCGCAATTGACCGTTAATTGTATCCGTCACGGAAAGCGGATTGTTAACCTTATTGTAGGTGTACTTCAACAGCACATTTGGTATGTTGGGAGTTCCCGCATTATCGACAGTTTCCAAATTGCCAGCCAAATCGTAAGTCAAAGTGTAAGTTGCATCGGGGTCGCTAATAGTTTTAAGCTGACCTGCTGCATCGTAACTTGAAGCAATCGTGCGAATCGGAGTATTAGCTGAATTGAGCCATTGTTCTTCGGTTGGGCGGTTGAGTTTATCGTAAACAAACTTGCGAGTGCGGTTGTTGCCATCTTTGGCAGTTATCAAATTACTTGCGGTATCGTAAGTGTAGCTGCGAGTGCGGTTTAGAGGTAGATTGGTTTCTGTTTTCAGGCGATTTAATTCATCGTAAGCGTAAGTTGTTTTGTTGTTTGCAGGGTCGGTAATAGAAGCAATATTGCCGACATTATCGTAAGTGGTAGTTGTGACTTTGTTGAGGGCATCAGTGACAGTTGTTTGACGGTTTAAAGCATCGTAACCGTAGCGAGTGGTGTTGCCCAAACCATCAGTGACGGCACTCACGTTGCCGTTGGCATCGTATTCTGTAGTAACCGTGTTGCCTAGCGGGTCGGTAACAGCAGTAACTCGGTCTTTTTTATCGTAAACGTAGGCAGTTTCCTCTCCCAATTCGTTGGTAAATCTGAGGAGATTGCTGTTAGCGTCGTAGGTGGATTTTGTGGTAGAAGTTAGGGGATTTTTAGTGCCGATTTGGCGGTTGAGATTGTCGAAGGTGTATTCGGTGGAGTGGTTGAGAGCGTCGGTGATTTTGGTGCGATTGCCTGCTTTGTCGTAAGTGTACGTAGTGGTGTTTAGCCGGGGGTCGGTGACAGTTTTTTGGCGGTTTAAAGGGTCGTAGGTAAAGGATGTTTTGCGCAGGAGAGGGTCGGTAACTGATAAGACATTGCCGACTTTATCGTATTCAGTGGTGGTACTCCCCGATGGAGTTAAAGCATCAATGACGCGGGTTTGTCGGTTTCTGGCATCGTAAACATATTGAGTCTTGTTATTGTTCCCGTCAATTTCTGCAGTAACGTTGCCAACCTTATCGTACTCGGTTTTGCTGGTGCTGGCGATCGCAGTCGTTGCCCCTTCAGTCACATCGGTTCTTCTTCCCAAGTCGTCGTACTTGTATTCAGTGCGGCTATTATTCGCATCAACTTGAGCCACCATTTGATTAGCAACATCGTACTCAAATCGAGTAATTTTATCACTAGGGTCAACCTCCCGAATTAACCGACCCCGTGCATCATAAACCTTATTTGTCCGATTCGCCTTAGCATCAAAACTCGCCGTCTGATTGTTATCCGAATCGTACCGCATCTTTTCCTTAGAACCGTCAGGATTAACCGTCTCAACCAACCGATTCCGACTGTCATACCGATACTCAGTTCTCCGACCCAACGGGTCAAGCATTAATACCTGATTCCCATTTTTATCGTACTCGTAACTGGTTACAGGAGAGGTGAGCGGCCCGCTGCCATCCGGGTCAGGAGCCTTAACCTTAACCAACTGATTCATGATATTATACTCAGACTCAGTACGGTTCCCATTCTCATCAATTGTTGCCGTCTGATTTCCCGCACCGTCGTACTCAAACTGCTGGGTTGCTTCCTCGATAGTTCCTTTAGCAAAAATCGTCTTTTTCAACTGATTCATCGCATCGTATTCGTACTCAGTGCGGATGCCATTTTCATCAATTACCGCCTTTTGATTGCCCGCAGCATCGTATTCAAATTGCTGCACCGCTTCGTCAACTGTTCCTTTGGCAAAAGTAATCTTAACCAACTGGTCTTTATCGTTATAATCGTAATCTGTCACCCGTCCGTTGGGGTCATTTTCAGTGTCTATGAGGTTTTTGTTAGTGTAGGTATAGCTAGTAACAACATCATCGCTGCCGCCAACAGCGCCTACTACATTTGTCACTTTCGTTCTGTTGCCAGTAAGCGGGTCAATTTCGTAAAGAGTTTGGCGGCCTAATTCATCAGTTTCGCTGGTTACTTGATTGAAAACAGGGTCGTAAGTATAACTCCGCTTGCCAGTACCACCTCCCCCACCAGCTTGCACATTATTGTTTAAACGAACATCAACTCCACCACTAGCGAAGATTAAATCCAAATCGCTATCAAGATCGATATCTGCTAATGCCACAGCCTGATCGGATGCATAAGAGGAATAATTATCATCACTTGGATTTGCAAAAGTACCGTTACCATTGTTTAAAAATACACTTTCTAAACCATAACCCTGACCGGAAATAACTGCATCCAAATCTCCATCTCCATCCACATCCCCTACTGCTACGGACAAAGGATTATGAAAATTTCCCGTTATTGACTGAATTGAGTAATTAGTTGCCACACCAAAACTACCGTCGCCATTGCTCAATAATACAGATACGTCATTGTTTAAAGATGCAGAAACGTTCGAGTCACGTTTGTTTGCAGTAATGATGTCATTATTGCCATCCCCATTCAAATCTCCCACAGCTACAGATACAGCCCCAACATTCACGGAGTAATTACTTT
Organism: Microcoleus sp. AT8-A3; assembly: GCF_036705675.1. Taxonomy (NCBI): domain Bacteria; kingdom Bacillati; phylum Cyanobacteriota; class Cyanophyceae; order Oscillatoriales; family Microcoleaceae; genus Microcoleus; species Microcoleus sp. AT8-A3. Next base: position 32,347 of record NZ_JAUBVD010000064.1, read on the forward strand.
GGGCAGCAAAAGTACCGCTGCCATTTCCCAATAATACTGACACCCTACCGCTAGCAGGATTAGTGCCGCTAGAAGGGCTGGCAGCAATGATGTCTAGATTTCCATCTTTATTTAGATCGTTCAAAGTTACAAACTCAGGCGACGAATTCAGTGCGATATTCGTGCTGGGGGCAAAAGTACCATTGCCATTCCCCAACAGCACGGACAAGCTATTGGTGCTAGAATTATTAGCAGTAACGACATCATTTTGGCCATCTTTATTTACGTCTCCCACAGCTACGGATAAAGCACCAGAAGCTACCGGATAATTATTAGCTTGAGGGGTAAAATTGCCCGAACCGTCGCCCAACAATACTGACACCCTACCTGCATTAGGAGTAGTACCACCAAAAGAACTGACAGTAATGATATCTAAATTGAGATCGCCATTCAAATCCCCTAAAGCTATGGAGTTTGGGCTGTCGCTTACAGTGTAATTTTGGACGCCAAAAGTGCCATCGCCGTTACCCAACAACACTGATACACTGTTGCCATAACCAGCAGTAACAATATCAACAGTGCTGTTATCGTTGACATCTCCTACTGCAATAGCCCTAGCATTCGCGTTTATATAATTTCTCGGCCCAAACAACTGATCTTCGTTGTTATTTGGGGGTGTTTGAGGCGTACCGGAAAGGGAATCAGAAATGCTTTTCACATTTCCTTTAGCATCGTACTCGTAAGATGTAGTATTGCCCCGCGCGTCGGTTCTTTTCGTCACCAACAAATTCTGATTTCGCTCAAAGCTAGGTTTATTTCCCCCTCCATCTACCGCTGAAACAACTTGCCCAGTTTGGTCTAGAACCTGAGTAACTACCCCACCGCTACCATCAGCATAACTCGCTTCTACTGCACCTAAAGGTTTAGCTACAGGCGCGTTCAAAGGATTAATTGTATCCTCCTTCCGATAAAGTCCTTGTACCTGTACTGGTGCCACCTGCAACTGCGAACCGTCTTTACGAATTCCT
>NZ_JAUBVD010000065.1:0-32231 GCF_036705675.1 Microcoleus sp. AT8-A3
ACCGCAGAGGGCGCAGAGAACGCAGAGGGAGAGAATACAGAGATGAATACAGGACGATGCTACCGGATTTGATATCACATATCTAGTGGGAGCATCTGTGCTGCGAGTAAAAACCGTTTTTTTGGAGTGCGAGCATCCCGCACAGCACAGTATATACATATAGCGAGGGGGACGATCGCACCCAGAGTAAAAGCAAAACTGAGATGCTCCCTATCTAGTCTGGTAAAATAACCGTTATAACTTTTGTAGTGAGGACGGAAGTCCGAGCGAGTTTTATGAGGACTTCCGTCCTCACTATAAACCAATTTTATTCTGGTTGTTCGAGCGGACATAATATGATTAACGACTAATAACTAATAACTAATAACTAATAACTAATGAGTGATGACGATCGAGTTTGATGATTCCAATGCAGCCGGAAACGAGATTAGCAGTAAGGGTGCAATGCACAAATGGCTTTCGGTGGTGGGGATTGGCGAAGACGGACTTTCGGGATTGAGTGCGATCGCCTTTACCCTCCTCTCTCAATCTCAAGTCGTTGTCGGCGGTGCCCGTCACCTCGCAATGCTACCAACCGACGACACCCGCGAAAAATTGGTTTGGGCTTCGCCCCTACAAGCAACAGTCGATCAAATCATCCGCCGCCGGGGACAGTCTGTGTGCGTGCTCGCAAGCGGCGATCCCATGTGTCACGGCATCGGCGTCACGCTGTCGCGCCAGATTCCCATTTCGGAAATGACTGTAATTCCGGCGGCATCGGCTTTTAGTCTTGCTTGCGCCCGTTTGGGTTGGCCATTAGCCCAAGTTGAGACTTTCAGTTTGACAAATCGCCCGATCGCATCGATCGCCCTTGCTTTCTCGCCGGGGGCGCGCTTGCTGGTGTTGAGCGCTGACAGACACACGCCGGGAAAGGTGGCACAATTGTTGACACAGCGGGGGTTTGGTAGCAGTTTGATGACTGTGTTCGAGCGGATGGGATCGGGATCGGAACGTCGGAGCGAGGGGGTCGCAGCAGCCTGGAATGCAGCGGATTTGGCTGATTTGAACACGATCGCGATCGCAGTTGCAGCCGATCGACAAACTCTTATCCTCCCCCGAACTGCGGGTTTGCCGGATGCTGCTTATCGCCACGACGGACAACTTACCAAGCGGGAGGTTCGAGCCGTTACTCTGTCAACGTTAGCACCGATTCCCGGAGAGTTGCTTTGGGATGTGGGGGCGGGCTGCGGTTCGATCGCGATCGAATGGATGCGGAGTCATCCTCGGTGCAGGGCGATCGCGATCGAACGCCACCCAACTCGACTGCAATACATCGCCGAAAATGCCTCGACTTTCGGCGTTCCCGAACTCGAAATTGTGGCGGGATCAGCGCCGGAAGCCCTGACAAATTTGCCTCAACCGAATGCTATTTTCATCGGCGGCGGTGTCACCGCAGAAGCTGTGCTGGAAACTTGCTGGAATGCTTTAGGTGAAGGCGGCCGATTAGTTGTTAATGCGGTGACAGTTGAGAGCGAGTTTAAAGTTTTGCAATGGCACGATCGTTATGGCGGGGAACTCATTAGAATTGGGATTCAGCGAGTAGGGGCGATCGGTTCTTTTCAGGGTTGGAAGCCGCTTGCGCCGGTGACTCAGTGGGCGGTAGTTAAGGGGTAAAAGGACTTACCCAGGCGCGATCGAAGAAACCGGGTTTTTGACGAAATCTGCGGGCTGTCACGCGTATTCTCAGCCAAAAAACCCGGTTTCACCGGCCCCCATGCGTAAGTCAAAAGGTAAAAGGCGATCGCTCTATTTCCATCTTTGATATCTAAGTGAATGAAGCAGTTATAAACACGGCGAAAACGTAATAGCTTCTTCAAATCTAGCAATATAGAATACCCGATAGGCGTCTTCTGTCCACTATGCTAAGATGAAAGCTGGTTTACATTTTTTGATGAGGTCGTTATGACCAGTTCGCTGTCTCCTACAAGAATTTCTCGCTATGTCACCCGCAATCCTGAAGTTTTGCAGGGGGAACCGATTATTGCAGACACTCAAGTTACTGTACGGGATATTGTGGTGTTTTGGAAATCGGGAATAAAGCCTGAAGAAATCCCACAGAAGTTACTTCAACTCGTGACGGCGGCTCAAGTGTTTGATGCCATTAGCTTTTATCTGGATAATCAGCCAGAAATTGACGATCGGATTGCTTGGTATGAGGCGCGTCCGATGTTGAATGTTTCACCTCTTTTGAGATGTAATCCGTTGCTGAATGAAGTCACGAAATATGTTGAAGCATATCGCCACGATCGAAATGCCGATATCGATTTTCCTGAGTCTGAGACCCTATGACTCAATATATTCTCGATACCGACCATATCACACTGCTGCAACACTCTAATCCACTCATATTGCAACGTTTTGAAGCTCTCCATACCAGGGATGTTGCTATTACTGTCATCAATGTTGAGGAATTGATTCAGGGCTGGTTCAATGCAATTCGTCAAGCTTCGCAACCCGGACAGAAGCAACGCTTAACTTGGGCTTATGTGGGTTTGAGATCGGCTGTTAAATTTCTCAACGATTTTCTCGTTCTGGATTTTACCGAATCAGCTTGCGAGCAATATTTGGCGCTGCGCCGTCAGGGAATACGAATTGGGACACAAGACTTGCGGATTGCGTCCATTGCTTTGGTTAATAACTCAATTTTAGTGACGCGAAATCGACAAGATTTTGCACAAGTGCCAGGACTGGTTTTGGAGGATTGGACATAACAATTGCCAAGCCCAGCTTATGTGGCATTTCCAACTTCTGCGAGATGCCAGAAAGTCATGCCACCTTCATTATGACTGAGCAAAATCCCCAAATCTTCGAGGCTTTCTAAACAGTCGAGAATGACTTTTTGTTTGCGGCTGGCTGCTTTGAAATGGGCGGTGACTTGGGCGGCTGTCCATTCGCCGCTTTGGGTGCGGAATAAGTCGCGGATGGCCCAAAGTTGCTCTTTGAGGGTTTTGGGGAAGGGTTGTTGTTCCGTGGGGGCGATCGAGGTTTCGGTTCCAGTGGTGATACCTGCAAGGGATGGTTGCACGTAGGTTTCGCCGGGGGCTTGGTAGTCGGGACGTAGCCAGCGAATCAGTCCGTTGCGTTCTTCCTCGGCGCGTTGGGCGTTGAGGGTGACGAGGTTTTCCAGGATTTGGTCGTCGGTGAGGGTGGGTTCCCAACCATAGGCGGCAAATACGGCGGCATCGAGTTCGTCGTGGATTTGTTTGAGGGTGGAGACTAGGGCTTTTTGCTTGAAGGCTTTGTCTTTGTCGTCGAGGGGTTCGCCTTGGCGGAGTTTTTCGAGGAGGTTGTACATCCCGGTGATGGTGACTTCGGGGTGAGTGGTTTGGACTCGTTTGCGGTGGCTGTCGAGGCGTTCTCCGAGTTCGCGGATGGTTTGTTTTTGGGTATCGGTGGGGTCGGGGAAGGGGAAGGGGTCGAAGACAATTGACGGTTTCCATCGCAAATCATTTCCCTTGCCCATTCGCGGTGCAATCTTTTTAAGCCACTTTTGATGTACTAAGGATTCTAAAATGCCTAAAATCCAGGCATCATCTGATGCGACTGTGTAAAGCTGAACATCCGGCAAAACATCACTATCAACAAAAAAGAATGGCTTAAATTTAGAAGTGTCTGGCGTGACAATAAATCGATTCAAATTGTTGACAGCTTTTCTTAATCCTGGTCTTTTCTCGCCAAAAAGCCACCAATTCTCCCGATTTGATTTTCTATTTTGCTGATCTCGAAATGGCTTAACTGTTGTTAGAAGCCTTTGGAATAATAGAGGAAACTGTTGAGAGGCTTCATCTTTAGATAGACCGAAAAAATCAATAATCCACTTTTTCTGAAAACTTTGAACTAAATCTCTCCCAATCGCATACGATCTGATGACTGACGGCAAATTCTGCTTGTCTAAATCAAGCTGTTGGAAATCATGTTCTTCAATTATAAACCCTGTGCCTAATGGAATAACACCCTGAAATGAGATGCCATCATTTGATTTTAACGGTTTCATTTTGACTGTATCACGGCCAACAGTCAAATCAGAATTAATCAATCCCTTAAATACCTCAAATTTTAAAATTTCATTTTCATTTTCTCCCTGAGATTCATACTTGACTTTCATCAAAAAGCCTGAAATTGACGGTTCGGGTGTCACGACAGTCATAGCAATACGTACAGCAGCACCATCTTTACTATCTGTCCAAGGATGATCGGCAATAGCAAAGTAAAGAGATATTTGTTTATCGCCGACATAATGGTCTAGAACTTTCCTATTGAATGATTGAACAATACTATTTGTTGTAATAAAGCCAAACCTTTGAATTTTCTTCGACTTGGCAAGATTTGCTGCCTTCTCCCACCAGTACATTACAAAGTCAACCGTATCTGACAAGTTTTGGTAAGTCTTCCTCAAGCATTCAACATACCCGTCATCAAGGCTCTCACGCATTCTCTTATTCCCAATAAACGGCGGATTCGAGACAATATAATCTGCCTTTTGCCACTGGGCCGCCCTCGGATTTAAATACCGATAAATCGTTACTTTGTCTGTAGGATCGGGAATATCTTCCCCCGTCACCGGACTTTTAATCATCCTTCCGCCCCAGCGAGTTCTCACCTTCCCCGCCGCATCCACATCCGGTTCCCTCCCGTCATAGGCCAACACGGCATCCCGGCATTCAATATTGTTGTACTCGCGCAACACAGGTTCGATCGGCGGAATGTCGCCAAACCGCCGAAAATGCCACTGCAAATACCCAATCCAAATCACCAAATCTGCGATCGCCGCCGCCCTAGGATTGATCTCAATTCCCAAAAACTGACTCGGATTAACTTGAGCAATATCTAACAGCAACTGCGCCGATCCGGTGACATCCTCCAAGCGTCGCAACACCTCCGATTCCAACCCCTTCAACAAATCCAATGTCACATACAGGAAATTACCAGATCCGCACGCCGGATCGAGAATCTTCACCTGTTGTAACTCCGTCAGAAATGCCTCTAAAACTGATATCGCCTTTTTCCTTTGATTTGCAGTCGGTTCCGATTCTCCCGCGTTGAGCAACTGTTTAACCTCCGCTTGTACCGCAATCCAGCGATCGCCCAAAGGTTCCATCACCACAGGCTTTACCAACCTTTCCACATAGGATCGCGGCGTATAATGAGCCCCCAACTTACTCCGTTGCCTAGAATCCAGCGCCCTTTCCAACAACGTCCCAAAAATCGCCGGTTCCACTTTGCACCAATCCCGCTTCGCCGCCTGCAACAAAACTTCCAACTGCGCCTTTGTCAACGCAAACGCCTGCGACTCCGCAAACAATCCCCCATTAAACCGCAACAGTTTGCCATGAAAACCAAAACTCGTCCCCTCATTCATCGCCTCCCACAGCGCCTCTACCTCCGGCTTAAACGTCTTCGGATTGAGAATCCATCGCGTTTCCAGCGCCTGCGTAAACAAATGTTCTTTCAACAACCCCACATCCTCAGCAAACATGGTGAAAATACAGCGCATCAAAAACTGCGCGACTTGCTGCGGATCGACATTCCCCTCCATCCGCTTCGCCAACTCTGCCAAATCCGCCGCTACTTCCCGCGTCACCCGCGCTGCAATTTTCTCTGGATTGCGCTGCTGCGGATTGCTAAAAATATCCACAAACAAATCGAAAACATCGGCTTTCTGCAACTCAATTAGCCCAATTTCTCGCCGCGCCCCATAGCCGCCATAATCCCCGCTAAAACCCATCCATAATTCAAAATGATCGCCAATATCGCAAGTTAACAAAAAGGGCGGTTTGCTGCTGAGACTGCGGGTATAGGCAACTGCCTGCACAAACGCTTTTTCCATCTCTCGCAAATAGGTATTTGTCCCCCGCTTTGCCGTTCCTTTTTTGCTCGTTGTTCCGCCCTGTTTTGCCTCGATTAAAAAATGATCGGCTTTGTAAAAATCAACAAACCCCGGAGTTACTTTGCCGCTGGGGTGAAAAATTTTGACATCCTTATCAAAGCAGTAGGGATCGTTGGGAATTCTGCCTTTATCAAAAGGGCGATCGACTCCCAGCGCATCGCACATTTCGGCAAAAAACAACTGGTAGTTTGCCCGTTCGTTACCGCTAGAACCTGCCCAGCGTGTGATGAATGTTTCGACTCGCGTGCGATCGGCTTCATTCATGTTTCAACCCTGTTGCTTGCTTTTTCCTGATTCTATAATTAGATCGGTTTGAATTTTCGATTTATCTTGCGATTTTGCTTTAAGCTGTTACGCATTTAAATTGGAAAATCGGGATAGGCTAGAAGCCCGTCCCACAAGAGTTTTATTGATTTTTGACACACAGTTTAAATGTAGAACAGCTTATAGCAACCAGGCGGTTAGGACGCTTTACTATTGATATTTGCTATAATATACTTGACGATATTCCTAGATACAGGCGGAGTCAAAAACCCGGTTTCTGCCTTAAAGTCGATCGTTCACAACGAAGATTTTGCTTGGCAACCCGGTTTTTATGGCTTTAGTGCTTCAAAAATACCTCAATAAATCTATGAAAATTAGAGCGATCGTACATCCTGCAGAAGAAGGTGGCTATTGGGCAGAAGTTCCAGCGCTTCCCGGCTGCATTACCGAAGGAGAAACGATAGAAGAAGTAATAATTAATTTAAAAGATGCTATTGAAGGTTGGCTCGAAGTTGCTAATAGTCGTGAAGCAATTGCCTCCACAGATAGAGTTGTGGAAATTGCTGTAGGAAATCTATTTCTGGCAAGCGACTTTGCAAAATAGTAGAGCATAAAGGTTGGGTTTTGAAAAGAGTTACCGGCAGTCATCATATCTATGAAAACCCGGAACTAGAACAAATTTTGTCAATTCCTGTTCACCGAAATCAAGATTTGAAAGTTGGAACCTTGAGAGCCTTAATGAAAATAGCTCAGCTATCTGAGGAAGATTTACAAAGTTTTTCTTAAGTATAGCAGGTTCCATAAAAATCAGGAATTACGTAATTTCTCAAACAAATAGGTTGGGTTTAACACAAGTAACCCAACCTATTAATTAAATGAGACTTAAGAGTTTAGCCTTGATTCACAACGGTCGGTTTTAAACTTTCCTGTGACTTCGATCGATCTAAACCATTTTGCACTTCCACAGATTCCTTAATCGGTTTCCGGGCTTCAATTAAACTCAAAGCTTTGTTGACACCTTCAGGTAAAATTACTACCAAACTGCCGGCCGGCGCCTCGTCTAAAGCCTTGTTAACGGCCGTTGTTTCGTCGAGAATCAACTCGTATTCAACTTGAGATTTGTTTGCGGTTCCGGCAGAAATCGCCTCGGCAATTCCCTGGCAAATTAACTTTGCCACAACACCGGGTTCTCGGCCGCGCCTGTCAATATCTTCTTTGACAATGATACGATCGAACATCTCGGCCGAAAGTTTGCCCAGCGTGACAAAATCTTCATCTCGCCGGTCTCCGGGGGCACCTACTACCCCGATCCGCCGTCCCGGCCAATTCAGCACGAAACTGCCCAAAGCTTTGTAGCTGTGGGGGTTGTGGGCGTAGTCGAGTAAAGCGTGATAGGTGCCCAAATTAAACAAATTCATCCTTCCGGGAGTTTGACCGACGGATGCTTGGAAGCTTGACAAAGCAGCGCGAATATCTTCTATTTTCAATCCTTGGGCAAAAGCCGCCAAACAAGCTGCTAAAGCATTAGCAATCATAAACGGCGCGCGCCCGCCCATCGTCAGCGGCACGTTCACAGCCTGCTCAATTCTCAGCGTCCAATCGCCTTTTAAGATCGACAAGTACCCATTTTCGTAAATCGCTGCCAGCCCGCCCGCCGCGGTATGTTTGGCAACCAGTTCGTTGTCCGGGTTCATGGAAAAATATGCAATTTGAGCCTTGACACGCTGCGCCATTTGTGATACTAGCGGGTCGTCTGCATTCAAAACTGCATAGCCTTTGGGCATTACCGACTCGACGAGGACGCTCTTGAGTTTGGCCAGTTGTTCCACGGTGTCGATGTCGCCAATGCCCAAGTGATCGGCTGCGACGTTCAAGACGACGCCGACATCGCACTGATCGAAGCCGAGGCCCGATCGCAAAATTCCGCCTCTGGCAGTTTCCAACACGGCCACTTCCACCGTCGGATCGGACAAAATCAATTGAGCACTCTGGGGCCCGGTATTGTCTCCGGTTTCGACCAAATAATCGCCGATGTAAGTGCCGTCGGTAGTTGTATAGCCGGTAATCTGACCTGTCTGCTTGACAATGTGGGCTAGCAGGCGAGTGGTTGTCGTTTTGCCGTTGGTTCCCGTTACCGCTAAAATTGGCACCCGGCTGGGTTGAGGCGAGGGGAATAGCATATCGAAGACGGCGCCGGCGACGTTGCGGGGTAAACCTTGACTTGGGGCGACGTGCATTCTGAAACCCGGTGCTGCGTTGACTTCGACGATGACGCCGTTGACATCGCGCAGGGGTTGGGAAATGTCGGGAGTTACTACGTCAATGCCGGCGATGTCCAAACCGATAATTTTGGCGACTCTGGAAAACAGCCAGACGTTTTCTGGGTGGATTTCGTCGGTGCGATCGACTGCAATGCCACCGGTACTCAAGTTTGCTGTCGCGCGCAAAAATACTCTTTCGCCGGCGGGCACTACGGAGTCCATCGCGTATCCTTGTTTTTGCAGCAAATCCAGGGACAATTTGTCGATCGTGATCCGGGTGAGCACGTTGTCGTGTCCGTCTCCTCGCTGCGGGTCGCGGTTTACTTCTTCAATAAGCTGTTCTACTGTAGACTTGCCGTTACCTACGACGTTAGCGGGTACTCGTTCTGCGACTGCTATGACTTGCCCGTTGACTACCAATACTCGGTGATCGCGGCCGACGTAATAGCGCTCGACAATGACGCTTTTTGTTTTTGATGCTGCGCTGGCTAAGTCGTAGGCTTCTTCTGCTGCTTCCCAGGAATTGATGTCGATCGTAATGCCGCGGCCGTGGTTGCCGTCTAGGGGTTTGAGGACGATCGGAAAACCGCCGACATCTTCGATCGCCCCGCGCAATTCGTCCAAATAATGAATCACCGTCCCTCTGGGAACCGGCACGCCTGCGCTAGCGAGGATATTTTTGGTACCTTCCTTGTCACAGGCAAGTTCTACCCCCAAAACTCCCGTCCGGTTGCTCAGAGTTGCCTGAATCCGCTTTTGGTGAACCCCGTAGCCGAGTTGAATCATAAACCGGGCGCTCAAAGGTATCCAAGGAATGCCGCGCGCTTCTGCTTCCTTAATCAGTGTTTCCGTGCTCGGCCCCAGGGCCGCCGACGCAGCAAACTCTTTGAGGTCTCTCAAATCTTGGACTAATTCGGCTGCTGGATAAGTGCCTGTATCGGCAATACTTTGGCACATCCGCACGCCCGCCCGGGCTGCATAGCGACCGGCTTGTTCGTTTTGATACTCGATTACTACTTGGTAAATACCTGGGGTCGCAGTCTCGCGGGTACGGCCGAACCCGACCGGCATTCCTGCCATTTCCTGAAGTTCGAGGGCGACGTGTTCGATTACGTGTCCCATCATTGTGCCTTCTCTGACCCGTTGCAGGAATCCTCCCTGATGGCCTGGAGAACAGTGATGGTCGTTCAAACTCGGAAGTGCGGCGATCAACCCTTCATAGAATCCAGGAATTTCCGCTGTGGTTTTATCTGCCCACTCCTCTAAATCCAGACGCATCAGGACGAGTTTCTGGCGTCTGATGCTCCAGTAGTTGGGGCCGCGTAATGTCTGGATTTTAAGTATTTTCATGGCAGTTAGAGGGGTATGGGGCGCGAAATCTTATAGATAATTGGAGCATTTATTCAATTTCGATCTAGATTGCTCGATCGACTGTTCGCTGCGAACAGTTTGGGAGTGAATTTCCAGTTATGGGCTACCCAATTTAAAATTCATGCCCCTGCGATCGGCTAAAAACTACAGGTACATGGCTAGCAAAAACTCAAAGCCTGAAGCTAGAATTTTCTGTGGTTCGGTCTCCTGGGGTCAGACCGTGGCTGCTTCGGCATCTATTCTATTGTTGTATCCATGATTCGGCCGGAATGCCGCCTAATTTCTGCCGAATCAATGACAAGAGATGTTCTACCTTAGTTGGCTGTGCGGCATTCGGGGGGCCAGCCAGACTCGGAACACGCTCCCGATGGCATGGGTTTGCCTTGGGGCATATTGTAGCAATCTCCGTGACACAGAACGTGCAAGCGCATATTGAACAGACTTAAGGGTTCTGTCGCTCCTACCATAGATTCATTGGTATAAAAATTTTCCCTAGAATCAACAATAGTCACAGTGCCTTTACCGAGAATTTTCATAGTATCGTCTCCCTCAAACAAGGCGCAGGTGTCTTCGTCAATACCAATAGCGATGCGATCGGGATGACAAGCCACAGCCGACAGCAAGCGAGCCATGCGATTGCGGTTGTGAAAATGCTGGTCTACGATGATCTCAGGAATAATGTTAAGTCCGTTTGCCATGTCTACTAAAGAGCGGTTCGGCGGGGCGCCACTCCCACCGCCTGCAATCATGTGATATCCCATCACCGCAGCACCCGCGCTGGTGCCAGCGAGGGTAATCTTGCCTTCGAGAGTTTCTTTGCGAATTTTCTCCATCAGCGGGGTGTCCGCCAGGAGCCCACAAAGCCGCAGTTGGTCGCCCCCTGTGATGAATACGCCCGTACAGTCTTCTAAGTAATCTTTCCAGACGGGGTTTTCGCCTTGTTCGCGTTCGCGGATGTCTACTACTTTGACTGCGCTAACGCCCATTTCGTCAAATATTGTGCGGTAGCGGTTGCTAATTCCTTCGGGATCTCGCGAAGCGCACGGAACGATCGCCAGCCGAGCGTTTGCACCCCCAGCACGGCAAAAAAAGGTGTTCAGAATCTCTCGCCCGTGAACTTTGTCTTCGGCTCCCCCGATGACCATAATCGAGGTTTTTGTGCGCGGGGGAATATTGTGTTCAAGGGCTTGAGATGTCAACTGCTGCATGGTGTGTCTTCCTCTGTTGGATGTGAAATTCAATTTTGCCGTGGCTGTGGGTAGAATGGGGCTTTTTAAGAATAAATATTTTTTGGTGCCAGCGAGGTGCGATCGGCGATCGCGCGATCCCGCAGTTGTTTGGGGGCGAGTTTACTTGCAGTCGCTGTCATGAAAAACAGATTATTTTTGTACAAAACCGGCCCGCCGACAAAGGAAGAGAATTTAACTTGCCAAAATTTTCAGAAATTATAAGAAATTATAAAGAATAAAGCAATTACTGAAAACTGAACTCCCCCTAAAGGTCAAACTAGAGGTGATGTATCAATGAAATTCCAATAATTGTGCGATTTGACGTTGTTACCCTATTTCCAGAATTTTTCCGGGCTCCCCTAGAGTCGGGACTGATGGGCAAAGCCTTAGCTAAAAAGATTGCTGAGGTGAATTTTGTCAATCCCCGCGATTTTACCACAGACAAGCACCAGCGAGTCGATGATGAGCCTTACGGGGGCGGAGTGGGGATGCTGATGAAACCGGAACCGATTTTTGCTGCGGTGGAGTCGCTGCCGGTTTTGCCACGGCGGGAGGTGATTTTGCTGACTCCCCAGGGGGAACCGATGCAGCAGGCGATGTTTCGGGAGTTGGCTGCCGATCGCGATCAGTTGGTATTGATTTGCGGTCATTATGAAGGTGTGGACGATCGAGTCCTGCATTTAGTCACTCGCGAGGTATCGTTGGGCGACTTTGTTCTCACGGGAGGCGAAATTCCAGCTTTAGCTTTGATTAATGGGGTTTTGCGATTGCTGCGGGGAACTGTGGCCAAGGAAGATTCGCTAAAGTTTGAGAGTTTTGAGGACGGACTTTTGGATTATCCGCAGTACACTCGACCGGCGGATTTTCGGGGATTGAAGGTGCCCGACGTGTTGCTGTCTGGTAATCACGCAGAAATTGCTCGCTGGCGCAGGGAACAGCAAATTGAAAGAACTCGATCGCGCAGGCTGGATTTGTACGATCGGTGGTTGCAGGAGAGGGAAGAATAGGAGAAAGGGCGATCGCACGAGTGGTCAATCGATTTTAGATTTTAGATTTTCGATTGACTTGCGCGAGATAAATGCGGGGGACGCAAGGATTTTTGATTTTCGATTTGGGATTGATTCCACGGATAAATCACGTGGCGGATACCACCTTTGAAATTCATGGTCAGAAACCGGGTTTTTTGCGGTAATACTTCGTGGTAGTCCACAGATTCGGTAAAAAACCCGGTTTCTTTGGTCTTGATGCGTAAATCTCGTATATTTAAGAGCCTAATAAATTTTGGATTCGCGTTTGTAAGTCTTTGAGTTCAGGAGAGCACTCATCGAGAAGTCCCCATATTTTTCTAGCGTTTCCAGCATTAACCCTTCTCTCCCCTCCACAAGCTTTAGGATTGCCATAGCTGCTAAGGAAATCAGCAAAAAAAAATATTTAACACTCGGCTCTGCCTTAAAAAATAAATTCACTTATCTCCCTGAAAATATGAAATAATTGTCTTCTACTATACTTACCCAACCTTCCTTTTACATGAACATCCGCATCGGCAATGGCTACGACATTCACTGCTTAGTTCCCGATCGTCCTCTCATCCTAGGCGGTGTCAATATTCCCCACGAATTAGGCTTACTCGGCCACAGCGACGCCGACGTACTTACCCACGCTATCATGGACGCGATGCTCGGAGCTCTCAGTTTAGGAGATATCGGGCTGTATTTCCCGCCAACTGACCCGAAATGGAAGGGTGCGGATAGTCTCGTATTGCTGGCACAAGTCAATCAGTTAATATTAGATAAAGGCTGGGAAATCGGCAATATTGATTCGGTGGTGGTGGCAGAACGTCCAAAGCTGAAACCGCATATTGAGCAAATGCGCGATCGGCTTTCTGCTGTCCTACAATTGAAACCAGACCAAATCGGCATCAAAGCTACTACCAACGAAAAGCTAGGCCCCGTTGGGAGAGAAGAAGGAATCGCAGCTTACGCTGTAGTTTTGTTAGTGCTAAAATAGAACTTTAATCTACGTTTTAGGAAGACCAAAACCATGCAAACTGAAACCTTGGATTTAGAGTTACCCATTGACGCGGATATTATCGCATTGGATAAGGACGATCGGGTAGTCGTGCTAATCGAAGTTAAAATTATTGAAGCTCAAGAACCAGCAGCAAAGCAAAGGATTGCTGACTACATGATATCTTGGATGAAAGCTGCGTTAGCGAAGATATCCGAGCAGCGCACACTCATTCCCTATGCGATGTTTGTTGACACCGAACAAATTCTGATTTTCAAATGGGACGGAGTAAACTTATCTGAACCTGTTTGTTCTCTAAACACTGGTGAAATACTTCGCCATTATGAGCCGGAATTTGGCAGCAAACGGATCTTTAAGCGATACCTAACTAGACTGGTTGAAGCATGGCTGCGCGACTTAGCTTATAATTGGAAGTCTGAGATTCCCACCGCGTCAGAACAGATAGCAAAAATCGGCTTGCTGCCGCTGCTAGCAGGTGGGACGACAAAATCAGGGGTAGAAATTGGTGGCAATTTTATATATCGAGACTAACTTTCTGATGAGCATTGCTACGGGACGCGATCCAGACGCTAACAACTTGTTGGTGAGTGTACCGACATCAGTCAACATAGCAATACCAAGTATTTGCTGCATGGAATCACTTTCGGCTTTAGAAGACGAAATCAAGCGACGAAACCGTTTTTTAGGTGAAATGGAAAAACAAATCAGTCAGCTAAAGCGAGATAAAACTTCACCCTCTGCCCAGTCTCTTGTCTTCCACTTAGAGGAATCTCTCAATGAGAATGAGGTGTTGCTCAATGATATTAATGCACGTCTTTTTGCTGCTCTTGATTTGTTGGCTATAAAGATAGAAATGCTCCCATTAACAGCAGGCATACTTCGAGAAAGTTTGAATTCAATTTTTATTGAAGAAGACCCGACAGACAATTTGATTCTGCACTGCATCTTGAATCACGCACACTTACATCCTAATGAAGTTAAGGTATTTTTGAGCAATAATACAAAAGAATTTGGTCTGCCGAAAGTTCGAGATGCTTTGCGGGAAGTAGGAATAATGAAGTATTTCTCGGTCACGGAAGATTTTCTCGGTTGGCTACAGTCTCAGTCGTAGTTGCACTGAAATGGTATAGTTAAAAGTTATGAAAATTTCTATGATGGTACATTCAAGACTGCGCTGGCTCGTGATTTTACTGGCCGCAATTGCCACTATAACTATGTCTGCGTGCACTCCGGTGCGATCGAACTTAGTAAACAGACTCATCGTTCCCACCCCCAGCGGCCCAGCTACCTTTAACTACCCGCTAAATCAATCTGCATACAGCGTCTTTGGCTATATGTACGAGGGATTGATCAACGAAAACGGCTTGACATCGCAGCTAGAACCCGGTTTAGCCGAGTCCTGGGAAGTGTCTAAAGATGGCAAAAAGATTGTCTTTACCCTGCGAGAGGGCTTGAAATGGTCGGACGGCCAACCGATGACTACTGATGACATTATCTTCAGCTATGAAAAGATTTATTTCAATGACAAAATTCCTAGCGGTTTGAAAGATACTCTGAGAGTTGGCATGAGTCGCGAATTCCCAAAAGTTAAAAAACTTGACAGCCGCCGCGTTGAATTTTCCGTTGCAGAACCCTTTGCTCCATTTATTAGATATGCTGGGGGAATCCCAATTTTACCAGCTCATATTTTACAGGAAGCTGTCGAAAATACAGATGCAGATGGTAATCCTAAATTCCTGACTACTTGGGGCACGGATACTGATCCTAAAAAAATTGTCGGAAATGGTCAATATCGAATGCTGAGCTACACTCCCAATCAGCGCGTGGTTTTGGAACGAAATCCCTATTTTTGGCGCCAAGATGCAGAGGGAAATTCTCAACCTTACATCCAGCAAATTGTTTGGCAAATTATCGAAAATACAGATAATCAACTGCTGAATTTTCGATCGGGCGATTTGGATACTCTGAATGTGGAGCCGGAAGTGTTTCCGCTGCTGAAACGGGAGGAAAAACGCGGCCAATATACGGTCTTTAACGGCGGCCCAGATACTGGCAGCGTGTTTATGTGTTTCAATCTGAATAAGGGGCGCAATGCTCAAAATCAGCCGTTTGTAGACCCGGTTAAGTCTCGCTGGTTTGCGAGTAAGGAATTTAGGCAGGCGATCGCCTACGGCATCAACCGATCCGCCATGACTAACAATATCTATCGCGGACTGGGCGCGCCGCTGCATTCCCCAATTCCGGCGCAAAGCCCGTTCTACCTGTCCCCAGAACAGGGATTGAAAACTTACAGTTACGATCGACAAAAAGCCAAAGAGTTACTGTTAAGTGCTGGATTCAAGTATAATAGTAACGAAGAATTGTTGGATGCTGAAGGCAACAAGGTGCGATTTACTTTGTTGATGGCGGCAGGTAAAAAAGTTCGGGAACAAATGGCAACGCAAATTAAGCAAGACTTGGGCAAACTGGGGATGCAAATTGATACGCAGTTCCTGAGTTTTAACACTTATGTGGAAAAGCTGCGATTGACGCGGAATTGGGATACTTACCTCGGCGGTTTTACGGGAGGTACTGAACCGCACAGCGGCTACAATATTTGGTCTGTTAACGGCACACTGCACAGTTTCAACCAAGGCCCGCAAGCCGGAGAACCGCCGATTCAGGGTTGGCAAGTTTACGACTGGGAGCAGAAAATCGATGACCTTTACGTGAAAGCTTCTCAGGAGCTTGATGAGGCGAAGCGCAAGGAAATTTATGGGGAGGCGCAGCGGATTATAGCGGAACAAGTGCCTTTTGTTTATATGGTAAATCCGCTGACTTTTGAGGCGGTGCGCGATCGCGTTTCGGGAATTCGCTACAGTGCCCTCGGCGGTGCTTTCTGGAATTTGTACGAGTTGAAAATAACAGAATAGTCAGTCGATTTTAGATTTTAGATTTTAGATTTTAGATTTCATTTAGTCTAAAGATGAATCTGGGAACTTGAACAAGAGTCTAAAATTGTGCCATCGCGATTTAAGTTGGGGGCTTGTATCCGTTTTTGGGCAGGTCATTAGTTAGCAGTCATTTGTTATTAGTTTATGGAACCTAAAATTTTACAGCAGTTACTCGAATCAGTTGCCACTGGCGATATTAGTCCGATCGCCGCTTTAGATAAATTAAAGCATTTTGACTTTGAACAAGTCGGCGATTTTGCCAAAATTGACCACCACCGCACTTTAAGAACCGGTTTTCCTGAAGTAATCTGGGGCCCAGGGAAAACGCCCGACCAAATTGTTGAGATTATCGAGGCGATGCGCGGGCGAAATTCGGCGGTGATGGCGACACGAATCGAAGCGGAAGTTTTCGAGCAATTGCAACAAAAAATACCCGATTTGTGCTACTACCAAAAGGCTCGAATTTGTGCAATTTCTCCTAATTCCCCAACTCCGCAGCATCCGGGTACTGTGACTATTATCAGTGCGGGAACGGCGGATTTGCCTGTAGCGGAAGAAGCGGCAATTACTGCGGAACTTTGCGGTTTTCAGGTGCGACGTTTGTGGGATGTCGGAGTTGCCGGCATTCACCGCTTGCTGAGCAACCGGCACGTGATTGCTGATGCTGATGTGTTGATTGCTGTTGCGGGTATGGAAGGTGCTTTGGCGAGTGTGGTTGCGGGTTTGGCAGATTGTCCGGTGATTGCTGTGCCGACGAGTGTGGGTTACGGCGCGAGTTTTGGCGGGATTGCTCCTCTTTTAACTATGCTCAATTCTTGTGCGGCTGGTGTGGGTGTGGTGAATATTGATAACGGGTTTGGGGCGGCAATTTTAGCTTGTCAAATTCTCAGAAGTGCTGGCCGAGTGGGGAAAATGAAAGAGGAGGAGAATCGGAGAGAGGGGGAATAGTTTTGAGTTTTGAACTGAAATCCTGAATCAGGGAGGGTTCTCTTGGCATTGCCCCTACTCCAAACAGGTTTCTTTGTTCTTCATTTACCTGAAATCTGCTGTAATTTTTCGAGTGCAGTGCGAGCGCCCCCCTCGCGAAGACCGCTCGCGCTATAGTTAGAAACCCCTTCCATCAGACTCTTGAAACCGCATCTACACAAACTCTCGTCCCAGCAGAGGGCGACTAAAAAATACAGGAGGTATTATTAAAGCCGGGTTTAATATTACTTGCTAGCCAGCCAAACCGGATAAGCAGATGAATCCTCAGCTTTTAACTTTTGCGCCTGATAACTCTTGCTAGTCCAACTAGCTACTGTTTGCAGGTTTTCTGTCAAAGAACTTTCGCTGCCAAATGCTTCAAATCCCAAAGTCCACCACGCGCTGCCGTTAATGTTCAACTGAGTAAGTTCCACGGTGCAACCTTGAGGAATGGGGGCTTCTACTGGCACTGACATTACCGCACCCGACTCCGAAACGTGGTAAAGACGCTGCGCTCGCTTTTTCTTGACTCCCACCCACTTTCCTGTCGCCAAAATATCCGCCGGTATCGGCGCCATCGTGTCCGCACAAACCCACTTCAGCCACTTTTCGGCTTTGCCTTCCCAGCGGTTGCCGAAGGGCATTGTCCCCAACTCTCCCTGACGCCACTTTACCTCCAAGGTTTTCCCACGTAGCTTCACTCCTAAGTAGTCGCAGCTTGGTACTAGCAAATATATGTCTTCCCGCTCTTCGGGAGGCGAAAGATACGTGCCGAGACTCTCGCTTCCAAACCATTGATTGATTGATTTTGGCAGTGCACCGCTATAAAACCACCGCATTTCCAGACTGGCCCGCATAAATTTTTCCTCCGTTCCACAATTTTCGTCAAACCCAGACTGGATTTGCCATACACCATCGACTTTTGTGCCTCTCCACTCTATCCTCCCCCCTCTGGGGCCCAGAGTCTACCCACAGTCATACCATTGTTAGATTTTAGATTTTAGATTTGAGAATTGGGAAAGACTGACTAGATAAGGGTTTAGAGCTTGCCTACAGTTGCAGTTTTTTTATAAACTGGTGTCAGATCGGGGTATTTAAAAAAAAATTCTCACAATCCTTTACATATCTTCACAAGTCTGTTACATTTAGTTACAGTACACTAAAAACCATTTAGGAAAAAAAACATGAGTAACAGAGGCTTAATGCTGGACGACCAAGGCAAAATGAACAATTTTGCGATCGAGCCGCAAGTATACGTCGATGACGAACCCCGCACCGGCTTTACCCCCTACGCAGAACGCTTAAACGGCCGCCTTGCCATGATTGGCTTTGTTTCTCTCTTGGCTTTAGAAGTTTCGACCAAGCACGGGCTGATTAGCTGGCTGACTCACCTGTAATGATTTTGTTAACAATTAAACTATCTGGCTATGGATCGCTGGCGTTACACAAACAGCGATCCATAGCTTAACTATTTTTAGGGGCAAGGTTTGGTGAGACAATTAAAATTAAATATTTTACTGTTACCCTACCCGTAAAAAGAATGCTCAAACGAATTGCGGCAATACTTCTGGTGGTTCTAAGCCTCACCTTGACAGGTTGTGTGTCTAAAGTCACCGGACTCAAAAGCTACGTTGATACTGGCGACGGCTATCAATTTCTCTATCCTAACGGCTGGCTGCCGATCGCGGTTTCTAACGGGCCCGATGTGGTGTTCCGCGATTTGATTCAGCAAACCGAGAACGTTAGCGTGGTAATCAGTCCAGTCGCGAAGGACAAAACTCTGGCGGATTTGGGATCGCCGACGGATGTGGGATACAAGCTCAGCAAAAGTGCGATCGCCCCGGCTGATTCGGGCCGCGAAGCTGAATTAGTCAATGCAGAAGCTCGTGAATCGCGATCGAAAAACTATTACATTTTAGAATACGCCGTTAAGTTGCCAAACCAAGAACGCCACAACTTAGCGAGTGTAGCAGTCAGCCGCGGCAAACTTTTTACCCTTAACGTTTCCACTACCGAAGAACGCTGGCCAAAGGTAAAAGAAGCTTTTGAGAAAGTTGTTAAATCTTTCTCTGTTTATTAGTAGGTTAAAAAGTAGTTGGGAATGGGGAATAGGGCGCAGGTCATTGGAGATGAGGAATATTTTAGTTGATTTTTCTTTCTTCTTCCTTCTTCCTTCTTCCTTCTTCCTTCTCATCTCTTCCTTCTTCCTTCTTAACTTATGAAAATTCCAAATTTTGTATTAGCTTCAGCTTCTCCAGCCCGCCGCCGCCTGCTAGAAAATGCTGGCATTCAAGCTGTGATTTGCCCCAGCGACTTTGATGAAGGGCAAATACAAATGAAAGATGCCACTAATTTAGTGCAGGTGTTAGCAGAGGGAAAAGCTGAGGCTGTAGCTAAGTTTTTACTGGCTAATTCTCACCCCCAAATCCCCAATCCCAAAGCGTGTTTGGTGTTGGGATGCGATTCAATTTTGCTCATAGATGGCGAAATTCACGGCAAACCCAAGGATGCGGAGGAAGCAATCTCGCGCTGGCAGAAAATGCGCGGTAAGGTGGGCGAACTGTATACGGGTCATGCTTTAATTGATACTAGATTCGATGACTTGGATGAGGCAATGTCTCGATCGAGCATTCGCTGTCAAGTTACAAAAGTTCATTTTGCGGAAGTTACCTCGCGCCAAATTGCGGCTTACGTCGCTACCGGAGAGCCCTTGCAATGTGCAGGCTGTTTTGCACTGGAAGGTAAAGGCGGCTTTTTTGTGGAACAAATCGAAGGATGCCACACGAATGTGATTGGTTTGAGCTTACCTCTGCTGCGGCAAATGCTCACCGAAATGGGATATGATGTGGCGGATTTCTGGCAATCTTAAAGATTAGACACCTCCAACAAACAAATTACCCGGCTTATGCACATCGGGTTGGCGGGCGAGACGCCCACCCCACAAGAAAGTTTGTTTTGTGGGGTGGGCGTCTCGCCCGCCCTTGAGTTTATATTTTGGAGATGTCTATTGTAGGGTGCGGATTATCCAAGGGCGATCGTCCCGTCAGACACAGAGGTAAACTGAAGTTGACTCGGCGAAACATCCTTCACCAAACCCAAGATATTGCCGCTGCTAGCTTCCCGAATCACCGTCGCCTTAGTATTTAAAATTCTAAAATCAGCAGTGCGAGGAATTCCCGGAGGAAAAGGGCCACTGCTGTCATAATCTCTGGCATCACCAATGGTTAAAAACCTTTCGCTCAAAACAATATCATTTCGCGTCAATCCTCCCGTCAATCCAATTACATCACCTTCAGCCGGATCGTAATCGAGAATAAAATCTGCAGTCACTTCATCTACATCAAAATTGCCACTAGGAGGCGGTTGCAGCGAACCAATTTCCCCCGAAGTTGCTCCCATTTCTGTGCGGAGAACAAACAAATCTGCGCCTTCACTTCCCCAAAGTCTATCAATTCCAGCATCACCGATTATAGTATCATTTCCACTATCTCCTACTAAAGCATCATTCCCTTTACCGCCGCGAATAAAGTCATTTGCCGTGCCTCCATAAACGTGGTCATTATCTCGATCTCCGCTGACAAAATCGCTGCCACATTCTCCATAAAGAATGTCAAAATCTTGGCCGCCGCGAATAGTATCGCTGCCGCAACCTCCGATTAAAGTATCTGTGCCGCTGTTACCGTTCATCAGTTCCGCACCACCGGAACCTCTGACAAAATCGTTACCAGCTAAGGCCCGCAAACCTCCGGGAGTATTCTGCAGAATTCCATTTGCTAATTGAACTACGTCGTCATTGGGAGTTAAGTCAAAAAAGTTGGGGTCGCTGGCTGGATTTGGCAATGGCCCTGTGAGTAATTTGATGTTTGGGGGATCGGCAATAATTGGGTCTAAATTTTCAGCTAATGCTCTAATTTCTCCGAGATTTGTTTCTAACATCCTAAGTTTCTCCTTGTTTGATTGACTTTGTTGACCGAAACCATCCAGGATACCCGCCACGCGATCGATCCGTCCAGAAATAAAAAACCTGTATCCGATACACAAGCCCCCGAATTTATCCGTGGGGTCGCCTCTAAAATCTAAAATCTAAAATCTAAAATCGATTGACCTTCTGATTTTAACAAAGGTTTCAATTAAGAAATCTGCGGGAATTTGGGGTGAAAATAATCAAATTATTGTCAAAATTGCTGTCAATCTTTATTCAACAAGCATAGCTTATTGACACCAATCTGCACGTCCAAATCCGCAAATATTTTGAACTGTGTACCAATAATTCTGGGGATCGCGTACTCTATTACCCGTCAGCAGTCAGCGTGGGAAAACCCAGAGACTGCTAATTGTCATGAAACCTTGAGTTAAGTCAGGAATAATTAATATGCTAGACACTGCGATCGAATCTATTCAAGCCAGAGAAATCCTCGACTCCCGTGGACGCCCCACCATCGAAGCGGAAGTTTACCTAGCCAACGGCGTTGTGGGGCTCGCCCAAGTCCCCAGCGGCGCATCTACAGGCTCTTTTGAAGCCCACGAACTCCGCGACGACGACAAAAGCCGTTACGGCGGCAAAGGAGTCCTAAAAGCCGTCGCTAACGTCGAACACAAAATTGCCCCCGCTTTGGCTAATCTAGATGCGATCGACCAAGCGCTGGTAGACAAAACCATGATTGAGTTGGACGGTTCCCCGAACAAATCCCACCTCGGCGCAAATGCCATTCTCGGAGTCTCCTTAGCCACAGCAAAGGCTGCCGCCGAAACTTTAGGACTCCCCCTTTACCGCTACTTGGGCGGGCCCTTGGCGAACGTTTTACCCGTGCCTTTGATGAACGTGATCAACGGGGGATCTCACGCTAACAATAATGTGGACATTCAAGAATTTATGATTGTCCCTGTGGGTGCGCCATCTTTTAAAGAAGCTTTACGCTGGGGTGCAGAGGTATTTGAATCCTTGAGTAAAGTCTTAAAAGCTGAGGGTTTGCTGACTGGTGTGGGTGATGAAGGCGGTTTTGCGCCTAATCTTAAATCCAATCAAGCAGCTTTGGATTTGTTGATTGCAGCTATTGAAAAAGCTGGCTACAAACCGGGTGAACAAGTTGCTTTGGCTTTGGATGTTGCTGCTAGCGAATTTTACAAAGATGGGCAGTATACTTACGACGGTGTGGCTCATTCGCCTGCCGAATTAATCGATTATTTGGATGGTTTGGTGAGTCAATATCCGATTGTTTCCATTGAAGATGGTTTGCATGAAGACGATTGGGACAGTTGGGTAGCGCTGACTGAGAAAATGGGCAGCAAAGTTCAATTGGTGGGTGACGATTTGTTTGTGACTAATCGGACGCGACTGCAAAAAGGAATTGATTTGAAAGCTAGCAATTCGATTTTGATTAAGCTGAATCAAATTGGTTCTTTGACGGAGACTTTGGATACGATCGACCTGGGCAAACGGAACAGCTATCGATCGATCATCAGCCACCGTTCCGGTGAAACTGAAGATACCACCATTGCCGATTTAGCGGTAGCGACTCGCGCCGGCCAAATCAAGACTGGTTCTTTGTGTCGCAGCGAACGGGTGGCTAAATATAACCGTTTATTGCGGATTGAAGACCAATTGGGCGATCGGGCAATTTATGCAGGATCGATCGGTTACGGGCCCAAATAACACTTGGTAATCGGGCATCTGACAATTTTAGATTTTAGATTTTAGATTTTAGATTGAAGAATTGATTAGTAACTTGAATCTAAAATTAACAATCAGAAATCTAAAATCGGATGGGCATCGAGCATCGAAAACTTAGATCGTGTGGATACAAGGGGCGGGTTTTACAAACAATAATTGCCTAAAAACCAATCATCTCGTAAACCCGCCCCGATCCAATTACCAATTACCAATTAAGGATAGAAAGCCAATTGTGGCAAACCCAAAGTTTCTTCCCAGCCCATCATCAAGTTCATGCACTGGATGCCTTGACCGGCTTGGCCCTTAATTAAATTGTCGATCGCCGACAGCACAATCACCCTGTCAGTACGCGGATCTACTTCCACACCGATGTAACAGAGATTTGTGCCGCAAGCCCATTTTGTTTGCGGATAAACTCCAGCCGGTAACACTTTTACCCAAGGAGAATTGCGGTAAAAAGCGCTGAAAATCGTGATTAAATCTTCCCGCACCAAACCCGGATCGCGCAAAGTTGCGTACACAGTCGCCAGAATTCCCCGCACCATCGGAATTAGGTGGGGAGTAAACTGAACTTTAATATCGTGTCCCGCTAAATCGCTGCAAATTTGCTCGATTTCTGGCGTGTGGCGGTGGCGCCCAACGCCGTAAGCGCCCAGAGAACCCTCTGCTTCAGCCAACAACAGATTAACTTCGGCTTTGCGGCCCCCTCCCGAAGCACCGGATTTGGCGTCGATAATTGCTGTTTCTGGCACGATGAGACCTTGTTTGAGCAAAGGTGCCAGGGCTAATAAACTAGCAGTGACGTAGCAGCCGGCACAGCCTACTAACTGAGCGTCTTTAATTCGATCGCGATACAATTCTGGCAAACCGTAAACAGCCGTTGCAGCTAAAGCAGAGTCCGATCGCTCGCCCCCGTACCAAGCTTTGTAAGTTTCCAGATTTTCAAATCTGTAGTCAGCCGACAAATCCAAGACTTTGCAGCCTTTTTCTATCAGCGTCGGTGCCATTTTGCAAGCTAAACCGTTCGGCAGCGACAGAAACACAACTTCGCATTTTGCCGCTATTTGGTCTAGGTCGATCGCCTCTACTGTCAAATCAATGCAGTTAGTCAGGTGCGGGTAAAGGCTGGAATAAGGTTTTCCTGCACTGCTATCCCCGCCCAAATAAACTACTTCAGCCGCCGGGTGGTCCGCCAGCAGTCGCACAAGTTGCACGCCGCCGTACCCTGAAGCGCCGATAATTCCTACAGGCACACGTCCAACATCTCCCATTTTCCTTTATCCCCTCAGCCGTTGAAGTCAAAAACGCTTGAACTTTTGCTGCATTGTAGTACCAAACGCCAACTTTGGTGGCAAAGAATTGTGTTGTTTTGTTTTGGAGGTGCATTTTTGTTAATTTTCGGCTGTTTGACCGAAAGCATCCAGGATACCCGCCACGTGATTCATTCCAACGCGCAGACTCAGGACCCAGAAATACAAAAACCTGTATCCAATACACAAGCCCCCGGATTTATCTCGCGCAAGTCAATGCTTCAATCCTTTAATCTAAAATCTCAAATCTCAAATCGCGCAATCGATTGACACCGCCCAAAACCCATACAAAGCCCTGGAGAACTCAAAATTTTAGACCAAAGTTCCATCTTCCAGATTCACTGCGCTGCAAGTAAATCTAAAATCTAAAATCTAAAATCTAAAATCGACTGACCGATCGCCAAAACCCTAAAATTAACAAACTGATGTGCGATCGTGCTATAAAAAAACTAACCTTAACCTATCCACAAACCGGAGATTCACATTTTTCCCTCTTGCCTCTTGCCTCTTGCTTCCTGTATCCTGCCTCTTCCCTCTTCTTTCTTCCTACCATGGGCATAGTTGTAGAAAACGTATCAAAACAGTTTGGCAGTTTCCAAGCACTCGATCGAGTCAGCTTAGAAATTGAATCGGGTTCCCTAGTCGCATTGCTGGGCCCGTCTGGTTCCGGCAAGTCTACACTGCTGCGACTGATTGCGGGTTTAGAAATGCCCGACTCCGGCAAAATCTGGCTGACAGGCCAAGATGCCACCAATACTAGCGTCCAAGACCGCAAAATTGGCTTCGTGTTTCAGCACTACGCGCTATTCAAGCACATGACAGTGCGAAAAAACATCGCTTTCGGGCTGCAAATTCAGAAAACACCACCCGCGAAAGTCAAATCGCGGGTAGAAGAATTGTTGAATTTAGTGCAATTGGCAGGATTGGGCGATAGATACCCGTCGCAACTTTCAGGGGGCCAACGGCAGCGGGTGGCCCTCGCCAGAGCCCTAGCTGTGGAACCGAAAGTGTTATTGCTAGACGAACCTTTTGGAGCTCTCGATGCCAAAGTTCGCAAAGACTTGCGCGCTTGGTTGCGGCGACTGCACGACGAAGTTCACGTTACCACAGTCTTTGTGACGCACGATCAAGAAGAAGCGATGGAAGTTGCCGATCGAATTACAGTCATGAATAAAGGTAAAATCGAACAAGTCGGCACACCCGCAGAAATTTACGACCATCCCGCTAGTGCCTTCGTAATGAGTTTTATCGGCCCCGTCAATGTCTTGCCCAGCAGTTCAAGAATGTTTCAAGACAACGGCTTTGACTCAGCCAACCCAGAGATTTTCTTGCGCCCTCACGACGTAGTAATTGAAACTACAGAAAATAGTGCAACAGTGCCTGCAAGAATCAGTCGCTTGATTCATTTGGGATGGGAAATTCAGGTAGAATTAACCTTAGATGACGGTCAAGTAGTAAACGCTAATTTGACTAGAGAAAGATTCGATAGCTTGAACTTGCAGCCCCAGCAAAGAGTGTTCGTAAAGCCGAAAGATGCCAAGTCCTTTCCACTTTTTTATTCCATCTAAGAGCAATTCTGAAAACTCAAGCTAAATTTAGATTGGATACTGCCTTTCAAACGATGTGGCCCGGTGCGGTGTCTCTTCAAAAAAAAGATTAGGGACACCGCACCGCGGCCTGTCCCTAATCTTTTTTACTGACAACTGTCCGCTGACTACTGCGCGCTGAGTTAGTCTTTAATTTTACTGACAGCTTTTTTGACTTGTTGCTCAAAGGATGTAGCTTGTGTATTGGAAGGATTTTTCATTTTTTCAATGTCAGCGTCTCCCTGAACTTCGTTAGGCCCTTTGCTGGCTTTTTCTTGAGTTTCTTCCAAGGACATTGGTTTTTTCAGTACAGCTTCTTGAGATTCTTTTTCAATTCCTAAAAGTTGGTCTTCACCTTTGGTGGGGCTGCTAGTAACGGCAAAAGCGGGGAAAGCATTAGAAACAAACATCAAAGCACAAAAACAAACAGCTATTAAACTGCGGACTAAACGCTTGGCAGGGAAGTTAAAGCTGATAAAAGACATACAAATTTTCTCCGTTTTTAGAAGTTTTGATCGCTAAGATTGTTAACAGGCTGAAGCTCACTCATATTCTGCACAATCTTTAACTCAAGTTTGATAAAAGCAACCGTTGCTTTCTTTCAAATTGAGCTAATATATAATATTTAGCTGAAAAAGCTGGTATTTGAAATCCTTCTCAGGGAATATTTCTAGTTGACTGGCGTCGATCGCCCCAAGAGATTTATGTAGAAGGCACTTGTGTAGAATCAAAAAAATTCTCTATAAGTGCCTTCGGATGCGCCTCACATAGCAGTATCAATGTCAGTAACTGGTTTTATCGTGGGGTGGGGGCGGATTTATTTAGCCTCTTTACAACGTGAGAGGGCGCTTGAGTGAACCCGCAGAGCGGTTTGTTAAAAATGTTGCAAGATATGAGATGCGATCGACTATCCACTGACTAATGACTAATAACTAATGGCTGCTGCTGTCGCACGGGAACTTGAAATTTTGCTAGATAAGTTTTAATTTCTCCTACACTGAGTTGCCCGTAATGCAGCAGGGAAGCTAGCAGTGCAGCTTCTGCTTTCCCCTCAGTCACGGCTTCGTAGATGTGGTGGCAGTTGCCGGCGCCGCCGGAAGCAATGACGGGAATTTCGACCATTTCGGCAATGCTGCGAGTTAATTCCAAATCGTAACCGGCTTGAGTGCCGTCCGAGTCCATGCTTGTCACCAGAATTTCGCCGGCGCCGCGCTGTTCGGCTTCCTTTGCCCAGGCGATCGCATCTTTGCCGGTATTTTCTCGCCCTCCGCGCACGTACACGTCCCAACCAGGACGATCTGCGTCTTGCCGTTTGCGAGCGTCGATCGCCACTACAATGCACTGATTACCAAATCGATCGCTGGCTTTGTCAATTAAACTCGGATCGCGCACCGCCGCCGAATTAATACTCACCTTATCAGCGCCCGCCCTCAACAAACTTTTAATGGTGTCTAAGGATTGGATGCCGCCGCCCACCGTCAAAGGGATAAATACTCGATCGGCCGTGCGGTACACCACATCGATCATAATATTCCGGTCTTCGTGAGTCGCCGTAATGTCCAGAAACACCAACTCGTCAGCACCGGCATCGTTGTAAACCTGAGCCATTTCTACCGGATCGCCAGCATCCTTAAGGTTGACAAAATTGACACCTTTGACCACGCGACCGGCTTTCACATCCAAACAAGGCAAAATTCTTTTCGACAACATAAAATTCTCGTATTTCCAACTTATTGACCGCCGCAGCGAGGAAAAGGCTTTGTTGATATCTTCAAAAACCCGAAGTTAAGCAACAAATCTTAAAGATACCTTGTGTTTAACAATTCTCGATCGGAGCCGGAGAGCCATTTTTCAGTTTTTTATGCCCCGTTAGTCTAAATAAAATTTGGCGGGCAGTGAGAGCCGTGACATTAGGTAGAATATTGGTAGATAGTTATATTTTCAGCAAAAAAGCACCAAATTTAACTCCCCAGATAGAACTGTGGGGTGAAAAATATGACAATTTCGCTTATGATCGAACCATAACTACCTTTGCTGGCGATCGAATTGTGGTTCGGCAATCCTGTATGGTTTGGTGCATCGACGATCGACTAAACAATTTTAGATTAGAGAACGGCCGATTTGAGGTTTTTTAGCAGCAATCTCAGTCATAAGCCGCGCGGTAAAGTTAAAATTTAAAGTTTAAAACCTCAAACCGGTTGACTTGATGTCGTTTTTAGGGCTGTGGTGACTTTGCAAGCCAATCCACATTTGGTACTTCGTACAGAGAAAAGCGGCAATCGCTACTTGCCGCTCTCCGGCAGCAATTGCTGGACAGTAGGGCGGAGCGATGACAATAATTTTGTACTGACAGATCGCTGGATTTCCCGTAATCACGCGATGTTACAGCAAATGGAGACAGGAGAGTTCTACCTGATCGACTTGGGCAGCCGCAATGGTTCCTTTGTCAACGGGCGGCGGGTCAGTATTCCTGTCACTCTCAGAAATGGCGATCGGATTATTTTCGGTCAAACCGAATTGGACTTCTACAACCCAAGCGCCGGCCACCGACACGATCCAATACACGAGACAGACTCTGAAGATTTTACGGCGACTTTGACGGTGCGT
This sequence comes from Microcoleus sp. AT8-A3, assembly GCF_036705675.1. Taxonomy (NCBI): domain Bacteria; kingdom Bacillati; phylum Cyanobacteriota; class Cyanophyceae; order Oscillatoriales; family Microcoleaceae; genus Microcoleus; species Microcoleus sp. AT8-A3. The sequence goes on from NZ_JAUBVD010000065.1 coordinate 28,153, forward strand.
AGCCTGATTAGCGTCATGGTAATGGACATCCGAGACTTTACAGTTTTGACTAGGCAGCTAGACGAAACCCTCCTCTCGGAAGTCATCGGCAATTGGTTCCGCAAAGCAGGACAGATCATTCGCGAACACGGCAGTTGGGTGGACAAATACATCGGCGATGCCATCATGGCAGTCTGGTTCCACAAAACCAGCGGTGTCAGCAGCGAGGAAATGATGCGGATTTGCCAAGCTTTGAGCGAACTGCACAAGGCAACAGACGAACTCAGCAGCCGTTACCCCCTGCCTTTTCCTTTGCGAGTCGGGGCCGGCATCAATACCGGTTATGCAATGGTGGGAAATTCTGGCAGCAGCGACCGATCGGACTATACTGCCTTGGGAGATACTGTAAACGCAGCATTTCGCCTGGAATCTTGCACCAAGCAAATCGGCAAGGATATCGCTGTGGGAGAAACTACCTACAAATATCTGACGCAATTAGGGGCCCAGGGCGCTTTCGAGCAGCACACCGTTGCTTTAAAGGGTTACGACCATCCCACCGTGACTTACGGCGGTACTTATGCTGACTTGAACGCTTTTCTCAAAACGAAAGGAAAAAGTTCTTGATAGCTAGAAAAGTGGGTGCGGGGCAAAAATTAACCCCTTAAAATCGCAGTCCGAGTTTTTAATTTGGAGTGCCTTTTATAAACTTGTCTGCGATGCTTAAAACTCACCTATTATCATATATAATCTGCTTTGTCAATACCCCAAGGGAAAGTTTATAACAGCCCTCTACCTATTGCGGATTTATCTGAAAAACTGCATAAGCAAAATGGTAGTCTCTACATAAATGCTGTGTATGAAATTGGGAGACAAAACTTCATGAAACGATTGGGTCGTCTATTGGCAGTATTGGGCTTAGTGCTGGGCTGCTTTGCATGGGCTGGAGACCAAAGCGCGATCGCGGCGTCATTAAGCCGTATCGTCTTGCCATCATCCTCGCTCCTAGCAGTTGAAGCTCCGGCTAGAACCAATCGCGCCGATGAGAAGCTTGCCACAGAATACGGCAAAAAACTTGATTTGAACAACAGCGCCGTCCGGGACTTTCGGGAATTTCGAGGGTTGTATCCCACTTTAGCTCGACTAATTATTAAGAATGCTCCTTACGAAAATGTTGAGGACGTACTCAATATTTCAGACTTGACGGAAGCTCAGAAAAAACTGCTGCAAGCTAACATGGACAAATTCACCGTAACTGATGTTGAATCAGTCTTTATTGAAGGAGACAACCGGTTGAATAATGGTCTCTACGACTAGGTAGCAGCGGGTCTCATTTGAAGGCAGAAGTCATTGGGCAGAAGGCATTTGGCAGAAAGAAAAGATTTTTTTTCTATAGGCTGATGACTTCTGCCTTTAATTTCTCAAGACTTACTTTCAACCACCATTCGGCAAAAGCCGACCCAAATTCGCTAGATTGAAATAAGCGACTTCCCCTCATTCATCTAAAATCTAAAATCTAAAATCTAAAATCCCTTGACTGACATTAGTTCAAGTCCCCAGATTCATCTGTAGACTAAAATCTAAAATCTAAAATCTAAAATCTAAAATTGACTGGCGGCAGACTTATGACTGACAAATTTGACGTATTGGTAATAGGTGCTGGCGCGGCGGGTTTGTACACAGCACTCTGCCTGCCAGAACATTTGCAGGTGGGCTTGATCAATAAAAATACCCTACCTGTTTCTGCAAGCGATTGGGCCCAAGGAGGGATTGCCGCGGCGATCGCCCCTGAAGATTCCGCAGCGCTGCACGTTCAGGATACATTGGCTGCGGGAGCCGGTCTTTGCGATTTGGAGGCGGTGAAATTTTTAGTCGAGGAAGCTGGTGCTTGCATCGACTCCCTGGTGAAAATGGGCGTTGCATTCGATCGCACCGGCCCAGATTTAGCCCTCACCCTAGAAGCAGCCCACTCCCGCCGCCGAGTGCTCCACGCCGCCGACACTACGGGCAAAGCCGTGATCGGTACGCTGACAGCAAAAGTATTAAGCCGCAAAAACATTCAACTCGTATCTCCTGCCTTTGCTTTGAGTCTGTGGCTAGACAAAAGCGGGCGGTGTCAGGGGATTAGCTCGATTTGTGGCTCACAAGTCAAGTGGCTGCAAGCTAAAGCCGTGGTGCTGGCGACAGGCGGCGGCGGACAGGTTTTTGCTCAAACGACCAATCCGTCGGTAAGTACCGGGGACGGGGTGGCAATTGCGTGGCGCGCCGGGGCGCTGCTGCGAGATTTAGAATTTGTGCAGTTTCACCCGACGGCGCTGAGCACAGCGGGCGCGCCTCGGTTTCTCATTAGCGAAGCGGTGCGGGGAGAAGGAGCTCATTTGGTTGACAGTAAGGGATATCGCTTTGCTTTTGACTCTCACCCCAGCGGGGAACTCGCCCCTAGGGATGTTGTCAGTCGCGCTATTTTCCGCCACTTACAAAAAACGGGGGAACCTCATGTTTGGCTGGATTTGCGCCCGATTGCGGTCGATCGACTGCGCTACAGGTTTCCGAATATTATTCAAGTGTGCGCTGACTGGGGAATTGATATTTTTTCCGAACCGGTGCCGGTGACGCCCGCGGCCCATTACTGGATGGGAGGGATTGTGGCTGACAAGTTCAACCAAACTTCGATTCCGGGTTTGTACGCGGTGGGAGAAACTGCGAGCACGGGGGTACACGGTGCTAATCGGTTGGCGAGCAATTCGCTGCTGGAATGTCTGGTTTTTGGGGCGCAGATGGGACTTTTGCAGCTAGAAGATGGAAGGCCCAAAACACTCACAGATGAGTTAGATGCGGGGGAAATCTGGGATAAATCGATTTCTGAACAGGACATTGAGGCGATCGAAAGGTTGCGGGTTGAATTGCGGAATTTGGTGTGGCAGAGTGCGGGCATTTGCCGGGGACAGCGGGATTTGGAAAGTGCGATCGTCCAACTTGAGATTTGGCGGCAAGAATTTGCTTCCTTGCCTTTGAGTCAAACGCTTGATAATTTACGGCCCGGACAAATTATTGATTTTTCCCCTACTGAGACGGAGAATAGCTCGATTTTGCGAAATTGGGGAGAAGTTGGGAATTTATTGGATATCGGCTATTTAATTGTCAAAAGTGCTGCGTTTCGCACCGAAAGTCGCGGCGGTCATTACCGAGTGGACTATCCCCTCACCGATCCGGATTGGTGCAGCCATACTTTAATTAACCAATCCAATTGGTACAAATCTCCGCGAATAGAAGATTAAAAATTTATTAAAAATTTGGGGTCAGCGCGTTCCCGTACCGTCACTTTCGGGGTTCCCGTTCGGGGTTGGTTCGTATTTTTGGAGATTTCCAAACCTAGAGGTTGATGTCACTGTCCCAAATCTGGGGGTCAATGGCGTCGGGATCTTGCCCGCGCTACGGGCTTTTGTGAAATTGCTAGCTGAGTTGCTGGCAAGTCGAGCCGCATTGGCGGTGCCGACTATATTCACTTGCAGGCAGACCGCCAGGGTTGCCGTTGTTGTGAGCTGAATCAAAGTACGCATAGTATTCACCGCCTTATTCCAATCACCGCAATAGATCCACGTGTGTACCACCTATTATATCTATCAATTTCCGTATTTCCACTGATGTCTTTACATTTACTTTAATTAACTTTCGTAAGTTTACATAATTTTTTTTACATTAAGGCTTTTGGCGATTTGAATTTGGTTTCAGGTTGTGATTGATTTTAATATTTTGTAACATTCAGATGAGACGGCAAGTTGCTCTCATAAGTTTTATCTTGGGGTAAATCTATCTAATGACAGATGACAGATTAGAGACTTTAAATTTATGTGATTTGAGATGTGAGATTTCACTACTTAAAACATTTTTTTGAACGGTTTCAAAAAGCTTAGAAAGCTTACGGTTTAAGGCTCGATCAACAAGCTATTTTCCTGAAGTTAGCTGCACAGGGGACGCCTGAAATAATACAGCATATTCCATGTATATGCGGTACACACAACAAGGGTCGTAAGCATCGGTGCGTCGCCACCAGTCAATCTGCAAGTTTCATTAAACATGAGCAGATCCGCACCCTACATAAC
>NZ_JAUBVD010000066.1:0-31104 GCF_036705675.1 Microcoleus sp. AT8-A3
GGGTCATTTTTTAACGTTATATGCTTGCTATGTAAGCATTATAACCTATTTTTATCGTATTTTATGTTTAAGTCCCGATAAGGAATTCCTTCCGGCGTCATTCCGTCCGCATCCAACAGTCGCACCGTTGGGTCGCTAATATTGTTTATCCCTACCAAAAGCGTACCCCGCACCGGATACTGACCCGCATTTTTTACAGCTAAATCGGCGTAAAGAATTTTGCTGCTTGAATTGAATGAAGTCTGTTTGTATTCTGCTTCCAGACTGCTCGAAACGTCCTGCAAGCGATTGAAATTGACTGGTACGTTAGGGGATACATCCTCGGAGGGCGATGCTGTTACAGGAGCTGTTGGAACCGCTAAAGGTTGAATGGCAATTGAGGTGATGCCGACTTGCGTTGCTGTATCGCTGTCGTTGTTGACCAACCGTATTTGCAGTGTAGCAGCCGTACCATCCGCTATTTGCGATAAATTTACACTGATATTAGAGCCGTTGAAAGTAACGCCTGCTGCTAGTTGGGGAGGCTGTCCTTCGGTGAAATTGAAGAAGCTGTTGAGTCCCGTTCCTACAGTGTGAACTAAAGAGCGACCGCTGGCATCGACTAAGGCTATTTCAAAAGCATCCTTGATGGAGTCGGAGTCTGCCCTGTCGAAGTTGAGACCGGCGATATTCACAGTAAGCGTTGACGGCACTGCTGGAATTGTAATGGGCCGTTCTAACTTTTCTGTGAAGGATGTTCCTTCAGCCAGCCATATAACGCCTGAGTCAGTAGCTTCGGTGCGGGTAAAAGTTCTGCTGGCGGTACTCTCGTTGCCGGCCTTGTCTGTGGCAGTGGCGGTGAAACTGTTGCTGCCAATAGCTAATGTTACTCCTGCAAACTCAAAGCGTCCTGTAGAGTCAGCAGTAGTTATAGCTCCTGTTTCAGCTAGAATAACGGTAATTCCGGGGTCGGTTTGCCCGGTTAAGGTGACGGTGGAGTCTAGGGTTTGCCCGTCTGCAACGGGGGGAGTGTCGAAAGCTGGGTTTAAGCCAAATGTTAGTTCTGGCGGTGTCGTGTCGAGGGTGAAGGGGAGTTCAAAGGTGTTGGTGTTGCCTTCCGAGTCGGTTGCAAGCAGGTATAGGGTATACGTGCCGTCTGTTAAGGTGTTGCCGTTTACTGTGGAGAGTGTGTTGGGGGTGAGTGCAAAGCTGCCGTCGGAGGTTAGCAAGTCTTTAAGTTCAATGCCGGTAGACTCTCTCGAAAAGCTGGCGCGGAAGCTAGCAATGTCGCTGGCATCGGTAATTGTTCCGCTGATGGCGGGGTTATTGGTGATGCCGTCGGTACTGTTAGAACCGGTGTCGTTAACTAGCGCTGCTGCAATTGCGGGGGGCGCTGTGTCTGATGGCACTTGGCTGTTGGCGTATTCTATCAGTTGCTGTCCGAGAGTCGTATTGCGCCATTCTCTGTCAGGATTGATAACTGCAGAAAGCAGCGGTGCGTTTCCTGTTGCCCCAAGCACTGTGAAGATAAGGTCATTGTAGTCGCTGTCAGAGTTAGCGGCTGACATATCTTCCATCGCAAAAGTGTTCCCCGTACCTGTTGCGTCGGCGATCGGCAACACGTAAGATGTATCGTTGGGATTGGCATTCGCAATACTGAATAAGGGGCGGTTTCCGGAGTACCAATTTCCCCAATATGAGGATTCGAGCGATGACTGCACTGTATCGTTGGGGACTAACATGACGGCAAAGGTGTCACCTGGGGTCATATTGAAAGTTTTGATACCCTGATATTCGCCGCTGTTCCACTCCCCGTCGAACGGCATCGCACCGGTGAATTTTGCTCCTTCTATCGAGTCGCTGATGACAATGTGGCCGTCGGTGGAATTGCTTAAAACTCTACGCAATGCTTCGGCAATGAATTCTGGAGTTCCTGGTGTAAATGCGGACATTCCTGCCAGGCTGAAAATTCCGACTTCGCCTTCAAAGGAACCGCCGTCAAATACATAGTCAAATCTGACTTCTCCTTGATTATCTACAAGAAAAGTACCGGGGATTGGCGGTAAATTGGCTGTAGTTGTTATTGATAAATTTGTTGGGGGATTTGTATTGCTTTGGAAGTCGCCAGTACGCTGTGTTGAATTGGGTTGAATGTTGGCAATACAGTCCGAAAATTGAGCCGGTTCTTCTGCCTCTAACGGCAACAAACCGCTTGTTATATCTGCGGCTTGGGGCGCAATTTCGGTATCGGAATACGCAGGTTGAGCGGCGGCGGTTTCTGTTTGAGTTGAATTGCTATTATAAGTGTTTGAATTTGGTTCGGGTGGGGATTTAAGAGTTGAGGGTGAAACGCTAGTTTCGACTGAGGCTATCTGTGCCGTACCTGCTGCTGTTTCTGATGGAGTTGAGAAAAGTGTCTGTATAGGAGAATCGGTTTGTACGCTAGAGTTTGAGTGGGAAATTAGCGGGTCGGGTTCGAGAGAATTAACGACAGTTGCCGGGGAGTTTTCAGTCTCTAATTCTGCTGCTGTGAAGGTGACAGCGATGTCCGTATCAATTGTATCCGCAGTGAATTCAGCAAGAGCGAAATCGTCTGTTTTTGGTGGCAATTGTTGGCTTTCAAATTCGGCTGTTATTTCAGCAACAGGGAGTTCGCGTTCAACCGTATCATCCGCTTCGGGTGCGGCAACAATTGATTCGGTTTTTGTCACCAATTGTTCTGTTTCAAATTCGCCTGTTATTTCAGGGAAGGTGGTGTCATCTTCAATTAAATCGGCAACGTTTTCTATTTTTGTAGCAATAATCTCAGCGGTTGTTGTGGGAAATTGTTCTGTTTCAAATTCGGCTGCGTTTTCGGTAACATCCCGGTCAATTTCTTGGATATCAACAGCTTTAGATGCGGGAATAACCTCAGTAATTTGGGTCGGCAATTGTGAGGCAGCATTAGGAAGATTGTCATCGGTTTCTCTTGGCAATTCTTCGCCAAAATTATCGGCAATCTCAGATGTTTTTGCAGGAGGCTGTGACGCGATGGGAGTGGGAATCAGCAGAGTTTCAGCGGTTGGTGGAGAAGCAGCATTATTTACAGCATAGTCGGCTTCAGCCGGCAATTGAGGAATGCGATTAGTTGCAGTTGTGTCGGTTTTAATTGATTCAGTATCTGCTGACTGGCTGACAATAAATTCTGCTGATACTGGCAGTTCACTTTCTGAATTTAATTCATTAGGGATAACACTGGGTGTCTCTGGGGGAGAGGCTGTTTGTTCTATTTGTTGCGATTCTTGATTATCAGATTTGCCAACTGTTGATGTTTCTGTTGGCTGCGATTCTTGACTATCAGATTTGCCAACTGTTGATGTTTCTGTGGCTGGTGATTCTTGACTATCAGATTTATCAACTGTTGATGTTGCTGTTGGTAGTGATTCTTGAGTATTGGATTTGTCAACTATTGATGTTGCTGTTGGTAGTGATTCTTGAGTATTGGATTTGTCAACTATTGATGTTTCTGTTGGTTGCGCTTCAGGGCTGTCTGAGTTAGCAACTGTTGCTGCTGTTGGCTGAAGTTTTTGTTGGTCGTTATCAGCAGTTATCGATGGTGTTTCTCCCTGGGATTGATCGCCGGAATTAGTAACAGTTGATTCTTGGGTAAATTTCGGCTCTGATTTATCCGATTCACCCTTCAGTTTTTGAACTAACTGGGAGTGAATTGATGCAGAGAAGGAGTCAACTAATTCGCTGAGGGGAACTATTTTGGATGTAGCGCCCGTGACACGGAATGTGATATCATCGTAATCGATATCGCTTCCTTGAATTAGCCCCATGTCTTCCATGGCGAAGAGTTGGCCTTCGCCTGTAATGTCGGCAATTTGACCGATACTGAAGGTGTCGCTGGGATTGTCTGTAGCTATTGAAAATAGGGGTTTTTTGTCGTCGCCGATTGCGGGGTTGTCGTATACTTGCTGTACGGTGCCGTTGGGGACTAGCATGAAGAAGAATTTGTCCCCAGGCGTCATGGCAAATGTTTTTGTGCCGAGATATTGCCCGGAATTGAGGTTTTCTGAGCTGTTAGGATCGGTGTAATATGCTCCTTCTAAATCGTCAGAAATTGCGATGTAGCCCTTTGTCGAGTTGCTTAAAGCTCGACTTGCTGCTTCTTTGATAAATGCTTCGGAACCGGGAACGAATTTTTCCATTCCGAGTAGGCTGACGATGGCTAGTTGTCCGCTATACCAGCCGCCGTCGGATGTGAATTGTATGCCGACTATTCCTTTTTCATCGACAGTGAATGCGTTTGAGTCAAAGTTAACGTTGGTTGGGGGAGTTGAGGTTCGATCTGGTTCTGGGGTTGAGGTTTTATTTGGTTCTAGATTAGTGGCGGTCTCTAAGTTGTTGGTGGATATTTCGGTAGGTGAGGTTTGGTTGGATTCTGATAAATCAGAAGCTGACGCAGTTGCAGGTGATGTTTTGTTGGATTCTGATAAATCAGAAGCTGACGCAGTTGCAGGTGATGTTCGATCTGGTTCAGATTTATCAGTCGTTGATGTAGTTGCAGGTAATGTTCGATCTGGTTCAGAGTTTTCAGCGGCTGATGCAGTTGCGGGTAATGTCTGATCTGGTTCAGATTTATCAGTCGTTGATGCAGTTGCAGGTAATGTTCGATCTGGTTCAGAGTTTTCAGCGGCTGATGCAGTTGCGGGTGATGTTCGATCTGGTTCAGATTTATCAGTCGTTGATGTAGTTGCAGGTAATGTTCGATCTGGTTCAGAGTTTTCAGCGGCTGATGCAGTTGCGGGTAATGTCTGATCTGGTTCAGATTTATCAGTCGTTGATGCAGTTGCAGGTAATGTTCGATCTGGTTCAGAGTTTTCAGCGGCTGATGCAGTTGCGGGTGATGTTCGATCTGGTTCAGATTTATCAGTCGTTGATGCAGTTGCAGGTAATGTTCGATCTGGTTCAGGGTTTTCAGTGGCTGAGGCAGTTGCGGGTGATGTTGTATTTTCTCCTGAATTGTCAGACGTTGATGCAGTTGCCGGTGATATTTTGTTTGGTGATGACTCGCTTTTGAGTGTAGTCTCTGATGATAAGGGCGTTTGGTGTTCTTCGGGTTTTGAAGTCGTTTCAGCGGTAGCGGGTAATGGCGTTTTGTCCGAATCTTTTTCGCTCGTGGTAGATGCAGTTACAACGGGTAATGTTTTGTCCGAATCTTGTTCTGATTTTGTGGAGGCGGTTGGCGATAATTGTGTTTTATTTTCCAGCAATTCATCGGGAACAGCGGTTGTAGCTGCTGTGGTTTTATTTAGTTCTGAGCTGCTGATTGACGAGTTGACTGGAGGTATGTCAGTCGCAGATTTATTAGAATCAGAAGAAACGTTATTTGATGCAATTCGATTCGGGTTGATTAGGGGGTCTCCTAAGTCGGAGTCGAGTTTACCAATTAGGGGGTCAACTTCAGAATTTGTTGTATCCCTGAGAGTGCTGTTAGTTATCAGAGGGCTGGTGTTGGCAGAAGGTATGCTGTTAATATCGGAGGCTTTATTAATAATAAAAGCATCAGTTTCTGTTAGACTGAATTCGGATGCGGGTTCGCTTGCTGGTTCTATTAAGTTTAAGTTAAGTTGTTCGGATTCGGATGATTCTGCCGAAGCTTGATATAATAAAGGTTTTGAGGTTTGAATTCCCGGCAGCAGAGGGGGCTTTGTCGGGGCAAGTCCGGGAATTAAGGATTCCTGTTTTTCTATTAAATGTTCTCCAATCGGGTCTGTTAAAGGCACTCGCTTGCACTCCTGATTTGAGGGTTAAATAATAGTTTTGGTAAGCTTGGATGCGTCACTTATCTTTTTGAGGAGATGCGAGTTGCAATTATGTTACCCGCTTTGGTCGAGACGCCTGTTTGAATGGAGTTATAAGGCTCTTCCGTACTCCTTAAACGACTGTAGCCCGCCTTCGCTATTGTTACTCGCTTTCGCTATTTATTGAGTCCTAGACTCAATTTATTCAGTCCTAGGCTCAATTTATTCAGTCCTCGATTCAACGGGTCAATTTTGACACTATCTGTAGTGGTAAGGCAGGGAGCGGCGTATCATACAAGTAGAGTCTATGCGTCCAGGACTATTATTATTGATTGTTTTGCTTGATGTTCGAGCTCTCAAACTGTCTGTTGTAGGATTAACAGTCAAGGTAGGGGTTGCAAAATTTGTGCTTTTGCTACTTTTTTGGGGAAAACGCAATCGAAACGGCTTTGTTAAAGTCATGGCTGCACCCTGGATTTTTAATTGATTGATTTGGCGTTGAGCAAATTCGAGGAATCTTTACTTACGCTTACTCCTACGACTGCGCTCAACTTGTTGCTCATCCTTATTATCGGCTAGACTAGATTATAAATATATTAGTTACAATACTGAACTTTATAGTTTTTGCTGCTGCGAGTCAGAAAATAATTCTGTATATTTACTGAGAGTTGTATAACTTATGTTAAGTCTTTATAAAAGTAACTGTTTTCATGCGAGAAAATACTTAAATCAGGCAGGAAAATACTTAAATTAACGAATCCACTCCAAGCTTCCTAAGCGCCCGTTTCTTCTTGCTCGGCTGCACCGCTTGGAAAGTCATTCACTGCTCGGACACCCGACCCACTTCGGGCAAATCCAGCAGTGGCGGCGGTGTCAGCAACCTGACTCTCAACTAGAGCGAATTTTCGGGTCTTCCGTACTTAGTGTGCCAAAATATTAGTTTAAGTAGTGAGAAAGCCTGATGAACCGAAGCGTCAATAAAAGTTTCGACGCATATACAAAACTATTAAGCAGTTCTCGAAGAACGCTGTCAAATTTTATCGGCAACTATGACAGAACCCATCAAAAATCTTACCAATTATTATTGGTGGCCACAAAACTGTTCGCCTTCAGAAGGATAACCGCTCGTTGCGCGGCAAATTTCTCTCAATAATCATCAACGAGCGCTCGCCTTGCGAGGGTGAATATATTCACTTGTTTACTAATTGTTAAAGTAGCTAAATTTACCGAAATTGGTGACAGCTTTCCTGCCCAACTTCTCCAGAGGTTGGGGTTTTTAAAATAACACAAGCAAATGAAGTTTTTTTTCGCCATCATCACGGGGGTAACCAACCCGGATTTGGTATCACATAAGTTTGTGTCACTTGAACCATAACTTGGCAGTAGCCACGCAGAATTATGCGATCGCTTCCTCTATAGGGGTACGAAGTTCTAACCATTGCAGGCATTGTTAGTGCCATTTTATAGTTCCATCTAGCGTGCCAAGATATGGGTGAAGTGGCAGTTCGGTAATGTCCGATTAATTTTTGATTAACCTCCGCGCCTACCGCCCTTTGAGCGGCTAAAAAAGTCAGCTACTGAAACCACTCTCCGCAGAGAGTGCTAATTGTGACGACTGAATGCTCATCCGCCAATGTCCCGTTCGCATTGGCGCCCGTCACGCGCGAGGCGATCGCAAAGAAAGAAAACACAACTTTTCGCTTTCCTGAAACCGCTTAGATCCTCGTACAGCAGGCCGGGACCGTGGAATAAATTATCAGATTAGGTGGATTTCTCCTCAGTTAATCATCCAAAAGGATGAAGTTAATTCTCCGGTTCTTCAGCCCATATAGCCATGCTGCACCATGTTGTCAACTGTTGCAATCTAACAAAGGTTAGCAATGCTTACCGCAAAAATTTGATTGGGAGTTTTTTGTTCAGATGACTATCGCAACTATCAACGATGTACTATTTCCGCCTTTCCTTTTTACCACCCTATGAATGCTTAGCCTCAGCATTCCTGCACGAGCCTGAAGCAGCCCAATTGGAAGAACTCACAAACAATCGAACCGAAGTAAATGTGGCAACAGCCGCAGCGCAATCCGACGGTGCCGGCAGCGAGGTAAATGGAGCAACAATTGAAATTGAGAACCCAGCCAGCACCCATCGCTTTCGCCATCGGTGTACAGGCAAACAAACACCGAACGAACCTGCAAAACCTATTGATTTTGCCGCACATTCAGGCGCAAGCACGACCTCAATTCCTGCCGTTAATACTTCGCTGATTTCACTCTTAGCTTGCTCGCATTCATTGCCAGCGCCATTAAAGCTGCTGCACCGTCCCTGGGCTTGCTCGCATTCATGTCAATGGTTCTGATTCCTCTGTTGAATGGTTGCAGGCTCAAATCAAAAATAGGCTGGAAGATTCTCCAGAATTTGTGATGCTTCTCATCCTCAAGCTTGCTCCCAAAGCGGTTATTGCAGACAAGGAGGGCCTTCGCTACTTCTGACAGAGGTAAAGGTGCGCGTTCGGCGTCAAGACGGTGAACCAAAAGTTTCGATCGCCAACCAATTAACCAGCGCGCTTGTTTACCCTCCAAAACTTATAACAATGCTTTTGCTCGCCGACTGCAATGGCATTTTTTTTTGCATAAGTGAGGGAAGCTCTTTTCCGAAACATTCATAACTTTTTATTAAGGAGGAACGAAAATATCACAAAAAATTGCAAGTTGAATCAAAAAATAGTATAATCAAATTATATAAGCGCCAGTTTTATTTGCTCGTGCCGTTATGGCAGCCCTTGAACCTGTTACCTTCCGAGAACTCATAGACGCGATCGCCACCTTGCCAATTATCAATTTGCCTGAGAATTTAAGTCAGTTGAGTAGCAATAAAAGCCATCTAACTGCAATAAAGGGCGCGGGCTCCGGCATCGGAGGCGCGGCGCCCCGCAAGTGTCCCATCAAGCGATAAAAGCTTGGAGGCAGACTTGACGTAATGTCCCTTTCGTCCAATAATCAAGGAATTTACTCTAAGAGGCTGCGCCGTGAAGGTTCTTGGGAATGGGCGCGCTAAGATTTTGACGCCCGCAGAAATTGACCGACTGTTTGACCGGGGTTTTATTACAGCAAGGGACAGGCTTTTGTTTGCTGTAACTTTTTACTGCGCCTGCCGCATTTCAGAGGCGTTAGCTTTAACAACTCACGACATTGTTGGGGGGTCAGTCACGTTGCGGAAAGCGACGACAAAGGGGAAATCAGCAACGCGAACGCTGCCGCTCCATCCTATACTGGCTAAGTATTTAAAGGCTTACAATCCAAATGTGGGTTTTTTGTTTCCGGGGCGAGACAATACGAAGCCTTTGACTCGCGCTCAGGCGGATGTGATTTTTAAAGAAGCTTGCAAGCGGGTAAGAATTAAGGGAGCTTCAACGCATTCCATGAGGCGGACAGCACTCACGAACTTGAGCAATGCTGGGGTGCCGCTGCGGGTGATTATGGAGATTTCGGGACACAAAAATTTGTCGAGTCTCCAGCGCTATTTGGAGGTACAGCCGGAACAGCTTGTCAAGGCGATCGGGCTCTTGAAGTAAGGCGACAGAGCTCAATATTTTCCTGTCCTTTAATATTACGGCAGTTTATAGATATTCCGAAACCGACAGCATTCAGCATCAAACAGCAACTTAACCGTTCCCGTTCCGCTATTGCGGCCTTTCAATCCAATAATTTCAGCGATTCCCCGATCGGGAGAATCAGGATTGTAATAATCGTCCCTGTAAACTCCAAGCACAACATCCGCATCCTGTTCAATTCCACCAGAGCCACGCAAATCTGATAAACTCGGACGTTTATTTGTGCGAGTCTCTACCCCCCGATTGAGCTGGGAAAGCAGCACAACTGGCGCGTCAACCTCGCGAGCCAAAATCTTCATCTGCCGCGTAATTTCGCTAATTTTATTGACAACATTTTCATCCGCCGAATTCACCATTAATTGCAAGTAATCAAGAATTACCAAACCCAAGGGGCCGCGCTCACAAACAAACTCCCTAATTCTGGAACGAATCTCCAAGGGAGACGGTTCCAAACTTTCGTCTATCCAAAAATCAGCATCGCTAACTTTCCCTAAAGCCGAAGCTAGCACTTCGTACTTACCAGCTAGGTTAACTTTCCTGATATCTTTCACCGACACCCCACTCTCAAGTGCCATTAGTCGCGCTGCCAAGTCCCGACCTGGCATTTCCATCGAAAACATCAAAACTCGACCGTTCGTGGGAAGGGAAGCAATGTTGTAGCCAAGGGCACAAGCCAAAGCTGTTTTGCCGCTGCCGGGGCGACCTCCTATGACAATCAATTCACCTCGGTAAAATCCCCCTCCCAATAGGTCGTCGAGGTCGTAAAACCCCGTGCTGATTCCAGGAAAGTAGTTAGCAGTCTCCAAGCGCTCTTCCTCAATTTCATCTAGATATCGCCAAAGCTCTCCGCAGTATTCGGAGAGAGGTCGAATAGCTTTTTGTCGCTCTTCTCTGTACTTATTGAGGGCAAAAATCTTTTCCTCGGCTTTATTTAGTATCGCATCCAATTCGGTGGAAGTCTCGTAGCCAAGCTGCACGATGTCATTGCCAACTTTGATGAGTTCGCGCCGGACAAACTTGTCCATGACTAGCAAGGCATACTGGTCGATATTGACGGCTGAAACAGTTCGGTCTACCAGCATTACCAGTTTGATTTGACCTCCTACTACTTCCAGCAGGTTGTGGTTGTCGAGGAAGGTGGTGATGTTCATCAAATCTGTGGGCTGTTCTAGAGAATGCAGCACCAAAGCGGCCCGATAAATATGTTGGTGGACTGTAATTGCCAATGCTTCGGGACGCAGAATATTTGCGATTCTTTTAATGGCTATTGGATCGATAAGAATTCCACCTAAAATTGCTTCCTCTGCATCAATATTGCTCGGAATAATTTTGTCAACAAAACTGACTGCCATGTCGGGTATTCTCCTTTGATATTGTTGCTAATTCAACTGTGCGAAAAGTTGTCTAAAAGATTAAAAGCTGTCTAAATGGGTTGGATGATCACTGTTTTCACAGAAGAGCTAAATAGCTAAGTAGTAGACAATTTGTTCACAATTTGTTTTGCTTGCTGAGGAAATCGCTGTATCCACTGCAAGTAAATTTGCTGCTGAATACCTAGCGCTGCGAAAGCTTCTTCGCCTAGTTCTTGGAACTGTTCGGATAACTTTCGGTGAGTTGTTAATGGCATATACTGAGGGTCAATATAATCCTCAGTTATTCTTGTTGTCTGTGCAGAAGGAGAATTTTTTGGAGTTGGAGAAGAGCCTGCTGAAGCTGGAGACGAAACAACATTTGTTGGGTTCGAGTTTGGAAAACCATTAGTTTTTCCCCACCAACGACCGCGCAAACAGTCAACAATCCATCCTGAAGGGTTAGATATTGGCTTTGTTTGGCTTCTGATTTGCAGCAGGTTTATGGCTGCTTGAATTTCTTCTAAGTTGTACTGGAGGACGCAAACTCTCAATTCGGGATTCATCCCTCCTGTGGCTTGCATAACTATCTCGACAATCTGAGTCGCATCGGGGTTTGTAATTGCAATCGCTTCAGAGTTATGAATTGCATTAGGGTTGGCAATTTCAGTCGTTTCGGAATTGACAATTGCAACCACTTTGATAATTTCAGTTACATCAAGGCTGGAAATTACAACCGCTTCAGAATTGGAAATTGCAACCCCTTCAGAATTGGAAATTGCAACCCCTTCAGAATTGGAAATTGCAACCACTTCAGAATTAGAAATTGCAACCACTTCGACAATTTCAGTTGCTTCGGAGTTAGCAATCGCAACCGTTTCGGCAATTTCAGTTACATCAGGGTTGGCAATTGCAATTAGTTCGACAGTTTCAGTTGCATCAGGGTTGGCAATTGCAACCGCTTTGAGAATCTCAGTCGCATCAGGATTAGTAATTGGAACGGCTTTGACAGTTTCAGTCGCATCGGGGTTGGCAATTGCAACCGCTTCGACAATTTCAGGAACTTGGGGAGTAACGGGCGAAGATATTTCAGGACTTAACGGGACAGCTTTATTGGTAAGTATTGGTGATTTGGCGGCAGAGATTGTTGGATTGTCGAGGCTGTTGAGTTCTGTCAGCAGTTTTTGCGGGGGTTTGGAGGTCAAACCTATTTGTTCAGAAGTGTAAGGCATTGCCACATCGACTGCCTGACTGTTATCTGAATTAATTCTCAGACATTCAGCGGTTGGGGCGGAACATTTATTTTCAGTACAGGTTTTTTGTTCTTGTTCTGAATTTTTATTTAATTCAGTGCTTTTAGATTTGATTTCAGTTACAAGCTGTGGTTTTTTATCTGGTGATGTTAAATTTTCTTCCTCTTTAGAAAAATTTAAAAAAACAGCAGCAATGTTTTCAGTGCTTTGCTGTCCTTTTTTATCCTTTGTAAAGAGTACGGCACCATCAGGGTTTGAACCCCCTGTTTGCTCAATTTTTGGCTGGTTCAGTCGATTTTTTGACTGCTTACTCAGTTTTTGGAATTTTGAATTGGTGTGAGTGAAGGGGCGAACGTCGCCCAGGTGCTGCACTGCTATGCGAAAAATGCCACGCCCGTAGTTTTTGAGAATTTTGACCAAGCCGAGTTTTTCGAGCTGTCTGAGCGCTGCCCGCCTGGTGTTGGGGCTGTAGGGCTTGCCGTTTCGGACTCTTGTGGCTCGTTTTTCGCCCAAGGGGATGTCATAGATGTCGATTTCCTCTGGTTTGCCGCCGATGCAGGTTCTGTACAGGTAGAGGGCGAGTTTGATGGCGCTGGGGGTAGCGCCTTCGAGTACGTCGGCCAGGGCTTCGTAAATTGAGGCATATCTGGTGAGTGGTGGTTTGTGCCAGGTAGTTGTATCTGCAACCATTTTTTGTTCGCGGGAAAAATGAGCGTGTCACTTTTAGCGGCTGTGGTAGCTACTAGAAGCGTGCGAGAGGGGTTGTTATGGATTTGGTCGGATTTGGTCGCGGGGTATCCGCTCGTGCTTGCAGCAGGAAGGCGAGATGCGCTCCATCGCGCTGCATTGGCGATCGATCGTCGAGCCCGTGCGATTATTTTTTCCATCCTGCCAGGTCGATCGTCGCGGGATGTGGTGGCGGATCAGTCTTATCAGACTTATAAAAGTTGTAATCAAAAGCTGAAATTTATATATAGCAAGAGTTTCAAAAAATCATAATCCTGGGATGTGGATAAGATTATCCTGGGATGTGGATAAAATTGTCCTGGGATGTGGATGTTTTTGTAATCAAGCTTAAACCCATATACTGTAAGGGTTTAAGCTCGATTTTTTAAGTTTTTTTTATGATTACACGGCTGCTGTCAGCTTGATTACGGCAACTAGCCCTTTAGGCTCGCTGGATCTCGCTAATTCTGAAAATAGGAGTATTTGAATGCGTTCACCTGCATAGCTATCCGCGAGATACCGGACAAAACTGGACAACCAGCTCAAACCAGTAAAGATACAGCCCGGTAAAGTCTGGACTGAGGTTGCGTTAAGAAAGTCATGGCACCCGCAAGATACGCAGCCAGCCCCAGGCTCTGTCGCTGCGATCGCTCAAATTGAATAACAACTTGAATAACCAATCTTTTATTGATCGGGCGTAAAAAATTTTTGCTTGCTGTTGATTAGTAAGGCTTTTGCTGGGTAACATCAAAATTCTCTAACGTGCCTAAAATCGACACAGCGCAAGGTCAAAGTTTTTTATCTGCTTGAAGTCACGATCGTAGGATAAAAAACACTAACCCAATCTATGAGCAGCTTTGGGTAATACAATTTCTCTAAAATGCTGCT
Source organism: Microcoleus sp. AT8-A3 (assembly GCF_036705675.1). Classification (NCBI taxonomy): domain Bacteria; kingdom Bacillati; phylum Cyanobacteriota; class Cyanophyceae; order Oscillatoriales; family Microcoleaceae; genus Microcoleus; species Microcoleus sp. AT8-A3. Next base: position 13,595 of record NZ_JAUBVD010000066.1, read on the forward strand.
ACAATGCGGGTCGAGTACCCAATACAATTAGATTCGAGCGGTACAAACTACTGTTGCATTATTTTGGAGAAGTGGTATAAGTTTTCCGAAGCAGCGACCAGTGAGGCGACGAGTCAGTTTGGTACGAGTACCGCGCCCCAAAACTGAATTCAACAGCCGACAAGTTTCAAACCCCCATCGATCTAAAATCTCCAATCTCAAATGCGATCGACTTCACTCAGCGATATCCAATAGAGCGAGCAATTTAGTCTCTATTTCCGGGCTGACAGTCCGCTGACCGCGCTCTATCTGAGCAATCAGCGACTGTGAAACCCCCAACCAACCAGCTAATTTTCTCTGAGTCCACCCCTTACCTTCACGGGCTTTTCGCACGGAAGCACCTGCTATCGAGAGTGGTTTTGCCGAAGCGCGCTTTAATTGTTTGGGTTGGGTCTTCTTTGAGATTAAAAGTGGGATGGGTTCTGGCTGAAGGATGGTAATTTTGGCCGCCAGCCAGCATTCCAGGTAGCCTTTTGGGTTTCTTTCCTTGTTCTCAGGCTGAAGTTTATCTGGATAAGTTTCCGGGTCAAATTCTATTTGCCACTCCAGATTTATTAATAGTTTTAAGGCACTATCCCAGCTCTGCTTTAATTTGTAGGCTTTGCGATTATCGCTGCGAGCTGAGTCAATTTGTGGAGATGGTAAAATCGCTTTTAGTAGCGTTAAGACTCGGTATTCACCACTGGCGTGAAATCGGCTTTCTATGGTGACATGAATTGCTAGTCTTAAGGCAAATTCGTTATGGTACGGATCGATTCTCAGCACTTGCTGGGAAAGATAGCCAAACTGATATAACGCTTCTCTCGACTTGGCTCCAGCTCGGTTCAAAAAATCCTGAGTCCACAATCCGGGTTGGACTGTGATGTAGATTTCATGGGGGTTGTCTATCTTACCTTCAAAATTTAACTGACCTTGGGGTTTGATGTAGACATTCCACATTCTCCCTACAGGAGCACTAGCTATAATTTGCCCTTTCTTGTTCATTCCCTCAATCCAAACAGCTTTGACCAACAAACAATCAAGGGCAAATGCTGTATTAGCAATCTCTAGCAGTTTTTCTATTTGAGTTTTTTTGTGATTTTTATCCCATCCCATTTCCTTAACAATATCGCTGGCTTTTAGTGTAAAGCTGCTGTGCCAAGGAGTTTCTTGTTTCATGGTATGAGCTGCAAAAATAATGTGCAATTTTGCGCTGGTAAACCCAAACTTATCAATGATTTGCTGGGCTTCGTTCCAAGGCAGCAGGGTAATGTCACCTGGGCTGGAAATGTAATGCTCGATATAATTGTTTGAGTTACCCTTTGCTTCATGTTGAAAAACAGCAATACTGCTGGCAGCTTCATACCACAAATCAGGTCGGATCTGCGCGCGGAGACTGGAAGCCATCAGAGCTGCTGTTGGAACAGCTTCTACAGATTTATTCTTGAATAATGGGGGTTCGGTTACTGGAATTGGAAGGGGTGCAAGTTCTAAGATTTTTGCCAACTGAGCTGCTGATAGATTTTGTATATTTATTTGTTGTAGTAATTCATCGGCAGCATGATATCCACACGCACTAATTATCTGAGATTCTGTCCGGGATTCGGATTTGGGTAAGGATGCGTCAGGGTGAAAAGCGATCGTTCCAGGCAGAATATCCGATAGGTTTTCTCCTCGATTCCAGAGTTCTAATTGATTCAGTATCCACTCTGCATTCTTTTCCAAAAAATCTGATGTCAAGTATTTCTCGAATGTTTTTTCAATAGTTCCTAATAATTGTGGGGTGATTTTTAAATCGCGATACGGTAAGTGTTTTATTCCACTGTTTTGAGATATAATTGTTTTCAAAGCGTGATGCAATCGGGTAGCAATATTCACTAATATTGAATATAGGAGTTTACCTTCTCTACCTAGTTTGAGAGCGTATTGTTGGATGCGATCGCGGTCTCTCATAAGGACAATGTGTTTTCAGGTTGCCACATATATCGAATCAAGCAAGATTTAACCCGCCGACTATTAATGGTAAACTCCTCAAGGCGATCGGTGCTTGCTACAACCAACAAAAAGCTGTTTTGCGATCGAAATTACCGTCAGACAGAACAACTTATCAAAAAATTCACAAACTGACTCACAAGCTTGCATTGCCTCATGGATAACTACCTCCACAATGCAATTCGTTTATTATAGATTGTCTGGCAGCTAATCAGATCGAAGGTGATCGATAAAAACGATGGGTAGAAACAGTCGATCGATTTCAGCAGACAGCCCGATCGAAACTTTGTTGTTATACCAAATTCATAAAATATCGCTAAATATCTACCCCCTCAACTCCCCCGTTCGAGGGGAGGAGTTAGAACTGCCTCTGTAGCAGAAATTTATGAAATTGGTATTATTCCCCACCATTTTGTTTCAAAACCGCCTCAATTTCCGCCAGCTTTTGGCGCAAAACCTCCTGCAACTCCACCAGTTGTTCAACCTCAGCTTGCTCCAACACTTGCGGTGACAGCTTTTTCAAATTCCCGGCTGCCAACTTTACCTGCTTGAACGGGCGGGCTGCTCCTGGGAAATCATCCAGAGTAGAACTGATAATTTCTTGCACCAATTTACGAGTTTGGGTCACTGACAATTTATCGGCAATAACTTGATTAGTTGTTTTAACTCTAATCGGCAGCGCTTCTTCCTCTGGCAACACCAAATTTTTCGCAGAGAGTTTAGAAAGAACCATTGCATGAACCCCTTTAAGACCTGATTGCCTGATAGCAATTTTCAGGTCATCAGCCAAAGACAGCATCGGGAAAATGTTGGCATCTACGGAAGCGGGATTGAGCTGCAAATCCAACAGCGTCCCCAAGACGGCAAACTCTGCTTCATCCAAAGCTAAAGCAGTTAAACCCTGTTGCTGCTCGTCAGGTGTCGCCGTTACCAACTCAGAAACCGAGTTCATCCGCTTTTGCGCGTTCAAGCGCCGCACGACTGTTGAGAGAGTGCGGGGGATGTTTGCAGCTTCCAAACCAGTATTTTCAGACAACTCCCGCACGATAGCTTCCGCTTTGTCGAGAGGGTTGAGGTCTTCCCGGTGCAGGGAAGTCAGCAGTGCTTTGCGGTGCAAAGCGGCCGGTTCTGGAACGATCACAGCTTGCAAAGTTTCCCAGCCCAGATTTTTAGCGCTGCGCCAGCGCCGTTCTCCATCGAATATCACCAAATCCCCCCGTTGAATCAAGATAATGGGTTGCAGTTGTCCGTCACTAGCGAGGGAACGGGACATGGACTCAATACTTTCTGGCAAAAAAGTCTGTCTGGGTTGTTCAGGATTAGGCTGAATTTGGTCTAGTGAAATGGAGAGGATACCGCTGGCGGATTCTAGTTGTTCTCGCAGTGCAGTCAATTGAGATTCCAATTCCGTTGAACCCGATTTTCGCAGTTCTTCAATTTCTGCTTTGAGTTCCTGAATCTCGGATTCAGCTTCAGAGAGGTGCATTGACTGCTTGGCGGATGAAAAATAATTTCCCAAGTCGGGAGCTTTACGGGTGGCCATAGCGATTTTAGATTTTAAATTGGGGATTGGAAGAAGTCAGTTCATGCCTATAAGCCAAAAACGAAGGATTCGTTTTCGCCGGCGCAAGTTGTGACTGTGAATCAAACACTATTTCTTTTTTTTTCCTTTTTTGGCAATAGCCGGAGCAACTCCATTTCCCATTAAAGTAGCTAACTGTTTAACAATTTCTTTGAAGTCGCCTAAAGCTGGGTGAAGCGGGCGATAAAGGTGTAATGGCAACCCTTGACCGCTGGCATTGACAAATTCTGCACTGTCCCGAATAGGTGGAAAAACGCGGATATTCATCTGCTCTAGCTGGGCTGGCAATGACTCTAAAAGTTGTCGGTGGACGGCTCGTTTCGTATCGTATTGGTTGGGTACAAACCCTAAGATTTCTGGTTGCGGCTTGAGGCGTAATTGTTTGCAATGGTGGTAGTACCACTCCAGCAGGTGAGCTGCTCCTTGAATTGATTTTGGTTCGAGCTGTACGGGCACTATTATATGAGTGCAAGCAGTTAGTGCCATCAAGGGCAAGGGGCCGAGGGTAGCGGGGCAGTCGAAGATAATTAGGTCGTGATCCATTGGATAGTCGCTCAGGCAATCGCCTAGAAGATAAGCGCCACGCTTGTGCAGAACTAACTCGTCTGCTGTTTGCGTCAGCGTCATTCCGCCTTGACAAACGGTTATATTATTGGTGTGGGAACTCCAGCTAGGAGTAAGAGGCCAAGAACCATTGAAGCTTTCTCGCATTATGGCGGACAGTGTGTGTTCTGGCTCAGGCGGATTTAGGCCGCAAAAAAGGGTCAGGGAGCCTTGGGGGTCGAGATCCATAATGGCTATTTTCAAACCCCTTAACGCCAGTTCGTAGGCGAGGTGAACTGAAAGTGTGGTTTTGCCAGTGCCGCCAGCATTGCTGATGACTGCTAGTCGAATTTGCATGGTTTTGAATTAAGTAGATGATTAAAGTATGATATATCGAGAGCAGGCATCAGATATCGATATATGAGAGGGCATCGCCGCTAACCACCGTTCTGCCTTACGTTGATCCAGCAAGTTAATATTTAGTCTGACGAGTAGATTATCGTCAAGTTTAGTACGGGGAAAATTGTTGAAAAGAATTTAAGTTCGATCGCTAGACTGAAACACGGAACGTCATATATCGATATCTGAGGTATGGATCTAACTGCCGAGTTATAGTCATTTCAAATAAGTATGAGACACTCTTTCTGCACAATAAGCACGAATAATTTCATCAAGAGATGTGCCAGGAGACGCATACATTTTAGCTCTCTTTAATCCACTAAAATCATGCTCAATATCATTTAAGTCAGGAGAGTATTTTGGTAAAAATATTATCTGATGACCCGCATCCTCAACCAATATTCTAATGACCGTCTTACGATGAATGGGTGCATTATCCATAATTAATATAGATGGACTTGTTAACTCGGGTAACAAATATAAAGATAACCATCCTTCAAATCCTTCTGCATTCAAACTACCCATAAAGAGCATTGGTGCAATTAAGTCCTTCTTTCCTTTTCTTCTTGCTGCTACTAAATTTTCTCTTTTCCCCCGTTTTCCGGGTCTTTCACCAAAGACTTTTTTTCCGATTTTCGCCCAGGCAAAAACACAACCTTCAAATTCCTCAAAGCCAGATTCATCAATAAATACAATGCTTTTACTGCCATAAATTTTAATTAATTCTCTCAGCTCTCGCTCCATATTTTATTCTGGCTTCTCGATTTCTTTCTTGATAGCGGAATTGTTTTTTTTTCTGGTAATTTTCAGTTTTTTTAAGGCATAGCAGATGGCACTCGGTCTGACGCCTAAAAGTCCTTGCTCTTTCTACTAATCTTGCTTCGGGATTTTTTTCAACATCTTTTTTGAGGGCTTCCCAATCTAGCTTTCGTTGACGGTGCAAGACCATAGTTGGTCGAAGGTCTTCCCTACCTAACCATCTATAAATTGTTGCTCTTCCTACCTTAAATATGGCGGCAGCTTTCGTTATACTCCCTCCATTTTCCACATAATTAACTACTTTTTGTCGATAGTCTAGACTGTAAGCCATTTTTTTCTAATTAACTATTTTTAGCGATTTTATCATGATCTGACCTCTGTCTCACATTTATTTGAAATGACTATAACTTCGATCGCAGTCTTGGGACGGTGCGATCGTACAATGTACTAGGGAACTTCAAAGGCACGGAAGGGTTGGGCGAGTCAACTGAACAATTTGCCTTAAAATACCTAGAATTAGTTGAATGTTTTCAATAAAATGCTCTGTTGTTTCAATATAAACCGTCCTATCTTCTAGTTTCATGAACCTCCAGATACTGCCTGTTGTCACTGCACCATAAACACAGGAAATGCTGTTATCTTTTTGAATATTAAAAATCTGGGCTGCCAACATTTCTGCAATGCACGGGGCAATTCCCGATTTGATATTGTCATTCTTGGCTTCGACAAGTGTAAACACGGGAGCATTTAAAGATAATTGTTCTGGTGAATGACTAATCATAAAGTCACAAATGCCATTCAGTCCTTTGACTCGATCAATATTAAATTCCGTACCGGAAAAGAGGCTGATTTGACGATCGCACCGCCTGCGGAGTTCAATCAATACCGGAGCGACTATCATCTCCGATCGCGCTTTTTCCGTGTCAATTCCCAAGGCTAAGGGAATATTTTCGGCTAAGGTTTCCTTTAAAAGCTGACTGGGTGCGATCGGTTCTACAGCCGTAAAGACTTCAGATACTTCTCTAATTGTTAAGCCGAGTTTATGCTTAATATCATCTAGGGAAAATTCGCTATAAGACATAATAGTTGCACCTTTCACTCCGTCGCTCTAATTTTATATTTAGATCGCGTTCGTTAAGCCAGGAAGCTATTCATAGCTTTGTCCCGATTTTGGTAGGTTTTTACGAACGGATGTTCCCAACAGATATGACCAATAATAACCTTTGTTCCCGATAAGAGCTCGCTCTGAATCTCCAACTGAGCGCTAATCTGCTCGACCCGCTGCCACATTCCACCCAGACCAAATCCGCTGACTTGCTACTGCGGATCGAACCCGCATCTGTCGTTACGTACAGACAGGTACAGCCGATAGCAGGGAGTAAACAATCAAGTGAGCGTGAGTTGTTAGCAGATTATCGGCTGTACCTCTGCTCGGCATTGCTCTGTCAAATCGTGCTGCTCTGAACAAAATCGTCCTAATGCTTTGCGATCTACTGAACGTCATATATCAATATCTGAGGTACGAACTCTAAAAACCGAGTTAACTTTGCTCGCAGTCTTGGGATTTGGTGATCGTACAATCTGCCGAACGTCATATATCGATATCTGAGGTACACACTCTCACCGCAGAGTTGATTTTGCTCGCAGTCTTGGGATTTGGTGATCGTACAATCTGCCGAACGTCATATATCGATATCTGAGGTACGGGTTGTAAACACAGAGTTAACTTTGAGCGCAATCGTGGGATGGTGAGCTCGCCTAATCTACCGAAATGCACTCGGTGAACGTCATATATCGATATATGAGGTACGATTCTCAAAACCGAGTTAACTTTGAGAATAGTCTTGGGATTTGGCGATAGACTAAGGTTGAACTTCATATATTGATATATGAGGTACGAATCTAAAAACCGAGTTAACTTTGATCGCAGTCTTGGGATTTTGCGATAGTACAATCGGCCGAAATGCAATTTTGAGTCAAATCGCTGATAATATCTAAACTCATATTTTCCACTAACTTGGTCAAAGCCCCAGCAATTTGTTTCTGGGAGCGAGGAATTCGCTCAATTAACTGCCTTACCGCTTGCTCGTCTCCACAAGCGGCGGCTTTATAAAGCTTCTTAATCGACTCCCTCGGCAACACAGATAGCGACTCAGGAGTCAGTTGCATAACAGGCTCATCCCGTTCGGACTTCCTCGGCGACTCCTCTTCATAGATATAGCGAACACCCAAATGAAGCGCCATCTTCTCAAAAATTACTGTTTCTCGGAACGGTTTGGCAACAAAGTCATCGAAGCCATTCGACAAAGCGAGTTTCTTGGTTTCAACAAACGCATTAGCGCTCAAAGCAATAATTTTTGTATGGGAGCCGTCAGGCAGAGAACGAATTTTTCGAGCAGCTTGAAAGCCGTCTAAAAGCGGCATTTTCAAATCCATCCAAATTAAATCCGGCTTGTACTTTTGCCACAATTTAACAGCCTCAGTTCCGTTATCCGCAAACCACAAAAGAAAGCCGGCTGACTTCAATATCTGAGTTAGTAGCAACCGATTTGCAGACTCATCGTCCGCTACCAGAATGCGATAATTTTGTTGGTTGGGTGCCAGTCCATTCACTTGTTTTTGAGGCTGGATGTCACGGACTTCGCTCTGTGTTGCACGACTCACTTTAATGTAAAAACTGAAAACCGTTCCTTTCCCCACAGAACTTTTGACCTTGATATCGCCACCCATCAGCTTGACGAAAGAGCGGCTGATGGGCAATCCCAAGCCCGTTCCCGTTTGTGATTTCCTGCCAGTTGCTGTTTGCACGAACGGCTTGAACAAACTGCTAAGCTCGTCAGGCGCAATACCAGGACCTGTATCCTTCACTGAGAACTGGAGAAAGAATTTGGGTAACGGTTTTTTTGCCAGCGGCTGAAGGCATTTTACAGTCAGCTTCACCCTACCCGCCTCAGTAAATTTAACAGCATTACCTAACAAATTAATCAAAACTTGACGCAGCTTGCTTTCATCAGTTCGGATGTATTGCGGCACATCAGAACTGCGTTCAAAAACAAGTTGCAAGCCCGACGACTGAGTTTTGAGCTGAAATAAAAGTTTTAAGTCATCGAGCAAACTGTACAAGTCAACAGCAGTTTCTTCGAGGGTGATTTGACCTGCTTCAATTTTGGACAGCGACAAAATATCGTTGATTAGTTTCAACAAATGCTCGCCGTTGCGATTGATAATATTTAAACTCGGCTGCTGTTCCGGGGCAGTTTGTTTGGAGCGGACAAGAAGGTGGGCAAAGCCGATAATCGCATTCAGAGGCGTTCTCAATTCGTGGCTCATATTGGCCAGAAAGGTACTTTTAGCGCGATTGGCACTTTCGGCTGCAATTTTAGCTTGTTTTAGTTCCTTTGTTTTCTGTGCAACTTGCCGCTTTAAATCGCCAGAATATTCTTCTAACCGCTGGCGAGATGCTTTTAACTGGCAATTCATGCGCTCGAAAGCACAGGCTAGGGCTTCGAGTTCGGCAACACCGCTACCTAAAACTGTTGAGTCGAAGTCGCCACCAGCTATCGCCTCTGTTGCCGAAATTAACTGCTGCAGCCGGTGTTCTATTCTTAGGGAAATGGACAGCAAAAGGCAGATAGAAAGAACCAAAGCCAGCAGCACGAGCAAAATAGTGTTGCGGGTGTTGGCCTGAACTTTTTGGGTGAAGTCGGTTTCGGGTACAACTGCCACAATCAGCCAATTTAAGCCTTTCGGGTTTTTAAAAGGTCTGACTTGTAGCAAGTATAGTGAGTTGCTGGCAGTAAAGTTAAGATTTTGGCTGCTGTTAATAGCAGCGAGGCTGCCATAATGTTTAAGCAAATACTCTGTTGAAAGCTGGATTACTTTTTGTTGCAGAGCTTGGGCGCTTTCTCGCTGCTGGGTGTCAGCAGAAATAGACGGTTTTGGTTCAGTTACCTCGTTCCGAGCAATTAAATGCCCCGAACGGTCTAAGATAAAGGCTTGACTGTTAGGGCTAATGAGGAAATCGTGCAAGTTGAATGTTGAGGTTGGGGTGGGAAAAGCAGAATTTGTTTTTTGTTGAGGCAATATTGTTTTTGGAGAGTCTGACCCATTTCTTTCCCCATTTGGTTTGATTGTGACTCCGGCTGTTTGACTTGGGGAAAGTTGGTTTACCGAACCAATTGGAATTTGATTGTAAGTCCCTTCTCCTTTCACAACCCCTTCTTTTAAGTAGTTGTCAAGGCGGTCCCAGATGCGACTCGTTGCTTCTCCCAATAGGTGTGCAACTACGTCATTCATTGTCTGTCGCCCTGTTTGAAAAGAAAGCCACCCCGTTAGAGCTAGTAAGATTGAAATCAAAAGAGCGTTGGGGACTGTAAGCACAACGCGCAGCGGGAGGGCAGACTTTTTTTGAACAGAGCTTTTTGGGCGGAACATTGGTTGAACAAAGGAGTGGAGAATGAGGAAAAAAACGTTCTTCTTCAGAGGGGAGTAACACCATCCGTAGAAGAGTTCTCCTCTTCTGGGTCACCATCCCCGCTCACTCTCGTTATGCTGCTTGACTAATCCCTATTAGTAGCGCAGTTTCAAACGAATCTGAATCAGTCAAAAGCCATAAATTCTCAGAGCGAGCGGTTAGGAAAACTGGTTCCTGCCTGACTCAGCGCGGGCAGTATTAAGGAGATGATTGGCATCTCAACTAACCCAAGTTGCGTGCTTAAAACCACTCTTGACTGGTAATGGGTAATGGGTAATTGGAACAATTTGAGATTTGAGATTTGAGATTTTAAATTGATGGCTCGCCGTTTATCCCGCTCTGTGCTTGACCCCGGAACGAATGCACTTGCCTAACTCTGTCTAACATGAGTTAGATATGAGTAGGTTTGTGTGAGCGCTAGTTTGGTTCTTCAAAAACTATTTTGGCTAGTTCGACAATCACAGACAAGTCTACTCCGGCTCGTGCAGCAGCATCGGCCGCCGATAGATTGTGGTTTCTTACTAGAGCTAAAAATTGTCGCACGCTGTAGACTACTGGGTCGTTGGCTGCTGTGTAGCCTTTTTGAATGGCAATCAGCAATCCTTTTTCGACATCTGATGCTGTGGGTGCGCGACCTCTATCAACGTTCACAGTCGGTGACATTCTTGGGGTGACGGGAGCGATGCGAATTCCTAAGTGTTCTGGTTCTTTGTTGGTAGGAACGATGTTGAAGTTGTAAAGTCGCTGTTTCCCTTTTGAATCTACAGTTTTGATTGAAAGGTTAGTGATGGTAGCTGTGGTAGCTCCCGGAAAATTGAGCGCTTGAATGGGACGCAAGAAAACAGTTTTGGCTTGGCCGCTTGCCAACTGTGCATCGGTGCTGAAAACTATTTTTGAGGGGTCGGCAATTAAAACGTAGGCGAGAGCTTCATCGGTTGAGCTGAAGTCGATCGCACTCGCGCGACCGGGATAGACTAAAATATCGATCGCACTATTGACGGCAATATCTCGACCCACAGTTTGATAGCCTGTTACTCTTGATTGAGCAAAAGCACAGTCGGGGTAGCTCGCAGTAGCGAACACTGCTGTGAACAAAAGCCCTCCGAGGGAAAGCATTATTGGAGATTGGATGCGAGTAGTCATGGCAGTTATCGGTTGAGGTTGAGAAAATTGTTGACAGTAGAAACGGGGATTTTCTTTACTAATCGCAGTCGCGTTGGGGCGACTTAACCGTTTACCGACGGTTTGGTTATCGGTAAATGTTGAGAAAGCTGTTAACAGTAATAGAAACGGGGGTTCCTTTATTAACCACAGCTACATTGGGGCGTTTTAAAAGTTCCTCAGTTGCTCTATCTGAGCGGCTTTCCATCCGTTTTGCCAAGGGACTGAAAAAGCCATCGAGGACGGCTGACCAAATTTGGGGGTCTCGACTTTCAACGGTGGTTGTACTGCTGCCAAACCTACCGCTAATACTGCTAGAGCTTCTGACTTTAGGCTCTGCGAACACTTGACCGACTCGTCCAACTCCCGACAGCACGGAGGTGAGGATATCCTGTCCGGCAATATCGTTCCCTGGGTCGAAGTAGCTTGAAGCAATCAGCGGCCGCCCGCCCTCTCCTGCAATCAAAATTGCGCCTTCTGGAATGGGCTGCTGTTTAATCTGACCGTTTCTATCAGAGTAGACGAGCGCCACAGCAGTAGCTTGTACCATGCGATTGGTCTTGCTGACGGTGCTGGCTTTGGCAATGACAACCGTGCCCTTCCGAAAAGCAATAGAGCCGTCAGTTGCCGTTACGTTGTCTGTGAGGGTGACGGCAAATTTGTCGTAAAGCTGTTTGCCTGAGCCTTCATCCCACAACAGGGGAACCGAAACTACGCCGTTGACTGTGGTTCCAAGGGGAACCTGAGCTGTTTGGGGCGTGCGGTTGAGAATGCCTTTTGCCCCTGGGGAATTTACTTGTTCTAGGGTTGGGGAATTTGTTAAGGCAGAAGCCTCTGGAGCAGCTTCTGGGGAAAGGGTTTGAAATTCTGTATCGGCGGGCAAGGACGTTGGACGAGCGCTCAGTCGAGCCTCCGTCTCGATTGGGTTATCGGTAGAATCGGAACTTATTTGGGGGGAAAGGGCATTCGGAGTTAATTGGTTAGTGGAGTTTTGGGAGTTGTCGGTGGTTTCGAGGCTGTCCCCTCCATAAGGAAACTCCGGGTGTAGCCTTTCCCCGCTGGCGTTATTTGGGTGGCTATATAGTTTTTCTGGGATTTGCTCGAAAGAAACGTATGAGGGTGGCGACTTTTGGTTGCCGATATTGACTGTTAGGAATTCAGTTGTGGGAGCTGGCTTTGTCAGAGCGGCGGCGGTAGCACTTGTTGTCGCTGGAGTGCTTGGTGTTGCACTCACGGCATTCGCTATTCGGTTAGGGTCAAAATTTCCCCTAATTTGTCCGAGTTGGGCGAGTTGGTTCCACCGCTCAAACGGGTCGATTTTTTCGGATGTTGGAGTTGGAATTAAAGGTGGGGGTACTAACGGTTTGAGTATGGGGGCCGGTGCGGGTGTTCTTGAGGGTACTCTTTGAGGTATGGGTGCGGGTACTGTTACCGTCCGCACTACTGTTCGGGGTGCGGGTAGGGGTTCGCGTAGAGAAGTAGGTGGCGGTGCAGCGCTCCGGGTAGCGACTAGACGCGGAGTTCGCGGATTTCGTGGGGTTCTTGACGGTTTGGGCGACGGTTCTGTTTTGGGTTTTGCGGTTTTTTGCGGTTTTTCGGCTAATAGTTTTTGTTGGTCTTGGTAAGCTAATTTAGCCAGCAACTCCGGTTTTTCATCTTTAATGGTGCCAGAAGAGCTTTCTTTTGGTGTGGATTGTGCGATAGGTTCGCGAGGTGATTTAGGCTTGATAAATTGCCAAATCAGCAGTCCTAGCAATAGTATTCCACCAGTCAATAGCAGTATTGTCACTGCTCTAGGAACGCCTCTTTCGGAAACAGGCGGGGGCAGTGGTCTTTCCTCATCTTGAGCGAGTTGATATTGAGTTTCAAGTGTTAGGGGTGCATTGGGGTCGAAATTAGCAATGAAGTTTTCATCAATATCATCCTCAGAAGGGGAAGGGTTTGGAGAAGGGGAAATAGGGGAATTGATGTTATCGTCATCATTATTAGGGGTATATTCACTTGATGCAGTTGTATGATTCATATTGGCTGTAGTGGTACTATTATCAGGAGTGGTATTAATTGGATTTTCGGTTAATCCATTTCTTTTGTTAGTCATGGCTTTAGAGTTGAATGTGTTGTGTTTAACTGTACATAAAAAAGCAAAGAGAGAAGACTTCAAGCAAAGGGATGAAACATACTAAATGTTTAAATTATTTAGTTGTTACGGTAGGTTTTTAAATTTACCCACTTGCCGGTTCGTCCCCTTTCCATGTCTCTTTCCTCTTCTATGGTTTGAATTCGACAATTCGGGAAATTTCTAATCCGGCTGCTCTCAAAGAGTGAATAGTCTTCTCTAATTCATTAGCGTTTTCTTTGAGAGGGGATTTGGGAATTTCTACGGCTTTGACGGTGAAAGTTCGATTAAACTGTTCTCGGCTTTCTCCAATGCCTTGTTCCAGCACGACGCGAGTAGCAATTACATCTATTTCCCAAACTCCTCTTTTTATTTCTCTGGGTTCTGAGATGTGAGAGATATAGACTCCAGAGCGGGTTTTTCCTGAATAGATGGTGTTGGGAACGAGTTTGGCAAGTTCAACAAGAGAAGCTTTACCAAACTCTGATTCCATCATCAAGGAACCCATCCAAGCAGTTGTAGGAACTTGGGAACCTTTAACTTTAATGCCGGGGTCGGGGTCATTTGTGCCGGGAATTTTGCCTGACCAAGCCCAGGTTAAATTTACCCAACTGGATACAAAATTTTGGATAATTTTCGGCTCTCTGTACAGTTCATCTTGTTCTGCAATTCGGGCTGCGGTTCCGTCTTTTAACTGGACAAAGGTAACTTTTCTTTGAGATAAGGCTCTCAAACTGACTGTATTCACTAAAACAGCAATTGTCAGGAGGAAAACAAAGCTTGTTAGCAGGACAAAGCACAAGGCTAAGGTGTTTTTAGATTCAGGGAGTAAGGGTTGTGATTGTGGAAATTTCATATTATCGAAGGGGATGGGGAGATGGGGGATAGAGAATAGGGAGATAGGGAGGGAATGGATTGGGAAACTGGGTTTGAGTAGTGAGTAACAACTCGGTTCGGTGAAGAAAAAGCTATCGGAATTTCCTTCCCTAGATCAGTTTTCCAGCAATAACGCCGATCGCGTTACTGGCAATATCTGTAAGCTGTTTGGTGCTATTGGCGATCGCACTGTACAAAGCAGTTCCTCCACCCTTGGCTATTAACACGGCTAGAACGGGAGAAAAGACAGCTAAAAAGAATAAAAAGGCGATATCTGTAACTAGCTCTGCATCAGATTTGACAATCACTACGGCGACTAAGCCAACGACGATGTTGTAGCCCAATTGCACTCCAAATAACGACATAAATCCTATTAACCAAGCCCAGATTGGTTTTCCTTGCAGCGGCAGCAGCGACAAGCCCATTGCAATCGGCCCGAATAGAGCTGTTAGCAACAATGCTGCTTCTAAAATATTGACAAATGCCCACTGTACTGATCTAAGAATTAAGCGAATGATGGGCAAGACAGTAGACCTAAAAACTTGTCCTGCAAAATCGCCATTTCCTATATCCTGAAGATTGGCAACATTGCCTAAATTTTCGACAAATCGCTGCAAGCTTTTGAGAGGTCCTCCATTTTGCTGTTCGGCTGCCTGAAGGATTTGTTGAGCTGGCTGTTTTTTGCTGTTCCAACATTCCACTAAAGCTGAGCCAACTTTGCCCTGACATTCGCTGTAGAGTTTCTCAATCTCTTCTTTGCCAGCACTGGTAAGGTTAACGTCGCTCAGGGCCGTTCTGAAGGTCATTTCTCCGACTTGAATTTTCATAATTTCTTGAACTTGAGTGCTGCCTACAGCTTTGATGAATTTGACGCTTTCAGCTAAGACTTTACCGTTGTTGCTGAGAAATACTACAATTACGAGGGGCCAGATAAACATGGCTACTAGCTCTGACCAAGACTGTTTTTCGATGATTTCTTTGCCACTGGTGACAGCGATGTAAGTAACAGATATTCCCGCCAGAATTAGTCCTAGTTTGACTAAGGCAATCCAGAGAGAGGATTCTTGAGTGTTGAAGGTGTTAAACCAAACTAAATTCCACGATTCGACGGTTTTTTGAGAGACTTCTATGGCGTCAGAGAGAGTGTCCAGGGCTTGTCCTGCTGTGCTAGTTTGGGCGATTAGTTGTGTCAGCATCGCGGTGTCTCCTTTTTGTGATTTCAGTCTTCGCTTGCCCCCAGGGTGATGCCTCCCGGCATTTGAAACAGTCCGGCTTGAGTAGAAGAAGCGGTAGCCGCCGCAGCATCCTGCCGTCTCTGGGCTGTGTTAATTTCGTTGAGTTCTTCAGCTTGTTGAGCGTTGAGAATGTTGGCAAAACTGCGATCGATTTGAGCTTGCTGGCCCTGCATAACTAAGGCACTTTGATTTTCTGCTGATAAGGCTGCTTGCTTAGCTGCGATCGCACTTTGTTGAGATATGTTTCTCATAATGTTCTGTGTGACATCTTGACCTTCTGAATCAGCACCCAATTCGATTGAATTTTGGCTCTCGCGATTAGTTTGCTCTACGTTCTGCTGGACAATTTCTTTCATCTGAGCTTGCTTTTGTTGAGCTTCTTTACTTAGAGTGGCTTTATTGGCTTCACTGACAGCACTTTCTCTTTCTGCGAGTTCTGCGGTATTCTCTTTGAGGCTGTAAGAATCTTGCGGTCTTTTCTCTAAAGCAGCGGAAAGTTTTGTCCCTTCGCTTTCGGAGGTGTTGCCGTCCATTATGCTTTTAACTGCTTCTTTTAGGTCTGGAACTTTCAATTCTCCCAGGAATGAAGATAGGGTTGATTCTATTTCACTGCTAAATTTTTCGACTTTGTTTAACAAATTGTCCCAGATGCCTGAGATGCTGTCGGAGATGGTGGAGATGGTATCTGAAATTTCGCCTGTTATGTCGCTAATTGTGTTTTCTATACCTCCTATTTCTTTCGGGTCGCTCAAGAAGTTATTAGCTGATTGTTGGATTTGGCTTTCTATTTGTTGATTGGGAACTGTGAAGCTGGAGCGGTGGAAAGTGCTGTTGTTAGGATTGTTTGAGGTGGGAAGCTGTGTTGTAGTCGGATTGCTGTCAGAGGTTTGAGCTTTTGCTTCAACAGAATTTAGTATTAAGCTCAGCCCAATTGCAGGAATACCGAGGGCAAGTTTGACAAGAAATTTCGGTGATTTCATCGGTTTTTCTCCGTCTAGCTAGCAATAAGGTCTTGAGGGGATTTGTGTCCATTGATATCAGTGACTCCATTCTTGCCAATATTAGCTAATGAACGCCCTTCTTTAACGGCTTGTACATATTCAGAGGCAAATTGTTTGAGTGCTAGCAGTTGCCCTTTTAACGTATTGGGATATTGAGCCATCACTCGGGCGCGGGCTATCAATTCAGCTTGATTGTTAGCCACACTTGCTAATATCATTTCGCCTGGATAGTATCGGCTTTGCCAGAAACGACCTCCTTTTTCAATTAGCCAATTGGAATAAAGGTCGGCAGCTCTGGGAAGGAAAGCTTCTGTGGCATTCTGGCTAATAATTTCAGCCGGATACCCCAATTTTTTGATCCAAGAAGTGGCTCCGTTTGATGTCAATCTTCCGGTAATTCGATACACCATGTTTTGCATAATCATAGTTCCCGCACTACAATCGCAAATACTGTCGATATCTTGGGCTAGCAAGAGCACTGAAATGCCATTCTTTCTACCCACTGCACAGAGTTCGCCTACTACTTCAGCAAATCCGTCTTTCTTAAACAAAATCGAAAGTTCGTCTCCGATAAATAGGCTTTTAGGGTGAGAAAGTGCGTTGCGGATGCAAGCAGCGTGGGCGTTAATGGCCATTAAATACTGGTCTTGTTCGTTGCCCAGACCGCTAAGGGCAAAAAATTTAACAGCGGGTTCGGGTGAAAATGTACTCGGTCTGCCAATTGCTTTCCCTAAAGGTGAGGCTAGTAATGCGTTGCATTGAGTGGTAATTTGGTTGATGACAATGCGGTCGAAGTCGGTAAAGTTTTGCAGATTTAGTTGCTCTTTCGTGCAGAATTTTAGGAGGTTTTTGAGGGTTGGCATTTCTTGCCACGCGGTCGATTTCCAGCCTTTTTCAAATGCCGTATTGTAGCGCTCGATAATGTCTGGGTCTTCTAGAAATTTTTTCAGAGTTAGCAGCAAAATAGCATCGACTCGCTGCGCTAATTTTGGGTCGCGGACTTTGCCCATGCTGATAATAGTCAGCGCTTTTCTGATAAACTCTTTCCATTGGTCTAGTCGGCGCGATCGCTCTTCTCTGTCAAAACGCCTCAAATCGGGTATTTCGAGTAGATTTGAGCTGCCAGAAGTGATGTCGTAGTACGCACCATCGTCGCCTAACAGTTTCACTGCTGTCTCAAAGGTACTGCCGCTTCCTGCTGAGATATCCATACCGACTACTGGGATATTGGCAGCTAAAGCATCGACGGCAAATCGCCATCCTACAACACTTTTACCGCCAGGGTAAACGCATCTAAATTAAGTTGACAGAAAATCATATTTGTGCATGATTTGTTTTTTATAAAACAATTCTT
>NZ_JAUBVD010000067.1:0-30967 GCF_036705675.1 Microcoleus sp. AT8-A3
ATTTCTCGCCAGAAACCGGTTTTATTCAAGAAACCCGGTTTCTCTGTACTTCACTTACCTGGAAAGTGCTGTATACTATCCATGTCCATCTTCTTCTTTTCCCAAATATGCCTCAATTACGCGAGGATCGGCGCGAACTTGATCGGGAGTTCCCTCAGCAATTTTAGTACCGTACTCCATAACACTCACGCGATCGCTAATTCCCATCACCACCTTCATATCATGTTCAATCAGCAAAATACTCAAATTCAACTCATCGCGAATTCGGTAAATAAAGCGAGTTAAATCAGCCGTTTCGTTCGGATTCATCCCCGCCGTAGGTTCGTCCAAAAGCAGCACTTTCGGATCGGAAGCCAAAGCCCTGGCAATTTCCAATCTGCGCTGGTCTCCGTAGGAAAGGTTTTTTGCCAACTCCAGCGCTTTAGAAGCACCTAAACCGACAAAATCAAGCATAGTGAGCGCTTTTATTTTAGCTTCCCGCTCCTCCAGATTTGCAGCGGGAGGGCGGAGGATTGCACCCAACAAACCTGTTTTCAATCGGCAGTGTCTACCTACTAAAACATTATCCAGCACAGTCATGTTGTTAAACAAGCGGATATTTTGAAAAGTTCTAGCAATGCCGAAAGTTGTCAGGCGATCGGGAGGTAAACCCGTGATATTTTTTTGTTCCAAAAGCAACTGACCGCCACTCGGTTTGTAGATACCCGTCAGCATATTAAAAAAAGTAGTCTTGCCCGCACCATTGGGGCCGATCAAACTGGCGATCGAGCCTTTTTCCAATGTTAAACTAACCTGGTTGACCGCAGTCAAACCGCCGAATCGCATTGTAAGTTGCTGTGCTTCTAATAATGACATTTTGGTTGTGATTCCTAATATTAGTTAAGCGGTTATAGCTCGGATTCTATATAATAATACCAAATCGGCTCTGTTAAAGTGCGTCAGCTTGGCTGTGGTGGGATGCTCGTTACCACAGGGAAAGATTTGGGGATCGGAATGCGTTACAGAAAGTCTTGGGCTAAGCTTCATGACTGCGTTTCGGTTTAAGGTTTCCCCTTGAGTGTAAGGACAAAAAGGGTGGAAAATTAAATTACACTGCTAGTTTTTCATGGGTATGGACTACTCTAGTAAGAGGGAATGTAGAGGCCGGAACTATGATAAAGCTTGGTTTGCTGGTGCGATCGCGAAGCGTCTCCGCAGAAAAATCGCCAAACAACGACTTCGGAATCGGAAAAGTTACCGAGATATCTTACTCTACAGCAACAGTTGAATACTTCTGCTCAATTGGGCAACGCCTTGAAAAAACCTTACCCTTAACTTCGCTTTATAGAGTTCAACTCCCGCCTCAGACACGATGCTACATCCAGCCAGAAAGCCAGGATACATGGATAATTGGCCGAATTTTTGACTGGGACGAAGACAAAGGTCAGTATCGAATCGACCTACCCGATAAAAAGATAGCATTAGTTGCTGAACAGGAAATTTACGTTCGTTGCAACCTACCCATCGATGACCCCATCGAAACTCTAGCGATGAAAGGTCAGGAAACGCCCTACTTTCACGATCGACGTTTAGCTTTTGTCCAGTGTCTCATCGAACAACGCGCTGTCAGTCGCGGGATGACAGGGCTGATTTCTGCCAATATTGACCTTTATCCTCATCAAGTTGAAGTTGTCCGCCGCGTACTCGAAGACCCCATTCAACGTTACCTCTTAGCTGATGAAGTTGGACTGGGAAAGACGATCGAAGCAGGTGCTATTCTTCGCCAGTATCTCCTCGATCAACCGCAGGGACGTGCAGTGGTGCTTGTACCGCAATACCTGCGGGAACAGTGGCTTCAAGAATTAGAACATAAATTCTATCTCTCTGACTTGGACAATCGTGTCCAGGTACTTGCAGTAGAGGATGTCGATCGAGTCAGCCCGAATGCCGATTTGGGCTTCCTGATTTTAGATGAAGCACATCATATTGCAGCAATGGCGACCTCTTCAGATTCGATACAGCGCAGGCGTTTCCAGACTTGCAAACACCTCGCTCATAAAAGCGATCGCCTACTTCTATTATCTGCAACTCCAGTTCTCAATCACGAGCAAGATTTCCTGGCGATGCTGCACCTACTCGATCCGATCACCTACCAGCTTGATGATTTAGAAGGTTTTCGTGCGAGGGTGAAAAACCGCCAACAAATTGGTCGAGTTTTACTCTCATTTAAAGAGAAAGCAAATCCGTTTGTGCTTAAAACTAACCTCAACCAACTGCGAAACCTTTTTGCTGAAGATAAATATCTGCTAAATCTCGTAGACGAATTACAAAATTGTTTGGTTTCTCCAGAAACACTCCCCGCCGATCGAGATCGAATTGTGCGATCGATTCGCACCCACATCAGCGACACCTATCGGTTACACCGTCGAATGCTCCGCAACCGTCGCGCTGCGGTGGAAGATGTAATTTTTGCCCGAAATGTGACACCAAAAGTAGAGTATGACTTAGATGAGCGATCGCCCCAAATTCACGAACTCATCGACGAATGGCGCACCGTCGCCCCCAAAGAACAACAATATCAGCACCTTTTCCTGCTTTTATTCCGTGCTGCTGGTACTTGGCTGGGAATCTTACAACAGATAGTTGCAGTCCGTTTAAGTTGTATCTCCCATCCTGACATCATTCAGGAGTTTGGGATTGATAGCGCCAGAATTTTGACGGAAACCCCTCAATTTTCAGGAGAAGCAGAAATTATGCAATCTTTGCAGCGAATTATTCAAGAACCTTCTTCAGAAGGCGATCGCATCGAATTACTCAAGATAGTTCTACTTTATCATCTGTCAGAATGTTTGAAACTTCAATCTTATCGCAGCAACCTTGATAGATTGCTGGAACAGGTGCAGCAGCGAATTCGCCGCCCGATACCGGGAGATACCCTACCAAAAGTTATCATTTTCACCAGTTTTATTCAAACCGGCGCTGAGATTGTCCGGTGCTTATCAGGTACTTTCGGTAGCGGAACTGTAGCTAGCCATCAATTAGGGATGAAACGCTCTGATGTTGAAAAAAACCTCGCTCGCTTTAAAAATGACCCCAATTGTTTTATCCTAGTGTGCGATTCCTCTGGTGAAGAAGGCCGCAACTTCCAATTTGTGAATTGGATGATTAATTTCGATATTCCCTGGTCGCCAAATCGTTTAGAACAAAGGATTGGCAGGATCGATCGCATTGGTCGCCGGATAAATGTTCAGCTTACACTATTTGCGGGTGCAGACTTAGAGGATAGCCCTCACAGTGCTTGGTATGAATTATTAAAAGATGGTTTCGGCATTTTTAATCAATCAATTGCCAGCCTTCAGTTTTATGTAGATGAAAAACTGCCGGAACTGGAAACAGTGCTGTTTCAATCTGGTGCTAGCGGACTCTTAGAAAAAATCGAGTCAATCCGGGAAGGAATCGCTGGGGAACAAGTTAAAATTAGCGAACAAAACGCTTTAGATGAAATTGATGCTCGGGATGAAACTGCTACCGAATATTTTAAAGCTTTAGATGATTGTGACGCTCGCCATCAGGAAATCAAACGAGCAACTGAAGACTGGATTTGTCAAGCGCTACTATTCAAGGCAATTGACGATCTGAATTTAGAAAAAGTGCAGCATTATCAACATACTGCGCGCACTTTAATTCCCGTTCACGATCTAAGAACTCACTTTGCCGATTGTAGAGAACTATCTGGTACTTATAACCGGAGAATATCAACTCAACATCCTGGTGTCAATCTCTACCGTATTGGGGAAGGATTTGTGGAAGCGCTAGCATCTTACATTCATTGGGATGACCGAGGTCAATCCTTTGCGATGTGGCGGTGCGATCGCTCTTGGGATGCTGGAGAAGGGATGGAATGGTTCGGTTTTCGCTTTAATTATGTAGTCGAGGCTGATTTGGAATTAGCCCAGCAAGTTTTAACAGATTTTGAGCTGGAGCGAAGTAGATTTGTATCTGTGAAACGGCGCGCTGATGCGTTATTTCCTCCGATATTAGAGACAATTTTTATTGATGCTCGCTACGAACCAATGAGCATTGTTGAAGATGAAGCTGTTTTGAAGATTCTCCAAGGTTCGTACAAGGGTAAAAGTTCTCATCCCTGCCGAGATTATAATTTAGCAAAAAGTCGATTATCGGTTCTCAATGAGTTTGTTGATGAGAGTAAGTGGCGTGATTTGTGCAGTCAGGCGCGTGAGACTTCGGAAATACTGCTGCGCGATCGCACTTCTTTCATCGAACTCTGCGAACAGCGCGCCCGAATCGCTGACCAGAAACTAGGAAATAGACTAGACCAACTGCGGCTGCGCCTCAACCGACTGGCTGAAAGCGCACAAACTTCGCATTCTTTACTAGCCAAGGAACTTAACATAGAAACTGCGTTAAGTCAAGCTATGTTAGAAGGGATTCGCTATCCCCGAACCAAGCTTGATTCTGTAGGATTCATTGTAGTTTCTGGGCGACCTCCGGTTGAATCTCAGGAAGGGGGAGATGAGTGATGGCTGATTCTTTTCAAAAGCTCAGAGAAATTCTCCAAACAGGTAAGATTCCTGCCGATACAAGTCAGTTTTCAGAAGCCTGTTACAAGCGCTTGCGGGAAACTTTGGGTGCTGCGGAAACTTCTTATGCGCCGGGAATGGGAGATATTGCGGCTCTGATCCGTCAGGTTCTGCGGCGGGAATACGAGCAAAAGGGCGGGATACCCCCAACTTTGAAAGTACCTCGGACTTCTCTTTTTCCCGATCGCGAAATGTGGCAGCAAAGCGGTATCGATATTTTGAGCGAACGTGCGGATTACTATCTGATTAGCGCTCATCCTTGGCAGCCTGATTGGCTAGATTTTTCCCAACAATATCCCCCAGACAAACCCGTATTTGATGAGAAAAAACGCCGCAATTACGAGCCAGTAGAGGGAGATCCGTTTCTAGAATTGGTGAA
Source organism: Microcoleus sp. AT8-A3 (assembly GCF_036705675.1). Lineage (NCBI taxonomy): Bacteria > Bacillati > Cyanobacteriota > Cyanophyceae > Oscillatoriales > Microcoleaceae > Microcoleus > Microcoleus sp. AT8-A3. The sequence continues at coordinate 4,960 of NZ_JAUBVD010000067.1, forward strand.
TTTGCAGAAGTATCGGAGTGTAGGGCAACGTGAAGCAATTCGGGCTGTTTTGACGGCTCCTGACAATTCGACACTCGCCATTAACCTGCCTACTGGATCGGGGAAAAGCCTTTGCGCTCAACTGCCGGCGCTGGTGCGATCGCAAAATGCTGGTGTAACAGTTGTTGTAGTGCCAACTACAGCACTAGCCATTGACCAGGAACGAGCTTTAAAACCTTTTGTGAATCATGCCACTGCCTATTATGGCGACGAGTTTGGGCAAGGACAAGAGAGACGGCAGGAAATTCGCGATCGCATCCGCAACGGCACTCAGCGCATCGTTTTCACCTCACCCGAAAGCTTGATAAATTCTCTCGCACCTGCTCTTTACGAAGCCGCAAAATCAGAAATGCTGCGGTATTTCGTAATAGATGAAGCGCATATCGTCGAACAGTGGGGCGATGAATTCCGCCCCGCTTTTCAAGAACTCCCAGGTTTGCGAAGAGATTTGCTGCGCTGGACTTCTTTTACAACTTTATTGCTGACTGCAACCTTAACAGAATCCTGTTTAGATACCCTAGAAACTTTATTTGGTAAACCCGGCACTTTTCAAGTGATATCTGCCGTACAGTTGCGACCGGAACCGTCTTATTGGTTTGCTTGGTGTCAAAGTGAAGAAATCAGGAAACAGCGATTAATTGAAGCAGTTTATCATCTTCCCCGCCCTCTGATTATTTACGCCACAACGCGCCAAGATGTGAATCGATGGAAACAGGAGTTATTGTTGGCTGGATTCAAACGGTGTGCGATGATGACCGGGGAATCCAGTTCAGAAGAACGCTCTCAACTGATTGAAAATTTGCGCGAGAGACGAGTTGATATAGTTGTTGCTACTTCTGCCTTCGGATTGGGCGTGGATCAGTCAGATATTCGAGCCGTGCTTCATGTCTGCATCCCAGAAACTATCGATCGCTTTTATCAAGAAGTGGGTCGAGGAGGTCGAGACGGCAAAGCAGCAATATCGCTCACCTTACATACCACTCAAGACTTAGACATTGCAAAATCGCTTAATGACAAATCTGCCATAACGATCGATCGGGGATTTCAGCGGTGGAAAAGTATGTTTTTGAGGAAAGAAATTCTTCCCGGTGGGCGGTTTCGCGTTCCCGTCAATATTCCTCCATCCTTACAACCAGGAGACATTGACATGAACAGCCAACAGAATCAGGCTTGGAACATCCGCACTTTAACGCTGATGAGTCGATCGGGTTTAATCGATATTGATGCCGATGAACCGCCGCGAAGAAGAAATTTTAAATCGGAAGCAGCTTATAACGAAGCTTGGGAACTGCACAGAAAGTCCCGGTGTATCCGCATCCGAGATGAATCGCACCTCAACCGTCAAACTTGGGAACATAAAGTAGAGCCAATTCGCCAACAGCGCCAAAACTGGAGCTATAAAAACCTGCAATTAATGCGCGAGGTTTTGCGGCCGGAACGCTGTATTTCCGAAATCTTTGCTGAAGCTTACACTATTCCCGCCCGTGTAGTCCCAGAACCGAGAAAACAGGTGATAGTTTCTCGTACTTGCGGTGGATGTCCTGTTTGCAGAAAAAACAGGGAACCAGAGTTTTCGGGAATTATACCCGCGCCATTGCCTGTATGGCAGAAACCGAATTTTTTTGTAGGTGAAAAACTCAAATCCTTGCTGGGAGAAGATAAGTTAATGCTCGTTTTCTATGAGTCTCTTGAATCTCAAAGCTGGAAACTCCAAAGCTCTAAAATTTTTAACTGGTTAATCGAGCAGGGAATTAATAATCTGGTGGTGACCGATGAATTTCAGAGTATATTGATAGCAGAAACAAATGGAATTGCCGATGCTTGTATATTTTTGTTTGGAAAATACGAACCCATGCTGATGCCGCGCATTCCCACCCTGATATTTCATCCGCCCGGAAAGGCTATCCCTCACAACTATCTGTCACTCAACAGAACTTCTGACGCGCCGTTGATTATCATGCTTCCTGTAGATACACCCGATCCCAGTCGCAATGACCGCAAGCTGATCGAGATTTTTTCAGGCAGATACTTGATGTTTAACCAGTTTTGCAGGGAGGTTAATTTATGAGCGTCTTAAAAACTGCTTTGGCAACTCCTAGTAGAATGCGAGGAATATTTAGATATTTACTTCAAGCACCCAAACAGCGCGAAAACAAGGAAAAACTCACTCGGCTGCTTTCTCCCGATCAATTGTCAGAAGGAAGAAACAAAAGTGCCGAACATCCGATGTTTGATGCTGCACTGCGAGAAAGTATCAAGTGTGGCTTATTAATCGCAGACAATGAGGATATTGCTATAAATTTTGAGCTTCCCGAAGCATCTCGACATCTTCAGACAGGTGATAAATTGTTGCCCGATACGCTGGTAGAGCTATTATTTGCTGCTGATAACAAAGATGAAGAAGATTTAGGTCGGTTAATAGCATGGTATTTAGCACAGGATATTTATGAGGCTCCCGATACATGGGAAAAAGTAGAAAAGCTTGTCGCAGAGCAGGGAGTTGCTGAGTCTTTAGATTTGAAAATATCCAGCAATACTCTGTCTGGTCAAGTAGAGGACTGGATGTGTTATTTAGGGTTTGCTTGGAGCCATGCTTCAGATTCAAACAAAAAACTTGTTGTGGCTGAGCCAACTGCTTATCTCAGACGAAATTTAAAGGATTTATTTCAAGGAGAAGCAAAAGCTAAACTTTCAATTCGAAATTTTATCGATCGCCTAGCTAAAAAATGTCCTCTGTTTGAAACTGGAAAATTTCGACAACAGGTTGAAGAAAAAATTGGTGGTCGCTTACCAAATCACTTATCAACTAGCACGGCTTTTGCCTTATTCCGCCTTCAGGATGATGGTTGCATCCAGCTTGTAAAAGAGTCGGATGCCGATTTATTCATCTTTCCAAGTGGAGACAAAGAAGCAGGATTTTCTCATATTATTTTGATGGGGTAGAACCATGACTTTTACAAAATTTGTTTGCTGGGATGTAGATCGCGTTCGCCGCGTAATGGGTGTGGAGGCTACGCAAACTCCAGATAGTATATTTCTGGCAACTCACCATCCAATTGCCATGTACCGCCAGGAACTTATCGATGCACCGTCGCGAGTTCCCTACAGTGAGGAACAATTTCTGAAAGACTTTCTCGCTGAAAAAGATTTCGCTTTCGTGCCAGTTTTAGGCAGTTCTGGGACGGGAAAATCTCACCTGATTCGCTGGCTAGCTGCGAATATTGAATCGACCCAAAAGCGCCGAGTTTTGCTCATACCCAAAATTGGAACGAATCTCAAAGATATTCTCAGTTTAATATTAGAAGGGATGGCAGGAGCAACCTTCGATGAATACCGGCAGCGTTTAAATCGAGCCACTAGCACCTTGACTGAAGCACAAGCGCGGGAACAACTGCTGAATCAGCTTGCGGCTGCTGTTGGCCCAAATGGTCGGGGCGATCGCACAAAACTGTCGGACGTGGAAGATTACCTAGTTGGTGCTGTTGATTCTTTCCTATACGATCCATTTTTCCGAAAAGAATACTGGCTAAAGGATGGGGGTATTATCCATCAATTAGTTATCCACATTCTCGGACAGCGAGATACGGTAGAAGTTGTGGAAGAACGGAGGCATTTTTCGCTAAATGACTTGCCTCTCAATGTTTTAAACTTGCAAAAAGCTGGGCAGTCTGCGCGGGAATTTTATAGCTTACTCATCGGCGATGAGGATATTCAAAGGGCAACTGTAGATTGGTTGAACCGACATTTAGATGAAGCCATAGCTCAGGTTTTGAGCTTGGGGCGGGAAGATTTACAAAGATTGATGGGGGAAGTTCGCGAAACTTTAGCCCAACAAGGAATAGAGTTAGTTTTGCTGATTGAAGATTTTGCTAAATTGCAAGGCATCGATCGCGAAGTTTTAGAAGCAGTTTTAGCGCGACCTCAACAAGCGGGTGGCAAACATTTGTGCGCGATCCGAACGGCGCTAGCTTGTACTACGGGCTATTTTGACAGTTTGAGGTTAGATACTGTAAAACAGCGGATTACTTTTAGCGTTAATCTTGACCTTGGCACAGTTGGCGAACAATCTTTAGTGAATTATGCAGATATCAAACAATTTGTGGGTCGATATCTCAACGCCGTGCGTTTGGAGGATAAAACAATTCAAAATTGGTGGGCTGACTCTCGCAATCGCGAAGGTGCGGATCGAGAATCTCTACCTAGTGCTTGCAATGAATGCGAACATAAATTAGCTTGTCATGCAGGTTTTTCAGAAGCAGACGGTTTTGGTTTGTATCCTTTTACGCCTGAAGGATTAGAACAAATGCTTTATAGAGTCAATCCCGGCAATTTTAACCCTCGGATTTTGATTAAAGATGTTCTTAAGTGGACGCTAGAAAATTCTGCTGCTGATATCGAGGGCGGAGAGTTTCCTGCTATTTCTGTGCGAGAACACTTTGGCAAGATGCGGCTGAGTGCAATTGTTCAGGGAGATATTCAAGCGAAAGATCCAGAAAATTGCAATCGCCGCCAGATTCTCCTAGATTTGTGGACGGATAGTAACGAGCTTTGCGATTTGCACCCAGAAGTTCACTCTGCATTTGATATTCCGGCGCTGGGGGTGAAGGTTCAGCCTACAAAAAAATCATCATCTATTTCGGGTGCTAAAGAGTCTAGGTCTTCTGTTAGTAAGTATCAAGTTGAGTCACAATCTCACACTAAAAAAAATCTGACAGCAGCCGGACAAGTTCCCGACAAGCTGACTAGGCAAAAAGAAATTCTTGATAGGTGGAACAATCAAGAATTTCTCCCGCAAGATATCGCTGGGGAACTGCGGCCGTTGATTTACTCAGCTATCGGCGAGCGGCTCGAATGGGATACGGAAATGCTGCTTAAGGGGGTTTTTGCTAGTAGTGGGACGACATATTTTAAAAGCAGAAATATTACTTTTTTTAGTCCAAAAGTGACGAGGGAGACGATTTCGGGAGTTAAACTATCTCTTCCTCTGAATCCTGATGATGCAGATGAGTTTCGGGAAACGGCGATCGCCTTTCAAGGTATGTTGCAATACAGCCATTACAAGCATTGGAAGTTCCCCGATGGAGCTCGCTACTTCCGCACCTACGCCAAACAACTGGAAAGATGGAGTCAGTATGTAGTTGAGCAAATTCGCCTGTATCCCCGCGAGTCTGGGGAACCCTGGAACCCTGTCCCTGCTGCTGTTGAGCTACTGGCGATCGCAGCAACAATGGCCGGACATCCTACAAATTCGATTGAAGATTTGATTAATAGTTTGTTTCTCGATTTAGAAGCAAAAGATTTAGAAACTCGTTCAGCTAGCTGGAAAAAGCTATTTAATAGCTTACAAAACCACCGCGAGGCTTTACTAGAAATTGTTAAAAGTCGCACGGCCTGCACAAAAGGAAGTTCTAAACAATTTCAGATTATTGATGTTGTACAAATCCTCGACCCATTGAAACAGGTTAGCAAATCTTGGCAACCTCAATCTAAAATTCCGCCAGATGTTCGAGAAAAGTTTCCCGAAATTAATAAGGCGCGTCAAGCTGCGGATGAACTGCTAGAAAAAGCGATTCAGGAAGAGTGCGATCGCCAACTTGCTGTTTATAATTTTCTAGTAGCTGAATTAGGGGAAGACATCAAGAAAAAAGATGTTACCGATTTAGTAAAGCGGGCGATCGGTCGCTCGACACAAGCTGGTGTATTTCGAGGCAGAAAGAGTGTCGATGACCTAACATCTGTATTGGAACAGTTTAAACGAGTTGGGCTTTCTAGCTATTTAGAAACAATGAAGCGCGTGCAAACTGAGAAAAATAATCCCGATAGTAAACCGGGGAAGTTGCTTAAGTATCTCAGCGAAAATCATCAAAAAGCCATGACAGAGGCTTCCGAATTTGTCGGCAGCACTAACAATTTTCTTGAGGCTTCTATAACCGAGGTGAATAACCAAATTGAAGTTTTAGAAGTGTCCGGTGGTGCAACAGTAGAATCTTGCCATAGGGCTATTCAAGATGGATTGGCTAAACTGCGAAATCTAATTACTGACATTAAAGATAGATAATATGCTTCTAGAAAAATCCACTCAACTGATTGACTTATCTCAAAATAAAATTAATCTTCAGACCTATGCAACCCATCTTCAAGGTTTTCAATCTCGACAACAACAAATAGAGCAAGCTGTGGCTATAACTCTACCTCTCGTTCAATGTTTGAGAGCTTTTCGTAAAAAAGGAATTGCCAATGTGGATTTAACTCAAAAGGCTGAGATTCTGCTGACATTTATTGCTAATGTTGAGTCAAAATTTAAAGAAGATCCTGAGTGGATTATAAATAATGAAAATTTCAACGAAAAAAATTTCACTTCTAGGATAAAACAATTGCAAAAAGCTCTGGAAGAGCAACTCAGTCAAGCTTGGTGGCGCTACCGAAATCAAAATAGGCCAAGCGCTAATAATGAAATCCTAAATTTATTGGATAAAGTTTCGGCATTTAAGTCAACTGTCCAACGGATTAGAAGTTTAGATTTGCAAATTCTGGAATCAAACTCAATTCCCCAAAGCAGTGAGGATTTTGAAAGAGTCGATCGGCTAATTGAGGAATTAAAGCAGTGCTGGGATGGCTTAAATGCTGATGAGGTTCCTGAAGCAGTGCTTCGTTTTCTGAGAGTGGCTGCTAATGAGGGTGCTACCCTGGAACTTTTAACGCCAGAGGTAAAAGATTGGTTGACTAAACACCGTCTGATTGATTCTTTACGAATTCGCTTCACCCAATAAATGGTTTGCGATTGTCCCAGAAATCACTGACGCACCCTCCTGCATTTTCTAGCGTACACACAAAGTGCGATCGTCTGTACTCTGCGGTGAGTCAGCAGCAAATTGTGTCAGTTGAGTCAAATCTCTTGACTGACGCCCCCTACTGCATTTTCTAAGGTACAAACAAAATAGAATTTGAAAAGATTAGATTCTAGCGAACGGCCAGGGCGATATTGTGCGTGTAAATCGGCAGTCGAAAAGTTTTCAATAAGTTTGAAATGGAGTTCGTCAGCCAAAGTTGCAATCTTTTCAAACCCCGTAATCCACGGTGCATACATACTTTCGTATTTATCTATGTAATCATTGATATCTTGGTAGCCCGTGGTTCTCAAAATTACCCCCTCTGACATATAATCAAAGGACAATCGAAAATTATCAACATTGTCGCGAATTTGTTCTAATACAAATATTACATCTTTTTTGTCAACCAAAGTAGTGTTGCCTTCCCACAAAAAATATGTCGGTCGAGCGAAATCAAATTCACTCGGTTTCAGCAAGGAGATTAAACCGTCTTTTACGTAATCGCCGGGAAGGTAGCGAACATTGGCAGTAACTTTGTTAGCTTTGAGAGTTTCTGCTTTTAATTGAAGAGTCGCGGGGTCGTCTATTTCAAAATAAGTGACTTTTTCTCCATTAATTATAGCAGCGCGAGTATCCAAACCCGAACCTAAAATAACTACTTGCTTGCAACCTCCTAAAATTTGATTTGACAAAAAATCATCAAAATATTTAGTCCGCAACTTAACCATTTCTTTAGCGGCGGGAGAGTTTTGAGCTATTTGCCTAGCTACTTTTTTTGTTTCCTCATTGAGCCATATTTTTACTACATGATCAGTATACAGAGGAATGGCCTCTTCATTCTCTTCTGCTCTAAATTCCGCAACGATAAAAGCAGTACCAGTTACATTGTTCATGGCTAATCTTTCACCCTTACTAAGTAGTTGGTTACAAATAAACCTTAGATGGGCACGGGGTTTTTACACCCCTAAACTCCCTTGTATCTGAGATGTTGCACCATTCTAAATAAGGTTTTTATAACAGGCAAGATGCCTGTTCCACAAAGAGTGAATTTTATTGTGGAACAGGCATCTTGCCTGTTCTTGAGAATGGTGCAAAATGTGAGTTGCATCCTAGATTATTAGCTAAATCCGCCTACCAAATACTATGGTTTTTGCCCTTACCTACTTATTGACTTCTCGCATCTGCTAAAGACTCATTGCTCGCTTCAGCATCCGAATGCAGTTCAGCTTGGTGTATCTTATCAGGAATCAGCCCCTCCGGCCGCACGAGCATCATGACAACAAGAGTTAGGCCGAATAGAAATAAGCGCATTTGAATCGGGTCTAAACTGGTGGCCAGAAAGTCTCGCAACTGGGGAATTGCAATCCTGGGGAGTACAAAAGTATTCAGAAAACCCTTGAGGACTTGCGCTAATTGTGGCAGATAAAGCCGATCGGCAGACATGATAATGATAGCCCCCAAAATCACCCCGGTCATGTTGCCCAAACCGCCTAAAATCACCATACAGAGGATGATTACCGACACCGAGAAATCGAAAACGCTGGGAAAAATCGCGCTGATATAGGCGGCGTAAAACGCGCCTGCAAAGCCCGAAAACGTCGCTCCCATCGCAAAAGCCGAAAGTTTGGTTTTGACTAGGTTAATTCCCATCGCACTCGCAGCTAATTCATCTTCGCGCATGGCATTCCACGCCCTGCCCAAGCGGGAATCTCGCAGCCGCGAAATCATGAAGTAAGCAAAGACAACTAGCAGTAAAATTAGGTAGTACCAGGGAAAGTAGTTGCCGGTGCTGAAAGTGCCGATAATGGGGAGAGATGGACGCCCGATCGGGTTTATTCCCGCTTCGCCGCCGGTGAGGTTAAAAGGTCGATCGCACCCAACCAGACACAGCACCAACTCAGGTTTACCCAAAACAGCCGCAACAATCTTCGAGACTGGTTCGTCGATCCGAATCGCGGTTAAATTCCTAAAGACAACCGGGATAATTTCGCCAAAACCGAGGGTAACAATCGCCAAATAATCGCCCTTGAGCCGCAGTGTCGGAATACCGAGGATTACGCCCGCGATCGCAGCTACACCGGCCGCGATCGGCAGTACCACCCAAAAGTTCCAAGCAATATTTAATTGCCCAGAAGATAGCAAAGCCGTCGTGTAAGCGCCGATCGCAAAAAACGCCGCATATCCCAAATCCAACAATCCCGCAAAACCCACAGTAATATTCAAACCCAGCGCCAACATAATAAAGATTTGAATCTGTACTACAGTAGCAATCCAGCCAGTCTGAGCTTGAATGTCGATAAACGGAAACAGAATTAGAATAAAAGCTAATGTCACCAGAGTTGCCAGTCGCTGCCTTTCTCCCTGCAAACCCTGCAAAGCACCCATTAACGTAGCTGTCAAAATTGCGATCGTCAAACTGCAAATCCCGTACAGCAGCGTAGTCGGCAAAGCAACAGCAGGTTGACCAGACAAAGGCCTAATCAAAACCCCTTCTACCACACTCGCAACTAACAGCCAAACTCCCAATCCCAATCCGGCTAAACTGCCGATCGCAGCACCCATTTTCGGGCTGTAAACCTTCTGCTCCCGACAGCTCATAAAGCCCGCAGCCGTACCCATCAGCCACCCGATCACCGTGCCGCTCCAACCGCCGAATAACAAAACAGTCAAAGAGCCGATCGCCCCTAAAATACCAGTCGATTTAATTGCTTGGATTATTTTATTAGTCATTAGTTATTAGTCATTAGTTATTAGTCACTGTTTACTGTTCACTGTCAACTGTCAACTGCTATATACTGGAACTGTTACCGCAACACACTTCAAACGGGCGATCGCTATATGGTACAAGCACCTCAAAAAACTATCACCCTCGACGAGTTTTTGCAACTCCCAGAAACCAAACCCGCTAGCGAATACATCAAAGGTGCGATCGTCCAAAAACCTATGCCACAAGGAAAACACAGCAAACTACAAGGAAGACTCGTAACAGTCACCAACGACATCGCAGAGAAACCGCAAATTGCCCTAGCCCTACCAGAACTTCGCTGCACCTTTGGCGGACGTTCTATTGTGCCCGATGTCGCCATTTTTGTTTGGAATCGCATTCCCCTAGACGCTGACGGCGAAATTGCCAATACATTTAATGCTCACCCAGACTGGACAATAGAAATTTTGTCCCCAGCCCAAAGCCAAACCAAAGTCACAAACAATATTTTGCACTGTTTGAATGCCGGTTGTCAGATGGGTTGGTTGCTCGATCCCGATGAAAAAAACATTTTAGCTTATCCCGCAAGGCAGCAGCCTATTTCCTTGCAAGAACCAACAGATATACTTCCGGTTCCCAAATTCATGCCGGAAATGCAGTTGACTTTAGGCGAAGTTTTTAGCTGGCTCAAACCAGGGAATATTTAAAAGGTAAAACTAAAACGTAAAACGATCTCGCTTTTAGTTCCCCAACTTATATGAAAAATCTGGGAGATGCCTGTGCTGTTTTTTCATGTCTACTTAAATATCTCTTGCGATTATTTAAACCCAAAATTTCAAACCTTCTCCTGAACATTTTCGCCCAACAAACCCCCAGGCCGAAAAGCCAAAATCACCACCAAAACCCCAAACACCCAAGCATTAGTCCAGCGGCTCGATAAATACTGGTCGCTCAAAGACGAAAGCAACCCAATCAAAACGCCTCCTAACATCGCCCCCACAATATTGCCAATCCCCCCCAAAACCGCCGCCGTAAAAGCCCTCAAACCAGCCGTAAACCCCATCGTAAACACAATAGTATTGTTGTACAAACCAACCAGAATCCCAGCCGAACCCGCCAAAGCTCCCCCAATCAAAAAAGTCAGAGCAATAATCTGATCGACATTAATCCCCATAATTTTAGCAGCATCGCGACTTTGAGCAGTTGCCCGCATCGCCTTTCCCAGACGAGTGTATTGCACAAACACATGAAGCAAAACCATCAATACAACCGCCACTACCAACACAATTAAATCCTTGGTAGTAAATACAATACTCGTTTGAATTCCCAAAGCTTTAAAAATATCAACTCGCGGCAACAAATCGGGAAAGCTTTTCGGCGCAGCAGAATTAGAACCCATCACTGGAATAAAAGCTTTCAATCCTCCCCAAAACAGCCCCATATTTTGGAAAATAAAAGAAACTCCAATTGCCGAAATTAAAGGAGCCAAACGGGGAGCATTTCGCAAAGGTCGATAAGCATACTTTTCCACAACAATATTGAGTCCAGCACAAAAAACCGAACATACAATTAAAGCAACTAACATCACCGGTATAGCAATACCTAAAGGTGCGCCATCTTGAATCCCAAAAGCCCCGAACACGGTTAGGGAAGCAAAAGCGCCCAACATATACAAATCGCCATGAGCAAAATTGATTAACTCAATAATGCCATAAACCATAGTGTAACCCAAAGCAATAATTGCAATCAGCGCGCCGTTGACCAGACCAACTAATAATTGTTGGATAAAAACTTCAGGATTGCTGACTATTTCTCCAAGGATTTTTGGCAAATCTAATCCGGCGATCGGGCCTAATAACAAAACTATATAAGCTACACCTAGATATAAGAGAATACGCGGCCAGTTTTTCATAACTTTCGGTAATTGGTAATCGGTAATCGGGAATTGGGGAGCGAGACAGAAACCGGGTTTTTTTCCGAAACAACTCGATCGAAACCTTAAATCCAGTAAAAACCCGGTTTCTTTAGTATGAATGCGTCCTAATGACAACTGACAACTGACAACTGACAACTGACAACTGACAACTAACTAATTATTCCGTCTTGAGCGCATTCACGAACTCCCACTTGCCACCTTTAACCACATTTCCTGACATTGTAGTCAAGCTCGTGTCGCCGTTGGTGTCAAAACTCCAAGTGCCGAGTACCCCGTTAAAATCTTTAGTTGCCAACACAGCTTCGCGGATAGCAGCGCGGTCATTTTTGCAAACTTTATTAATTGCGCCGATCGCAACTTTAGCAGCTTCATAGGCGTAAGCTGCATAAGCTTCCGGTTCAGCATTATATTTTGCCTTGTAACTTTCGTACCACTTCGCGCCCGCACCAGTCAATTCTTGAGGAGGCAAGCCGCCAAAAGTAGCGTAAACTCCTTCGGCATCTTTGCCCGCCGCGTCAATTAAAGCTTGCTCTTTAATGCCGTCGGGCCCCATGAATTTAACTGCATCAGCCGCCATCCCAACATTTCTCATGTCTTTAATTATTTGTCCGGCGTTGCTTTGAGTAGTGCCACCGAAGTAAATCAGGTCTGGATTTAAAGCTTTGATCTTATTCATTAACGCCTTATAGTCGCTAGCTTTAATATCAATTCCCTCTCTTCCGAGGACTTGAATTCCCAACTTTTTAGCAGTGGCTTCAAAAACATCAGCGATGCCTTTGCCGTAGAGTTCTTGGTCGTCGAGAATGTAGACTTTTTGTACGCCCAAAGATTTCGCCCAGTTGCCAGCTACAGCCCCTTGAAGGTCGTCAGCGGGGACAACGCGGGTGAAATTACGAGTGCCTGTGGGATAATAAACGTTAGGTTCTTTGGCTTCGCCTTTTCCTGGTTTAGTCAGTCCCGGATAAGTGTTGGCCGGACTGATCATGACGATGTTAGCTTGGTTGAGCACGGGAATGGAAAGTTTGGCGGCACCGGAGTTATAGTGACCGATGACGGCAACTACCGAAGCGTCAGCGACGGCTTTGTTGGAGTTCGAGGTTACTTGGGCCGGGTCCCATTTGCCGGCGGCGGCGGTGGCGTCATCGAAAACTTCGTATTGGATTTGGATTTTGCCGTCGCAAGCTTTGGAGTTGGTTTCGGCGAGGGCTTGTTGGATGCCGTTGACCATTGTTTGAGCTTGACCCAAGGCGCTGCCTGTCATGGGCAGCATGGAGACAATTTTGACAGTATTTGGGTCTCCGGGGCTGCTGACTGCGACGGGAGTGGCTGCGGGACTGGTTCCGGGGCTGCCTCCGGGAGTTGTGGCGGTGGGTGCTTCAGGATTTTGACAGCTAGCGCACAGAGAGGCTATTCCGGCGGCAAAAAGTAATTTCCGCAATCCTACGACGCCGAGATTGTGTGTTGAGTTGATTTTTGGGGGTGTGGCACTTTTGCCGCCTGACTTCTGGGAAAAGTTCATAGGTTGGTTCGTTTGTTGGTTGCGTCTTAGCATATTTCCACTCTCTAAGTCTGTAAGTCAAGAGTTAGCACAGATTTTCAAGTTTTACCAAGAAATTGGGTCTAAAGCCCCGTCCTTCTAGGACGGCTTTAATTAATTATCAACTTTTGTTAATTGTTTTCTTGAACTTTCTTGCATTGTGTTCATTGTAGAGTAGAATAACTATACTACAGGTAGAATAACCGCCGATACACATGAGACACCACGCTCAAACGATAGGTCGGAAAACAATAATAGTTAGTGGGTGGCGAAAACCACGAAAAACATAGCTGGGCTAACTAATGCAAGCCAAAATCAGAGACTAAACTTTTTATTTCTAAAATGTACTGTGTTCCCCACAGAAACAAGAGAAGCAATTCTCGAAAGCTTGGGGAGACAAACCCTCTGAGGTTATCTAAATTAAGCTCGATATTTGGTTCTTTTGAACGGATACCAGGTTTAAACACTGCCGCAAGGATAGATAGTTTTAAGGTATGTCGCAGAACCAAGAATCCCCTCGCCTTCAGGCAGGGGAGTGTCAAGTGAACTCTTAAAGATACACCGCTGCAACAAGCTTTTTCTCTCGTTCCCGTGAACTTCCTGGGAAGGCGTACCAGCCCAGGAAATGAGGCAGAGCCTCGGTCAATGGGTTTCCAGGAGCTTCCGGGGAACCAGTTAAAACCTGTTCAACCAGTTAAAAACTAAAAGGGAAAGGAAAATACAGATTTCCTTTCCCTTTCTCAACCCTCCAGCGTCAAATCAGCTTGATTGCGAAATCAAATCCGAATCCTTTTTTTCTTTTGAGCGATCGACACTAAAATCTTCATAGTACGATCGCTCAGTATTCACATCCCACAAATCGTGCTTTTCGCCGAGAATATTTCTCACAGCCAGCATCCCCGTCAGCATGGAATGGTCTTGGTTGTTGTATCGGTGCATACCGTTTCGCCCGATCGTCTGCAAATTCTCAAATCCCTTCAAAAAACTTTCAAGTACCTGCAAGTGTCCTCGATATTCCCCATCATAAACTGGATAAGCTTTAAGTTGCCGTATGACAACTCCATCTTGCACCTCAGCAGTTGTTGCTAACCCCAAACCAACCAACTCGCGAGTTGCTAATTCGACAAGTTCCGCGTCCGACATTTCCCAAATCTCGTCGCCTACGCTACAGAAATATTCCATTCCTAAACAACTTTTGCTGACATCAGGAACTAAAGCAGCGCTCCAATTCTTAAAGTTTTGAATTCGTCCAACTTTGACTTCGGGAGAGTGAATGTAAATCCAGTTGTCAGGAAACAAATCCTTGCGATCGACAATCAGCGCTACAATCAAAAAATCTCGATATTTGAGCGATCGCGCGGCGTGCAACACCTCTTCGGGGGGCTGCGGTTTCATTCTTGCTACCAGCGCCGATATCGGCATACTTGTAATGAAATTATCCGCCGAATATTGAACTAATTCTCCGTTTTGCTCCGCAGTAATACTTTTAATCTTATTACCTTCACGCTCAAAGCTAATCACTTTAGTATCGAGATAAACTTTGCCCTCTTTATTCTCCACAGCTTCCGCGAACTTTTCCCACATCATCCCCGGCCCCAAAGCCGGATAATCAAACTCTTTGATTAATGTTTTAGTGTCGTTGCTGCCAAACAAAGCATTAATAATTGCTGTCGTCAGCGACAATCCTTTAATCCGCTGCGCCGCCCAATCTGCTTGAATTTCCGAACAAGGAATGCCCCAAACTTTTTCAGTGTAAGTCTTAAAAAATGTTTTATACAAGCGTTCCCCAAAACGATTGATAACCCATTGTTCAAAAGTTTTTTCTTCCGTAAGTGGCCAAATTCTCACTTTCAGATAACTCAAAATAATCAGCGTACTCTCAATTATGCCCAAATTAAAGAGAGTATTGAAGGCACTAATCGGATAGTTGAAAAATTTACCTCGATAAAAAATTCGCGACAATCGTGGCACTTTAATAAACTCATTTCCCAGTACCTCTTGCCACAACTGCTGCACGGCTTCAACTTTAGTATAAAAGCGGTGGCCGCCAATGTCGAAACGATAGCCTTTGTAGGTTTCTGTGCGAGCTATTCCCCCAACTTTATCACCTTTTTCTAGTACAACAGGGATGATGCCTTCCTTGACTAGCTCGTAGGCAGCAGTCAAGCCCGCAGGGCCTGCACCGACGATCGCAACCGGATAATGTTTCACTCAGCCTACCTCCAGCTTTTTTATCGAACCATACAATTATTTATAACTTGTCCAAGTTACAGATGCACCCGTGAATACCCTGAGAACCTATTGAGCTACCTGATTTTGAAGGACAATTTGCCTTGATTTATTGAGCGGATACTGGCAAGCTAACTTTGCCAGTCACAGGCTTTTTTTGGTATAAGTAGCGACCCGTGCCGATCGCGAATGCCAGTCCGCTGTAAAAGTAGAAAAGCCAGTGCCACGGAATAGTTTTCAGGGCAAATAGGATACCGTGTTTACGGTGAAAAAATCGGTAAAGCGGTGCATTAATTGCTACCAGCGGTATTGCCAGCAAACCAGCCAGTAGCAGAAAGCTCACCGACCAGCAGGTTCCCAAAGTTGCCAGCAGGACTGCATAAGTTAAAATCACGCTGATGCGGTTTGAAACTTGCAAGTTGAGGTCGTTATTCAATTTGCGATCGCGCCAAATCAGTTCTGTCCAAGGCAGCGCTCGGTAGAAAAAGTCAGCTTTCACCATACCCATAGGCTTCCACCGCTTTAAATGCTTCACCTGCAATGTTTTGCACAGCCGAATGTTATAACCTGCTTGTTTCAAACGGTAGCCGAACTCAATATCTTCGATCGAAGCTTGGCGGTAACTCTCATTAAAGCCACCCATTTGCAAAAAAATTTCCCGACGAATCACTCCGCAAGCGCCCCAAAAAGTCGAAGCTTCTTCGTTACCTGTTTGGTGCACGTAGTGGTGCAGCAAGTTCCTGTACTGCGATAGAAAATCAGGATCTCCGGGAGCATCGTCGTAAGAGCCGATGAAAGCAGCTAAGTAGGGATTATTTTTGAACACCGATATCGCATAGCCCACAGCTTCTGGACAAACAGCGACATCAGCATCCACAAAAAACAGAATATCTCCCTTTGCAGCCTGGGCACCCAAATTCCTGGCCCGCGCTGGCCCTCCGCATTCGGGAATCCTGATCACTTTGGCGCCGAATTCCTGGGCTAGACGCCAAGAACCGTCGCTTTCACCATCTGCTACTACAATAATCTCGATCGGCCTGGGCACAGTTTGAGCCAGTTTTGACAAACAGGTGCGGAAGTAAGAGCCCCCGTTGTGGACTGGGATAATAACGGATACAGTGGGGTCGGCGGTAGAAATCATTACCTAAATTGTTTAAATTGCAGGGGCTAAAATTTGCTGGAATTTTATGGGTGCTACTTTACAAAGGGTAAAATCAGCTCTACTTTTTTATTTATAACTCGATTTTTGTTGATCTTCAACTATATTTTTTGCTGGTATTCTCGATTTAATTTTCCCCATTCTTACTTCTATTTTACGCCATCTCTTGCTGAGAGTGACCTGATGTAGACAACACCTTTACAAAATCTTTAAATATATCATTGTTTGTGTAAACTTCGGAAAAAGCCCCTGCAGCATTTTGGTGTGGCTGTGTTGCCATACACAAGACTTTGATTTTATAAGTAGGCACACCGTATAAAATCCAACATCGTTTATACGGATACCCACGAACTGTCAGGACTTGCGCGGTACAATTTCTTTTACAGACCTCATCCGCGAGTGACTGCTGCCCCAAGTCTCGATCGCGACTGCGGACTCAATGCACACTTTATGACTTTTGGCAATATAATTTAAATATACGTCTTAAAATTTCCGACACTGTACGATCGAGCTTTGGTAATTTGCTAATATACTCTTAGCTAGTTCCCTTTGAACCAAAACTTTTACATAAACAAGTTTTTATATTACATGAAAACCTTCCAAAACACTTTAAATCAGCCCTTAGTTTCAGTCATCATACCAGCTTAGGAATGAGAATTAAATAACTTAGAATGCGTGATGGTTCTTGTGGGATGGGCCTGAAAGCCCGTCCAGAAAGGGGGGCGGGACGCCCAACCCACTTTCATTGTGTAAATTATTTAATTTGCGCTCCTATGCAGCAATGGCAAAATCTCACTCTTTAATTATGGCAGATATCCGGCAGCAACATCCCGAAATTCCCAGCAGCATTTATCGCTGCTATAGCAGCAACTTTTACATTTACTTAGGATCGCGAATTAAATAACTTACAATTTTAATTATTATTGTGGGATGGGCGTCCCGCCCGTCCCACTTTCAAGAGTGGAAGTTATTTAATTCTCATTCCTTAGCTGTCAAAAGCAACCGCAGTGGCAATCACCGGAGTACATTATCTTGGCTGTATCGATCGTTCAAAGAAGATTTATCAATGGCACTTTTGCGCCATAATTTGTATCTGCTGTCAATAGAAAGTATATTAAAAATAATAGTTACAGCGCCAACTGAAGCTGGGTTAGAGTTAAAAAAAGCATCAGAATCGAGTGAAGGGAGGACAGTTGCTAGGACTGAGGCGCGAACGAAAGCTCACAGAATGTTGCCATCGCAGGTATACGAAAGAATGCGATTCAATAGTTTAGGAAATCGAAAATCTACATAAACCCAAAATTGAAAAACCCGGTTTTTTGAAGAAACCGGGTTTTTGAGGAAGCTAGAGGGCGTTTAATTCTGCCTGGTTGGTCGATCAAGAATGAGGAAAGAGGGTTAAATAAAAAAATCTAAATTTTCCATTCTTCCTTCTTACTTCTTCCTTCTTCCTTCTACTTAATCTCTCTAAGCGTGAGAAGCTGTAGCAGTTTGAGCTTGCGGCTGCTTACCATCTGGCGCAAGGGATTCCCCTTCAATAAACGAGCGCAACATCCAAGCCATTTGCTCGTGCTGTTCCATCAAACCCGTCAAAAAGTCTGCGGTTCCGTCATCCTTAAACTCTTCACCGCACTGTTCTACGTGTTTGCGGAGATTGCGAATAATCAGTTCGTGGTCATCAACTAAACGCGCTACCATTTCCGTAGCCAAAGGCAAATCGCCGATATGTTCTTTAATCGAGCCATACTTCAGAAAACCCTCAGCAGTACCAATTGGATAGCCACCTAAAGTTCTCACCCGTTCAGCCATAGCATCGATATTTAGTGTTAACGCCTGATAGTGTTCTTCCCACAACTGGTGG
This sequence comes from Microcoleus sp. AT8-A3, assembly GCF_036705675.1. Taxonomy (NCBI): domain Bacteria; kingdom Bacillati; phylum Cyanobacteriota; class Cyanophyceae; order Oscillatoriales; family Microcoleaceae; genus Microcoleus; species Microcoleus sp. AT8-A3. Next base: position 23,255 of record NZ_JAUBVD010000067.1, read on the forward strand.
AGCGATCGAAACTGCGGGCCCACTACATCCCAGTGATACTTTTTGGTTTTGATTAACAGCAGATAAGCATCTGCCAAGTCGTGATTCAATAGTTCGATAACGCCTGCACGTTGCTCGTCAGATAGACCTATGTTTAACTTACGCATTGAAAATTGTTCCTTCAAATCTAACTTTACTATTAGAACAAATTTCGCCCGTCACTTACATCAACCCAGAGGACGATCGAAGACGATCGCACTTTAGTAAAATATCTGCTTTTCAGGTTAAAGTAATTGCAATATTGATACCTTTAGATAGATGCACTCAAACTTATTGTTCCGAAGCGCCTTTGTTTGGCGATCACACCGATTGGGCGGCAGGTGAGTCCCCGCTCAATCCCGCTATATAAAAAGGCTGCACTCTGATTGTTAATAAAAATTAAGGAATTTATGCCGAAGGTAACGAACATCACACACACTTAATTGTGCGGGCGGGTTTAAATGACGGCATAACGGACTTGCAATTAAATATCACCCCATTATATCCTAGAAGGCTAGGAAACAGATTTTCGGACATGAGCGGTTCTGATCTGTGTGATTGGGATGCTACAAATGATATTGACTCAAACCCTTCAATCCACGTTCAAGGATGCTGCCAAGAAACAGACGGGCGATCGCCGTCGAAACTTTATGGCAAAAGTGGCGGAAGACCCAGATCAAATACAGCCGTGAAACCCTTTGTCCCATCTAGTAGACGCCGGGAGAAGTTGTGTGCTAGCTTCACCTTCAGGAACACTTGCTGCTGTGACCACCACACCACTAAGCCGAAGGTATCAACCGCAGTGCCGCGTTTTGGGCCCGCAGGTGCATGAAGGCTTTGTCAAACCAGACCCTCTGATGAACCATCGTTGCAGTGACAATTGTTGAAACCTGGTTTTTGGCGGATGGCGTGTCAGGACAGATTAAAAAAAAGCAGTCCTCAGCGTTTGCAGCGAGGAGGAGATCGAGGGCATTACAGTTTTTCCTATGTGGGGAATACGGGCTAAAGTAGCCGTAGGAAAGATTGATCCATACTTTTACTAACTGTGCTACTTTCATCAGAAATTTGGGTTTGAAACCCCGTCCTTCTAGGACGGCTTTACATGAATTTTTGTTAATACCTACCATTTCACCCAAGACGTGCTAGTATGTGAAATGGTGTACTTAAAATAAGTATGACACTAAAAGCCTTCAGCTATCGATTCTACCCAACGCCGGAACAAGAAAGTTTGTTGCGACGTACTTTGGGTTGTGTTCGTTTGGTCTACAACCGTGCTTTAGCCACAAGAACTGAAGCTTGGTACGAAGAACAGAAACGGGTAGGCTATGCTGAGACTTCTTCAATGTTAACCGAATGGAAGAAAACAGAAGAGTTGAATTTTCTCAATGAAGTTAGCTGTGTGCCATTGCAGCAATGTTTGAGACATTTACAAACGGCTTATACCAACTTTTTTGATGGGCGGGCCAAATATCCTAACTTCAAAAAGAAACGCAATGGTGGTAGTGCAGAATTTACCAAGTCAGCATTTAAGTTCAGAGATGGACAAGTCTACCTAGCAAAAAGCACACAAGCGTTACCAATTCGCTGGAGCCGGACACTACCTGATGGTGCAACACCATCAACCTTAAGCGTGAAGCTTGCACCATCAGGTAGGTGGTCAGTTTCTCTGTTGGTGAATGTTGAAATTGAAGCATTACCTCAGTCAGGCAGTCAAGTTGGTATCGACCTGGGAGTTACAAGCTTGCTCACTCTAAGCACTGGCGAAAAGATTGCCAATCCCAAAGGATTCAAGGCAAAATATCGCCAACTTAGAAAAGCGCAAAAATCTTTAAGTCGCAAGCAAAAAGGGTCAAACAACCGTCACAAAGCACGGCTTAAAGTAGCGAAAGTGCATCAAGAAATCACTGATGCAAGGAAAGATAGTCTTCACAAGTTAACAACGCGGTTGGTGTGTGAAAACCAAACCATCGCCGTAGAAGACTTAGCTGTGAAGAATATGGTTAAAAATCCCAAACTGGCCCTAGCTATAAGTGATGCAAGTTGGGGGGAATTAGTCGGACAACTTGAATACAAGTGTAAGTGGTACAGCCGTACTTTAATTAAGATCGATCGCTGGTTTCCGAGTTCTAAACGGTGTGGCAATTGCGGACACATCGTTGACAAGATGCCGTTAAATATCCGGGAATGGGATTGTCCTAATTGCGACACTCACCATGACCGAGATATTAATGCGGCAAAAAATATTTTGGCGGCAGGGCTTGCCGTGTCAGTCTGTGGAGCGACCGTAAGACCAGAACAGAGTAAATCTGTTAAGGCTGGTGCGAAATCCCCGTCAGGGACGGAAGCAGAAACCTAAGTCGTGAGTCTTAGGAATCCCCGTGCGTTTACGCCGGGGTGGATGTCAATGTTAGCTGTAAACCATCATGCGGGAAATCTGCCAGAGCGTGGAAACCATATTTGAACGGCTGTTAGACGAACTCAAAAAGTCCACTCGCGCGTCTGAGCAGAACTGCCAAGATGTAGCAGGGCGACTCGCAGCAGAAGTCAACAGGATATGCACTGAAAGCCAGCGGATTCAATCCTCTGGAGATATAGAAGGTTCAGCCCAGACCCTCGCTCAGCACCGCTTGCAACAATGCCTCCACTATTACAATTTAGGCTCCGGGCCCGGTAGAGTAGAATTGCACAGTACCCTCAGCGCGATCGTCTATCGCTACATCACCCCTCCGCAGGTGCAGTCTAGCTATCAGGCGCGAGTAGAACTGATCAAAGATTTTTTGCAAGGATTTTATCTGGAAGCTTTAAAGGCATTCCGGCGGGAAACCCAACTACCCGTCACCTACAGTCCCCGCACTCGCTTAGAACTAGCAGAGTACATGGCCTTTGTAGAGCGCTTCGGCAAGCGGCGCATTCCTTTACCTCGGAACCGCAGCCAGCAACTAATTATTTTACGGGCCCAAACCTTTTCCCAGCAGCAGCCGAAAGAAACCTCCGTAGATATGGAACAAGCCGCCGAGGGAGGGGCTTCAGATTCCGACCAAACTTGGAACGACACCTCGGTGTACTCAGTGCGGGAAGCGATGGCCGGACAGGGTTCGGCGGCAATTCGCCCCCAAGGCGACGAGTCAGAATCTCTGCGGCAAAACGTGATTGACGAATTAGTGGGTTACTTAAAAGAGCGCAATCAACAAGACTGCGCCGATTACTTCGTGCTGCGCTTGCAAGACTTGCCGACTAATGAAATAGAGTCGCTTCTGGGCATAACTCCCCGCCAAAGAGACTATTTACAGCAGCGCTTCAAGTACCATTTGCTCAGGTTCGCCATGTCGCACCGCTGGGAACTCGTTCACCAGTGGCTGGAAGCAGACTTAGATCGCAATTTGGGTTTGCTGCCTTCTCAGTGGCAGGCGTTTGGCGAGCAAATTGGCCCAGAGGGACAGCGTTTGCTAAAGTTGAAACAACAGGGTCTGTCAGAGTCAGCGATCGCCCAAACCCTGGGTAGCACGGTAGCCCAGGTACAGAAGCGGTGGTTTAAATTGCTGGAACTTGCGTGGGAATTGCGAAATCGTTCAGATTCCGGAGAAGGGGCATCTAGTGATGAATAACGAAACGAACAGGGATGCAGAGGCTTTCGATCGCCATTTTTTAGACTGGATATTGCAGGCGCCGATCGCGAATGCCTCTAGCGAAGATGAGGAAAACCTCAATCCATCCCCTCGCTCACAAGAGTGGGGCGACACAGAAGACAATTCCGGGGTGGAATACTGGGAATGGGACGAACCAGACCCGCTGGACTATCAAGTGGGGGCGCACAGCAATGCACCCGCACAACCGCTGACAATTGGAGAAATACCGACCGTGCAAGACCGTTTTCAGACCTTGTTAAAAGAAAGGCTTAGAGCCGAAATTGAATCTAACCCGCCGCTGTTCCCCTGGGAAACAGAATTCAAAAGCTACGACCACGATTACCCAGACGATGTAGCCCCGCAATGGGTTCCCCCCCTACACCTCTGGACTCCCCAACTACAAAATATCAGGTGGGGCCGCCTGCCAATTCCGATCGCCCAAGGGGTTTTTGCTCAACTGCTAGAACCTTGTCAGGAATTGGTAATGTCGTCGCTGCGGCAAGGATCGAAGTTAGTTCGCGCTGTAGATGGCTTATTTCCGGGCCAGTCTCAGGAACTCAACGAGTTAGCTGGTTTAGTGCTCCGAGGTTCTTTGCGGGGACTTCTAGATTTAGAAGATTTCCCGAATTACGAAGCAGCGAGTACCGATCAACAAATGGTGCTGTCGCTGTTGGCAGCCAAGGAAATCATTGAGTCTCTAACTCTCGATTGTCCTGTAAATCAGCCACCGGTTTCGCGGGAGTGGCTGACTGGTTTGGGTGCGCTGACTCTGGAGGCTCAATATCTGTCGAACCGCAACAGAGAACAGCCAATGCCGTGTTTAAGAGTTGAGTGCCAATTTCCGGGGGCAGGAAGTTTGGAACTCAAGGGAGGAGATGCCGAAGCAACTGCACATCGTCCGAATTCCGGGCATTTAAGTGTGGAGTTGTTTGACCCGCAACCTAACAAGACTTATGCTCTAGAAGTTCGATTCCAAAACTTCGATACCAGACCTTTGATGTTTGCTATTCGTCCAATTTGGACAGGACAAGATAGCAACTAGAAAGGTATAATTAGAGTAAAGAATTTAGCTTTTTACTCTGTGGTTTGACCTCACACAAAACAGATGCAATCCCTCGACTTCGGTCGTAGAAAGCAAAAAAAAATTAGATATTAGTTCAAGCCCTCAGATTCATCTGTGGAGTAAATCTAAAATCTAATGACAGAGGAATAAGATTTGGAGATTAGTTAAAACCCAGATTAATCTGTGGATTCAATCTAAAATCCAAAATCTAAAATGGTTTGACCGAGAAATAAGGTTTAGATATTAGTTAAAACCCAGATTAATCTGTGGGTTCAATCTAAAATCTAAAATCTAAAATGGTTTGACCGAGAAATAAGGTTTAGATATTAGGTAAAATCCAGATTTATCTGTGGATTCAATCTAAAATCTAAAATCTAAAATCTAAAATAGTTGGATGGGTGCACATGACAACTGATAACCTGCGAAATATACCTGTGTTGGGTAAGCTGTGGGAGCAGATTGAGTCCATGCCTCCGCCGGTGATTGAGGATTCTTTGCTGCTTCGAATCCTAGTTCAGTTGTTGGTAATTGTGGGGATTGTAGCTACTGACGTTGCTGCTGAAGAAGCCCTGAACCTGTGGGCTGTGCCTGTTAGTATTGTGGGAGCAACTTGGAGTTGGTACCGCCGCCGCGATCGCAATGTAGCTGCTAAGTTCTGCATAGCTATTGGAATGCTGGTGGCGCTGTTCGCTTTTTTTAGCCGCTTGGTGGGAGAATTGAATGATACGCGGTTAGTTTTGGCGCAACTGTTAATCCAACTTCAAGTGCTGCACAGTTTCGATTTGCCCCGCCGCAAGGATTTGGGCTATTCGATGGTAATCGGGCTAATTTTGTTAGGGGTAGCAGCGACTCTCAGCCAAACCTTGACTTTTGCGCCGCTATTGTTGGTGTTTTTGGCTTTAGCGCTTCCGACTTTGGTTTTGGATTATCGATCGCGCTTGGGATTTTTGAAGCCAGAAGCCATTGGCGAAAAAGCACAAGGTAAAGGGAAAAATGATAGCCTGTCGCTATTTGCGGCTACTTTATCCCCAAAGTATTTTGCTTGGCTGCTACTGATAACTGTCGGGTTGGGGCTGACTATTTTTGCGTTTTTGCCACGCCTCCCTGGCTATCAGTTGCGGACTTTTCCGGTGAGTGCTCCTATTGAATATCAGGGGGAGTTTGACGAGCGCAGCATTCTGAATCCAGGGTATGTTAGAGGGGGAAATGAAAAAGGAACTGGCGGAGGAACGGGGAGAAACCCAGACTCTGGGCCAGGAGAGGTAGACTCTACTTTTTATTACGGTTTCAACCAGCGCATTAATCAAAATTTGCGGGGGGAAATGAAACCAGAAGTGGTGATGCGGGTGCGATCGCAGGCTGCGGGTTTTTGGCGAGTATTAGGCTTTGACAAATACACCGGTCAGGGTTGGGAAATTTCTCGCAACGAACAAGCTCAAAAGCTTACTCGGCCTAGGTGGTCTTATCAATTTTATCTGAATCCTTTTCCCAATGCGCCTCGGACTCAAGAGGTGATTCAAAGTTATACTATTGTCGCTCAGTTGCCGAATTTGATTCCAGCTTTAAACAAGCCGAAGGAGCTTTATTTTCCGAGTCCAGAGGTGGCGATTGATGCGGAGGGGGGTTTGCGAGCGCCTGCGGCATTGGGAGAGGGTGTGACTTATACGGTGATTTCTAATGTGCCTTTTCGCGATCGCTCTTTGTTAGGTAAAACTGGTACTGATTACCCGAAAAATATTCGCAAGTTTTATTTGGATGTACCCCCGGAAATTGCCCAAAAGGTGCGCGAAAAAACTGAAGAAATCTTGGCGGCAAGAACTAGAGTATCTCAGTCGGAAAGACCGATAGATTCTCCTTACGAAAAAGCTTTGTATTTGGCTCAATATTTAAAGCAAAATCCGAATTACAAAATTGAAAAAGCTTTGCCTTACTTAGAAGAAGGTGAAGATTTAGTCCAGGCTTTTCTGTTTGGCTACAAAAACACCCAGGGCGGCAAAAAAGTTACAGGGGGATATCCAGACCACTTTTCGACGGTACTGACAATTATGCTGAGATCGATCGGGATTCCGGCGCGACTGGCGGGCGGCTTCGATACGGGGGAATTTAACCCGTTTACTGGTTACTACGTTGTGAAAAATACCGACGCTTTTTTGATGACGGAGGTATATTTTCCCAATAATGGCTGGTTTGCTTTTAATCCGATTCCCGGTTATCCGCTGATTCCGGCTTCGGTGGAAGACAACCAGACTTTTAGTGCGCTGGAATCGTTTTGGAAGTGGATCGCGGGTTGGCTACCGACTCCTCTCAGAAGCGGGCTGGATTCAGTTATAGGTTTTCTAATTGGCTGGATAACTTTGATTGTGGGCTGGTTTCTGGGACAGTTTGCTAGGGGTTGGGTGGGGTTATTTACTGGTTTGATTGCTGCGATCGCCTTTGGCTTTATTGGCTGGTTAATTTGGCAACTGTGGCGCAAGTGGCGCCACCGCCGCTGGCTGGCGAAGTTGCCGCCGGTGGAGGGGGTTTATCAGGAAATGTTGAAGGATTTGGCGAGTAGGGGTTTTGCCAAGCAGAAAGCTCAAACGCCTTTGGAGTATGCTGAGGCTATGCGCGGTAATCATGCAACTGATGAAGCTGAGGTGATTGATGAAGTTTCGCAAGCTTACGTGCGCTGGAAGTATGGCGGCGAAGCGGGTAATTTGAACCAGTTGCGGCAGTTGGTGGAAAATTTGAGGCGATCGCACTTGAAGAAACTCAAAAAGTTAAGATAAAAATCGGCGAGGGAAATTGCTTCTCCACAAATAGGAGTTACGGAGAAAAACCCAAGAAACCGGGTTTTTCCGGTTTCTACGGCTGCATGGCGTCTTCTGGGCAAAAACCCGGTTTCTGGCAACCCGCGCATCATCGGATGGCGATCGCAAAATTTCACTCTTACAGCACTTCCGGATGTTATGAGGTACAGTAGCAGCAATTAGTAAACCAGTTTTTGAGATGTTTCGGATTAATTAA
>NZ_JAUBVD010000068.1:0-30793 GCF_036705675.1 Microcoleus sp. AT8-A3
GCACTAAAATCATGCTCAATATCATTTAAGTCAGGAGAGTATTTTGGTAAAAATATTATCTGATGACCTGCCTCCTCCACCAGGAGCCTAATTGCTGTCTTACGATGAATCGGTGCATTATCCATGATTAATATTGATGGTATTGTTAAAGATGGCAATAAATATAAAGCTAACCACCCTTCAAAACTTTCTGCATTAAAGCGGACTGTAAAGACCATAGGTGCAATCAAGTCCTTGTTTCCTTTTCTTCTTCCTGCTACTAAATTTTCTCTTTTTCCGCGTTTTCCTTGTCTCTCCCCATATACTTTTCTCCCTTTTTTTGACCACGCATAAACACAAGCATGAAACTCTTCAAACCCTGACTCATCAATAAATACAAGGCTTTTACTCCCATGAGCTTTAATTAAATTTCTCAGTGTTTGGTAGTATTGTATTCTTTCTTCTCTATTCCTTTCTCTATAACGAAATTCTTTTTTTTTTCTCGTAATTTTCATTTTCTTTAAGGCATAGCATATGGCACTCGCTCTCACCCCGAATTTCCTTGCTCTTTCTATTAATCTTGCTTCGGGATTTTCTTCTACATCTTTTCTGAGCATTTCCCAGTCTATCTTTCGCTCACGGTGTTATACCTTAGTGGCTCGAAGGTCTTCCCTCCCTAGCCATCTGTATATTGTTGCTCTTCCTACTTTAAACAGGGCGGCGGCTTTGGTTATACCCCCTCCATTTTCCACATAATCCACTACTCTTTTTCTTAAATCTAGACTGTCTGCCATTTTTCGGCTCCGAGTTAACAATTTTTCTTGATTTTACATCATCTTGCATTTGTCTCACATTTATTTGAAATGACTATAAATTTAAAAATTTGCCCAAAAAAATGGTTTGATCCGCTATTGGTAGAGGCTTTGTGCGCAGTGTGCACCCTACAGACTCGATCGCACTTTTTAATTCTGACAATCACCCCGATCGAGCTTTGATGGTTTGGATTAAATAATTGTGCTACAAATGAACTATTCAACTTCGCGGCTAACCTAAAATGTTCACTCCGTCAGACAGAGTGCGGCTTATGAAGGAAATGCGGAAATCTCCAGAAGGAGACTTGCTGCCTAAATGGGAGGCGGCTTCGCAGTGGCTGTCTCGGTTTGAAGATAGCGATGATTGGTCGATCGCCCTGATGGACTGCGATCGCACTCCTTGCGTTACAATTGGTTTTGTTTTGGAGTGCGTGTGGCGATCGCACTGGGTGACATTTGATGAAGCAGACGGATATCAGCGCTTGCTGGCAGGATTTAACGAAATTCCCGAACCATTGCCCGCTGTTGGTACTCCCAAAAGTTACTCGCGGGGGGCGTGGGTTTTTGAAGCTCAACCGCGCCATCAACGCCGCCAAACGCTTGTTGAAAGGCGAGGCGGTAGAAATAAAAAATTTCGACAAAATGCACCTGCACCGCGCGTGGATTTGTCGCTAGCTGTCGGAGAATGTACGCCGCAGCAGTTGATGGAAGCGCTGATGATGCAAAATGGACGCTGGAATAATTTCGACCCGGAACCGATTTTAACCGATCTATATCAGAACAGAGATTTGTGGCTGAATTTTATGATGCTGCCGCTGATTGCGGAGGATGAAAATAGCGGTAGGCTTTACAGTAATTTGGGTTTATTGCTGCGAGATTTGGACGATCGCTGGCACGCTGATACGCTTTATATTTGGAGTAGGGATGATGATTGCGTTTACCCGCTGGTTGATTTTGGGAAGACTTGGATGGCGGATGATGTGCAAGTGATGGATCGCGATCGGGCATCTGTGTTTATTGGTTATGGGGGTTATGAAAATCCGCCGCCTGTTGTGGTTTACTGGTGGGATTAAATCACTTTTTTTCCCCATTACGACCCAAAAATTTAGCTGTTTTACGATCTAAAAACTTAGCCCCTGCTGATACAATCGTTTGGTCTTGTTCATGAGAATTGACATCTTCCTGTTTGTTTACTTCTTTCAATTTACGACCCAAAAATTTAGCTCCTCTACGACCGACAAACTTAGCTCCTGCTGATAAAATGCTTTGGTCTTGTTCCTGAGAATTGTTTGGGTTTTGGAGTTCTTGTTTGTCTCTCCCAAAACTAGCAATAAATTCAAAAGCTGGCATCAAGCCTACTAGCAATATTAGCACAACCAAAAATATGGGAATCAGCAATAATCCCAGCAATAGTACAACTCCCTTACCCTTCAGACTAACCAAGATGATGGTGATAATTTTCTCCCACCAAGAACAGCCCCAGCGTCCACAAAATTCTGCCAAAATTAGTTGCATTAGATTTTTACTCCTTAAACTGTATGTCCCTAAGTTTTTTGTTTTTACCGCGCTTTGTGCTTTCCTCAAAAGAAGAGCGATCGCACTTTGGTAGAAATAGCGATCGACCTGGTAAATTTAGCTAAGTATGAATCTATTTGGCAAAGAAGGCGGTGGTGGGGGAGACTGAGAATGTCGGGGCATATAGCTCGGTTTGGGACGACAAGCTTCTATAATTTCGTTACGAAACTGGTTGACTTTATCATTTTTTGTACAAAACAGAATGAGATTACTACTACTCGTGTAAATGGCAATATAACGCTGTTTTACAACAAAAGCCAACACAATGAAGATAATACCAATGAAGAATAAGCCGAGGGTTAGAATTCCGAGTCCGAGCAGCCACCAAGTACAGCCTTCCCCTATTTCAACTGCTTTGACATTTTGAATGGGAATGACAATTTCTTTGATTTCTAACCCAAAAAATGAAGTGAAATTTCCTTGTAAGGTGTCCCCAACAATTTTAAGAGTTCCTGTACCGCTGGTTCGGACGGGAACTGCACCGACTAATTGACCGGGAATTCCGCTGATTTGGGTAACTGATTTAGACTTCATTTTTTTTGATGTTTGTTGTAATAATGAAAATGACATTGGTCGTACAATTTTTGGTAGGGACATGGGCTTTGGCCGTGTCCTTACACCGATCGCTCTGGTGAGTTGGTATTACATGAAAGCTTGAAGTCTTTCTAGTGCTTTCTTCTGTTTAAGGAATTTGAACTTGGTTACTGTCTTTGCTTTTTAAACAGCAACTTTTTTGTAAATGTAATCAACAGCCTGTTGAACTGTTTCTATGTTCTCCGCAGCTTCATCGGGAATTTCAATGTCGAATTCCTCCTCAATGGCCATAATTAGCTCTACTGCATCGAGAGAATCGGCTCCTAAATCCTTGGCAAAATTAGCGTTTATGGTGACTTTACTTGCCTCAAATTCTAGTTGCTTGGCAACAACGGCTTTGAGTTTTTCATAAATTTGCTGCTTAACCTTATCGCTTGGGAAAGATTCTGCAACAACGGTAGCAGTAGCAGTATTATTCGTAGTTTCATCAGAATCTAATTCTAATTCCTCTTCGGATTCATCCCGGACTTTGAAGTACCAAAATAGATTAGCCACAGCCAAATCAGAGGCTTTTTCCAAATTCGACGATACTAAACTTGTATGACCCCCTAGTTCCCCTTGTTCAATGATATAATCTTCATACTCTTCACGTCGCTGCCGATCGAGCATCCATTCCAGTTGAGTGCGAAGCGCGTAAAAATGAGACTTCGGCTTCAAATTTTCATAAAATAACTGTTCATCTGGGATTGCTAAAGCTGTTGCGGCTGAGTTTTTCTCCACCTTAACAGCAGAGTCAGATTTACTAAAATCAGCACTTTGCAACTGTTTTAATTCACTTGGCGGTAAAGCTTTCATCCATTCAATCTGATTTTGCCAAGTCTCTAATAAAACTAAATCGCGATCGTGAATGCACGTAATTTCAGGAAACAGAAAATCTAGCTCGTCGTCAGAGTCGCAGCATTGTATAATACCGAGGCCGTCTTGACGGATTTGTTGTTGAAGTTGAGAAATACGATCGCCCGCAGCCCCATACTCATTTTGCACCTGATAAGTCGCAATAATACTTTGTTCGATCGTCCAACTGCACTCTAACCGCCGCAACTGTCCCGCCGCACAGGTTTCTGACAACAACTGCGGATTTCTGTAATCAGCTAAAGCCTCAAACAACATCCCTCGCGCTGCATCAATTTCAGCATTGCGGCGGTTGATATCTTGCAGTTGCAAAGCCGATCGCATTCGTTGAATTGCTTGATTAAATAACCCGTAAGCCCGCACTAAGACTAGGCGATGGTTCTCAAATTTTATATCTGCAACCACTTCGGAAATTAATTGCTTAATTTCGGCGCCTTGGCCTTTCAAAAGTTGTTCTAAATTGATGAAACCATTTTCTACTTTAACTTCCAGCCTTTCTACTGCTTTTTTTAGTTTCAAAGTCTGGTGCAAATTCACCGCCGACAAGGCTACCCCAGCAGCAACTCCCACGCCAATGACGGCTGTTGTCGCTTGCAGCACGCCCAAACTGGTTTGGACGGCTTGAAAGCCCATGTGGTTTTGGTACATCTGCAAGCCTCCCATTGCAAGCTGCACGGGAGACACTAACGGCGATAGGGGGCTGTTGTTGACCACCGCGCCAACGGCGTGGGCCGCAAACTCTCCCGTTGCTGCATCTCTCGCCATGCCGATCGGCACTCCAGCCGATGTAAACACTTGTACGTACTTGCCAGCCTCGATCGCAGCCTGTACCGCCGGGGGAAATACAAAGTTCATCATCAATTTCTACCGTGTTACCAATCCACAGAATAACTAATATATTATGCTAGTTTAAATAAAAAAAAATTATCAATAGGCCCTGCAAATGCACACTTCGCTAATTAGTCCTCAAACAGTTGAGCTTGTTTCGCGGCTGACCGGGCAAAACCTCCGAAAAGAGGATATTACTCCGCCTGTGCTTTTCCTGGCGGGGCTGGTGACGGTATTGCTGGGAGTCATTCATGCCGACGGTACGGTAAGTGCTGAGGAAACACAGCGATTGCGGACAATTTTTACGGAACTTATTCCCGCTAACAACAGTTTGCGCCAATTCGTAATGCCGATGGTTAAGAGCGTGCGGGAACAGCAAGTTTACAAGAAATTGACGGCGTTGCTGGCGCTCACATCGTGCTTTTCCGAAGAGGAAAAACTGCTGTTAATTAGTTTTGGGTATCAAATGTCGGCGGCAGATGGGACAATAGATGAACGAGAAAAACAGTATTTGACCATCATTGCCGATCGACTCGGAGTTAATGCGCGATTTTTGAGTGTTTTGGAAGCGAGTTTTAGCAATCAAGCCATCAGCGATACAGCAGCTTTAGCAGAACTCCACTCGTTACTCGATCCAGCGCAATTTCAATCTCTCGATTCTATGTTTGTCCGTGCTGCCAGTCACATTATCGAACATTTACCAGCCAAACCGAAACACAAAACAAATCAAAAGCAATCAGTTTCATCCTATCAGGAGTTGAAAAAATTTCAGGAGTATCGGCAACAACTGAATGCTCTTTGTGAAAAACTAGGCTTAACTCTGCAAAATGGAATCGATCGCAACGTGCTATCTCCTACTTTAGCAGAAGAAGTAACGAAAGTATCTCAGAGATTGCAATCTCCATGTTTTCGCGTTGCTGTTGTCGGCGAATTTAGTAAAGGTAAATCAACCTTACTAAATGCTTTACTTGGTGAGGAAATCCAACCAGTGCGCGATATTCCCTGTAGCGGTAATGTGACTATTTTGAAATATGGTTCGCAGCGCCGGGTTATTTGTCGCTACCACAATGGACGGGAGGAAGAAATTTCACCTGCACAATATCAAGAGAAAGCTTCGATTTCGGAACAAGCGGCTTATGGTTCCTATGCCGATGAAATTGCCAAGTCGGAAATTGCCGAAATCGTTTTTGAACATCCCGAATTAGAGTTGTGCCGCAATGGGGTAGAAATTATTGATTCTCCTGGGTTGAACGAACAAGCCGAACGCACATTAGTCACCCAACAGGTTCTCAAAACAACTGATGCGGTTATTTTCTTAACTCATGCTCAAAATGCTTTAACGGAGAAAGAGCGAGAACTGCTTTTGTACTTGAAAAAAGAACTAAATTATGGTAATAAGGAAGGCGCGAGTAATATTTTTATGGTAGTTAATTTTTTCGATTTACTGCGGCGGGAAGAGAGTCGCCAGCAGGTACGAAAAAGGGTGGAAACAATTGTTACAAGTCAAAATTTGATTGCTGGTGAAAATCGGATTCATTTTATTTCTGCTCAATCTGCATTAGAAGCGATTTTAGCAGGCAATGAAAATGATGATTATCTAAAATCTTTTCAGGGTTTTACTGATTCGGTTGAGAAGTTTCTGACTGTTGAACGGGGGGCGATCGCACTTCAGCAATCAGCCGCCGGAATTAAGCAAATTATTAATACTGGCTGCGATGAATTGACTCAATATAGGAAAATATTAGAAGGAAAATTGACAGTTTCTCAAGGAGATAAGGCGAAGATTTTTGAACAAATGGCGGAAGTAAGCGGCCGCGATGTTAAGATTAGACTTTTAGCTAATGAACTGAGGGAGGAATCGGTAAAAGAAGCTATTGAATCTTGGAAGGAATGGGATAAAATATTGCGCGATCGCCTCGCTACAAAAAGGAATAAATGGACTTCAGTGCATTCGCATATTTGGAGCCAAGACAAGTTAATCCAAGATTATGCCAATCAATTTGTGTGGGAATTAACACAAGAAATTGATGTTTGGAGCGACCAAAAATTGCACTTTATATTGAAACAAAAAATAGAAACTTTAGACTTCAAATTTAAGGAAGAGTTTTATGCAATCCGACAAGAGTTTCAAGAGTTTGATCGGCGACTTAGCACTAGCCTTGTTACTCAATTCAATAACTTAGGAATAGCAAAAAATCTGGGTGGAATTGGCATCGGTGGAAGCGGTATCGCTTCATCAATCTCAGATATTGGAGGTCCTGGAGGTTATCTTGGCGGTTTAGGCCTTGGTGGAGCCGTCGCGGCGGGATTGCTGTTTTTCGCGGGACTTGGTATTATTCCAGTTATTTTGGGTGCCTTAGCTGCTGGTGGGGGTGGCGCATTTGGATTGGGAATGCTAGATGTTGATGGAATTCATAACCAGATTAAGCAAAAAATTTGTGAGTTAGGGTTTAAGAAGTTTGATGAATCTTCGCAGTCGATTTCTGATAAGATAAAAGAAAGAATTATTGCAGTATTTGAAGAAAGAGTTGAGACGAGTAGCGGTGCGATCGCACAAGCAATGTTGCTGTGGGAGAATTTATTGGAACAGCAGGAAAAGCGCGATCGAGAGCAAGCAGATTGCGAGGCCCAAAAAGTTTGGCTGGCTGACAAACGCCGAGAACTCGAACAAGTACAAAATCAAATTGAGGCTATTTTAAATCAGAGCGATCGCTAATTCAATGAATAATATCATGTCCAATCGATCGACCGCGATTTTCGTAGGGGCCCGTTAGCCAACAATACCAGCCAATAATTGACAATCTCAAAAACCCGCCCCGGCCGGGATATTATGGTTAATCGATCGGATTCGATCTAACGGGTAAGTCATACCCAAGGAGAGGGGCGGGTTTCCAGAATCTCGGCTTTGTGTTGCAAATTAGGGCGAACCCGCCCCTACAGGAATTACGGTTAATTGACCGGACATTATATTACTGGTGTTTCTATGCCAAAACTGGCACGGGCTGCGGCCAACGGTTCATGACTTTACCAATCACCGCCAATTCTTCCATCAACTTGTCGAACTGATCCGGTGTTAAAGATTGCGGCCCGTCAGACAAAGCTTTTTTCGGATTCGGGTGCACTTCAATCATCAGCGAATCTGTACCAGAGGCGATCGAAGCAAAGGCCATCGAGGGTACAAACTGCGCCCAACCGGTGCCGTGACTGGGGTCAACCATAATCGGTAAGTGAGTCAGAGTCCGCAATACTGGTACTGCCGACAAATCGAGGGTATTGCGTGTATATTGCCTGTCATACCCGCGAATTCCGCGCTCGCACAAAATCACGTTCGGATTCCCAGAAGCCATGATATACTCAGCAGCCATCAACCATTCTTCAATGGTGGCGGAGATGCCGCGCTTCAGCAAAACTGGTTTGTCTTGAGCTCCGACTTTCTTCAACAGTGAGAAATTCTGCATATTTCTCGCCCCGACTTGTACCACGTCGGCTACTTCCACGATCGCACTTAAGTCGGCCGCATCCATAACTTCTGTGATAATTCCCAAACCGCTAGCTTCCCGCGCCGCCGCTAGCAATCCCAAAGCACTCTCGCCGTGGCCTTGGAAAGCATAGGGGGAAGTTCTCGGTTTGTACGCGCCACCACGGAGAAAATGAGCTCCAGCAGCTTTGACGCGCATTGCCGTTTCGACAATCATTTCTTCGTTTTCGACTGAGCAAGGGCCTGCTACGATCGCGATCGGGTGATGCAAGCCGATCGTTACAGTTCCTAAAGGAGTAGCAACCGTTACTTCGCTGGGTTCTCCTTGGCGATATTCCAGAGAAGCGCGTTTGTAGGGTTTTTCCACGCGCAGAACTTCTTCAATCCAGGTGCTCATTTCGCGCAGTTGCATCGGTTCGAGCTCAACTGTGTCGCCCACCAAACCCATCACGGTTTTGTAACGGCCGACGATTTTTTCTGGTATCAAACCCCAGCTAGTGCGGAGCTCTTCGTCGATGCGATCGATCTCGGCTTCTGGAGTGCCGGCTTTCATTACTATAATCATATTTTTTTTGCCTGTTTAGTTGGGCTAGAAACGGATGATGACTCTGATGCACTGAGAAAATAGATGCAATGGCGATCGAGAATCTATTTATATCAGTATTATTAGCATTGTTGTGGGGCGGGTTCTTGTTCCCTCCCCAAAAACAAATTCTAGATGGTTAACATTTTAGTTGTTAGCTAATGACTAATGACTAATAACTAATAACTAATGACTAACTTTTTGGCTTCGCGGCGCGCCACGCTTCTCGCATCCGTCCAAAATTGGTATTAAATTCTTCCCACCCCAGAGTGCTTCCTGAAACTTCTTCATCCCAGGAAGCTGAGAGGACTCCGTAGCTTAATCCCAGAACGCCTAGACCAAAACAGCCCATGCTTACCAGCAATACTGCTGTGTTGGGCAAATCAAACAAGCCTTTGCTGACTATCAAATAGCTGACAAAAAATGTGGAAATTCCCAGGATTGTCGGTATGCCGCAGAATACCGCTATGCGAGATATCATGCGTTGGCTGACTACTTCTGGGATGGATTGCGCCTGTTTTCCGGTTTTGTTAGCTTTCGGCTGCTTGTCGGCAGAATCCGACTCTAAGGCTATGCTTGCTTGGGGTTCTGGGGGCTTTTTAGGCGTTTTTTTACGATTTGTTGCCGGTTCAAAGGGCAAGCGCTTGCGGGGTGGTTCGGAGGACATATTTTATCTCTGACCTGAAATCTCGAACATTTTTCAATAAGTCTTGGTGTTTGTCCAAGATTAAAGAATATTGTCGCAAATTTTGGCTTTGGTGTTTAGCCGCGAATGCCTAGACGGGCAATCAATGCTTTGTAGCGATCGGCATTTTGCTTTTGGATGTATGCCAGCAGGCGCTTGCGGCGGCTGATCATCATCATCAAACCGCGCCGGGAGGCGAAGTCTTTTTGGTTGATTTTCAGGTGGGCGCTGAGTTTGGTGATGCGATCGGTCAGCATGGCGACTTGGACATCTGCTGAACCGGTATCGGTTTCATGGGTTTGGAAGTCGCCCATGATTTCTTGTTTGCGCTGTTGTGTAAGAGCCATGAATTGATTTTAGTTTTTTTTGTACGATTGTCACAATCTCCTATGTTATCACAGGGGAAGCATAATAACGATAAAATTTTTGCTAAGGATGG
The DNA here is from genome assembly GCF_036705675.1 of Microcoleus sp. AT8-A3. Lineage (NCBI taxonomy): Bacteria > Bacillati > Cyanobacteriota > Cyanophyceae > Oscillatoriales > Microcoleaceae > Microcoleus > Microcoleus sp. AT8-A3. Next base: position 9,826 of record NZ_JAUBVD010000068.1, read on the forward strand.
GTTTGTTTTTTGAGCAGAATAGACTTGAATTGCAAACATACTTAGGACGGGCGGGACGCCCATCCCACAGGAAAAAAAATTGTGGGATGGGCGTCCCGCCCGTCCAGGGTTTTTATTCCCGGCGGCTAGATATTGTAGGGGATTATCATTGTAGGCGATTATCGGCTCAAATAGGCGATCGCCTCACGTATCCAATCATCCGCATCACCTTTGGTGGACAAAGTGCTGTCTTGACTGAGGGTTTGCAGCGCTTGCAAGACTTCAGCCGCAGTGTATCCCATCGCCAGCAGGATCATCTCGACTTCTTCTTGAATAGCTGGGGGGACTCCGGCGGCGACTGAAGTTGTCAAACCTGCTTGCTGTCTCCATTCCGAGAGTTTGCTTTTGAGTTCCAGGGCGAGACGTTCTGCGGTTTTTGTACCGACGCCCGGTGTTTTGGCGAGGATGCGGGTGTTACCGCCGACGATCGCCTGGACTAAATCTTGCAATCCTAAAGTATCAAGAAGTGCGATCGCCAGTTGAGCACCCACACCGCTGACACTCGTCAACTGCCGAAACAAATCGCGTTCTGCCGCGCTGCCAAAACCGTACAATACGATTTGGTCTTCCTTAACTTGCTGGTGGGTAAAAATTTGGGCGACTTCGCCGGATGCTGGCAATTGACCGGTCACGCGGGGCAAAATTTGGATTTCATAGCCAATTTGATTGACTTCGAGAGTCAATATGACGCGGTTGCTGCCTTTGGCGATATCGGCTACTGTGCCTTTGAGATAGCTAATCATAAAATTAATAATAATACACCGCTATTCGTTTTCATCAAACTCGGCGATGATGTTGCGGATTTCGTTGAGGCTGATATCTGTTCGATCTGACATCTTGCACCATTCTCAATTAGCCTTTTAGGAACAGGCTTTCCGGCCTGTTCCACAAGAAAATCTACTTTTTGTGGAACGGGCATCTTGCCCGTCCTTGAGAATAGTGCAAGATGTGAGTTTGATCGGATTTTGAGTAAATGGTTAACAAAAGTACGATCGACGGCTATTGAACTTGATTGAGCGTGTGATCGTCTAAAATCTAAAATCTAAAATCTAAAATCTAAAATCTAAAATCTAAAATCTAAAATCTAAAATCTAAAATCGATCGATGCCCTCCCACATTTGAGAAAGAGGTATTCGCTGTCGGGTTTTAGCTTCCTGGAATGCCCTTTTGAGACTAGCTTTTACTTCTGCAACTGGAGTATCGTCGGGGTCGTCTTCAGCTTCATCTGTAGGTTCGGGAAGAAGAACGATGATTCGCACGCGGCCGGGAGTTTCTGCGGTTAAAGGTCGATCGAGCAATAATTGACCGAAAGCATCCAGGATACAAGCCCCCGGATTCATTCCGAAAGCAGACTCAGGACCGGTGAAATAAACAACCTGTATCCGATGAAACTTGCCGAACGTATTTATCTCGCGCAAGTCAATGCTAAAATCTAAAATCTAAAATCTAAAATCTAAAATCGATTGACCTTTTTCGTCGATCGTTCCTGTGACTTCAAAGGCTTTCATTTGTTGGTCCTGGATTTTTTTTAATTAATACTATTATATAACCCTGTTCGAGCGATTTTGTTATTCTTAAGCCAAAATAAGCTGCTGTTTAACCAAAGACAAATCCGTCTTACCAAAATTCACAACCAAAGCCACATTGAAATTTTCCAAGGATTTGACAAACCACATAATTTCATTAGAAGCTTTACCTTCATAGTGATTAAACAAAATAGAAAATCGCTTTTCCAACTCAGGTTTGACTTTGCCCGAAAGCAGTACAAGTTTCATGAGTAAACCCATTGTCCTGCTGGCGCCGAGGTTGTACACCAAATCGTAAAAAACGTAGTGGCTGGGATGTTGAGAATTTTCCACTACTAAGAAGTTGAACAACTGGTGGCAAGTACGAACTAACAATGGATTATTGAATTTCACCGAGTCATTTTCTCGCAATGTATTTTTGATTTGTTTGTACAAACGGTCATTAAATTGACGCCCCCCGTATTCTGGTTCTACCGACGATATTAAATATTCATATAAATCCACTTTAAATGAGGCGTAAGATGGAGTTTTTCTGGAATCTCTCAGGAAAAATTGAGCCGCTTCTTTGTAGCTGCGATCGCCTGCTACTTTTCCGGCAAATTCCCTGACCGCTAAGTGCAGTTCTGCATCGTTCAAAAGTGTGGGATTAGCCGCTCGCTGTACAATTCCTATTTCTGTATTTCTCGGCTCAACCATATAATTCAAATATTTAGACAAATGTGTTTCAAATTGTCGCTGTCTTTGAAATGCCAGTTTTTGGATGGTTTGTTGGTCTTCCTCAATGCTGTCCTTGCTCAGTAGAGAATAGCCGTACAAATAAGGATACCGACATATCAATTCGCCCAAAGGAAAATCTGTATCTTGTTGCTGCTGTTCCGCATCTCTATCTAAGGCTTTTACTAAGCGCTCTATAGTCTGGAATTCTTCACTTTTATTAAAAAATTTTATTTGTTCTTGTAAGCGCTTGACTATGTAAAATTCCATCCCGAATCGGGGAGAAGTCTGCTTAAATAAAGATACCAACTTGGCGATCGCGAACTGATTTTGTGATTGCAATTGCCAGCGGTTGATGGGGATGTAGCAGCAGCGGTGGAGCAGATATTTAAAGTCCTGATCTGATCGCTTGACGGAGACTATACTATACAAAGTTGCTTCAATCTCTCGATCGGGATAGCCCATGCCGTCGATAAATAGCTTTCGGAACCGCTCGATCACCTGTGCGGGGGATTCTGTTTCCACGCAGGAGACGATGTGATCGTACAATCTCTGTTCGTTGCTGCCAGTTGGAATACTATCTGAGGGCGGGGTGAGGATGGGGCTGTCTGCATCTGTGTCTATGCTGCTGTCTGCAACTTGTGCGACAACGACTGTGGGTTTTTCCCCAAAAGTTCGATCGGGATTCAAGAACCAATAGTGTTCTTGGCTTAATTGTTTGTCCTCCGCCCAATCCAAAGCTGACTGCAAACTTTCCCCTGTCAATAACAGTGATTCATCTTCGCGGTCTGAAGCCAGCCATGCTGCTAGGGCCAAGCGGTAAGGAGCCAATTTTCCCAGCTCTTTTTCCACCCAGAACTGATTAAAAACTGACTGATAAATTAGGTTGGAAACTATTAATTTACCCTCAAATTTAACAACCAGTCCTGACAGTTGCAATTCGAGTTTTTCGGGAGAGTAATCTGCTGGTACTCCCTGGGATTCTCCCGGTTTTGTTGCCTTGGGCGGTTGCAAAGCTTGCTGGTACAGCGTTAACAGCCGCGTGAGGTCGCAGTGGTTATGGAAAATGCGATCGCGTATAGGTATCAAATGTTGGGGTTCGTCTTCTTCTTCCCAATTTTTAATAATTCTGTGTTTGACCAGTTTTTCAACCTGCTGAGCTTCCGAATTTCTGCCAATAAAAGGCCCGTATTCAAGTACCAAGTGGCAAACTTTTTGAGTTAGAAACGGTTGCCCGCCCGTCCAAGCTAATATTTCTTGGAGGACTTTTTGGGGGCGAAAAGCTTTCAGGGCTAATCCTTTTGCTAGCGGCAAACTTTCCTGCAGTTGGAATCGACTTAAATGAATTTGCCGTCCAACATTAAAAGGGTTGCATCTTGGATCTCGGATCAATTCTGAGGGGGCTGCTACTCCCATAACAGCAAAAGTCAGGCGATCGTATTCCGGTTGCTCTGCCCGCTTGGAGTAACAAGCCCGGATCAAAGCAAAAAAATCCTTGGTACTAAAATTTAGGCGGCTGATGCTGTCAATGTCATCTAGAAAAATTACCAGATTTTGCTGAAGTGACTTGAGCAAAACTTTTTCGATAAATATCTCCAATCGCTGCACCGGCGGCAGCAGTTCGCGATCGTTCCACCACTTGATGGCATCAAACCTGTTTGTGATGTGTAAACTGCTTGCCATGCGGTACATGATTCCGCCATACCACTTTTGGGGGGAGATATCTGGGCTGCTGATGCTTCTCAAGTTGATGGCGGCAAAAACTGTACCTTCGGCTTGCAACCTTTTGGCCGTTTGCACTAGCAGGCTGGACTTTCCCATTTGTGGCGAACTCAACACGTAGCAGAAGTCTCCGGCTTTGAGTCCTTCGTAGAGCTCGCTGTCTGCCGATCGCCTGACATAGGTGGGCGCACCGGCAGGCAAATAGCCTCCAACTTGATATTGGTACGTTGAGTTGACGGATGCTGTCATCTGGGAATTCATCAAGATTTTACGCCCCTATGCTGTGCGATCGAAAGGTTACAAATTGGAGTTATGGCCCGCTGATACCATTTTAGATTTTAGATTTTAGATTTTAGATTGGGCAATGACTTATTCAATAAGGGTTTGGAGTTTGCCTGTTGCATTTGGATTGTTTTTTTTTTATCGGCCTTACTATGGTGGAAAATTTTTTGTTCTTCTTTCTCTATTGTCTACTAGGTCAGCTTTCTTCTCGTCAATCTTTACCGTATCTTTGCAAGCGTTCGCCCCAAATCCTATGATCGGCGCAATTGTACCCCGCCACTTGATTTTTTACACTCGTTCACATAATTGATGAATTTTGACTCGATCGGATTGAAAACGCTAAAACGCCGTTTTTTTCACATTTTTTTTACAATAATACTTTAAAATTAACCCGGTGGTATGATGTTGGCAGGGAAACTCATAACCACAGCGCCGTCAACCTTCTGCCTTCAGTTGCGCTTGCCGAATGCTGGAGGAAAAGACAGAGCAATGGCTGCCAATAAAAAACCCCAGCGTTTGGCTGAGGACTGCTTGAGTGGGAGATATCGTTAATCTGCGTTTTTTTAGTTGACTTAGATTGCATGGAATTCCATGCTGCTGACTTTCCCCGGGCTTTCGCGTTCGGGGATTCCTAAGAACAAACTTTTCAGGATGCCTCCACAAAAAGTTTAATTCTTAAAGGCGTGGTCAGAAACTGGCTAACCACTCGCTCAACTCTAAAAGTTAAGTCTGTGGCTAATTGTAGAAGATGCGCCCTGATGGCTTAACTACCCGATGGATTAGCACCCTGATGGCATAACTCCCTGATGGATCGACGCCCTGATGGCTTTCGCTCCACTACCCAAAAGATTCGGGTTGGTGGATGATCGTGGACATTAGTAACACGTCACTTCTGGCGTTTCCGATCGCAAGCGGGTGTGCCTGTCTGAATTGATTATGGCAGGCAGATTTATCAGAAGACAAGTGGGCTATTGCATCAACCCATTTCTGACAGATCGGGTGAGCCAAAAAGTGTCAATCTACGCAAATCAGGGTCATCGAACATGAAAAACAGCATCTTAGTATTAGGGGTAATTGCCTCGGCTGGCTTCGGCTTTTTCCAGGCAGGCAGCGCCAGCGCTTCAGCGATCGCCACACAACCTTCATCAGCCAGTAGTTTGACGGCTTGGGAGAGTCGTCCTGACTTTAACTACACTGGAACGAATGAGGATGGGGACCAAGAAGAGGTAAAAACGGGTAAAGGCAGGAAATAATAATTGGCGCCCGGAGTGTGGTTCGCTCTGATGCGGTTGTGGTTGTAGTTGTGGTGCTTGTTGTCCCAACCGCCTCTGATCGAGGTAGTTAAAACTCGATCCCAAGATCAGTCTACCTAATCCCAGGGGTGGTAATCAGTTTCAGAGAACGGTGGATGGGAAAATAAACAGGTAAGGCGAGTCTGTTGGTGGAGTTTCCCCGCCTATCAACTTCCTTACCTTCTGATGTTCGGGATTTGGATCTGGCACAATCGTATTTCATCTCGTAAAAACCCAATGGAAAATACTCTCGAAACTACCCGCAGACAGCGCGTATTGACAAGAACCCAGGAACGGCGTCAGGCGACACCCAAAGAAAAACAGTTGATTCACCTGCTAGCCAATATGGCTTGCAGCTTGATTAAATACGACTACAAACACGCAGCGGGCAAGGGTACTCTCCCGCCTTCGGAAAGCAAGCGTTTAGCGGAATGGCACTACCTGCGAGTTCAGCAAATTCGCCGGATAGAACGTTCATTGGAGCCCGTAGCAACCCTTAAGCGCGTGTACTACAAGAGCATCCTCAGTCCGAGGGATCTGAAGTCTTTGAAACTGCTGTGGCTGGAGGAGGACAAAAACCGTGTCAAACGGGTCGATCCTGACTTGGACGACATCCTCAGCGAAGCTTTGGATCGGGGAGATACTTTAAAACAGCTATTTCACTCGATCGAAGTCAAAGAACGCACCTTTTCTGCAACTCCTAGCCCAGGCGCCGTGCCGCTTTGGGTCAAAGAGTGGGAAGACTCGGAATATGACATAAACTTTTTTCCGCCTTCCTTCCCTGCATGGGTTTCAATCGTGGACGACTAGGTTCAAAAAAACTCTTTGGTATGGCATCGATCGTAAATTTCAGATGGTAGACTTATTTGCGATTGCTGACATTGGCGAAAAGTGTGCGATCGGGCGATCGGCTAAACCAGGCGGTGTGGCGCGCAGGCATCCGAGTACAGAGAAGTGAATCGGAGTCAGTACCATTGTACAATGGGGGAAAACCAGGGCTTCAGCTAATAGCTGATAGCTGATAGCTGATAGCTGATAGTTTCTCATGACTGACTCGATTTCTACTTCTCCTCTAGACTCGGCGGCCGATACAGCCGAACTCCGCTCTCAGTTGAGGTCGGGTTCGGAAAAAGCTCAACTGCAACTGCTGCAACAACAAATAGCAGATTCCGGTTGGGATGTATTGATGGAATTTTTATTAGAGCGCAAGTCAGAGGCACCGACTGCGGTAATGGGTAAGGCTTACCAAATTCTTTACAGTGCTAATTCTCCGAGAGCGACGGAGTTTTTGCAAGCGAATTTTCCGACTGGGGTTGTGCCGCTGCGATCGGACTCTAACATTGATTACACTCCGCTGCAACAATTATTGGCGTTACAGGAATTTCAAGAAGCCGATCGCTTGACTTTAGACAAGCTTTGTGAATTGGCTGGTGAAACAGCTTCTGTGAGAAAGTGGCTGTATTTTACGCAAGTTGAGAGCTTGCCGGTAACGGATTTGCAAACAATTAATACGCTGTGGAAAGTTCATTCCGAAGGCAAATTCGGCTTTTCGGTGCAGCGGGAAATTTGGCTGAGTTCGGGCAAGAATTGGGATAAATTGTGGCCGCTAATTGGCTGGAAGAAGGGGAATAATTGGACGCGATACCCGCAAGAGTTTATTTGGGATTTGAGCGCGCCTAGGGGTCATTTGCCGCTGTCGAATCAGTTGCGGGGAGTGCAGCCGTTTGCTGCTTTGATGGCTCATCCTGCCTGGGTGAAGTGAAGGGTTTTGGGGCTTTTGGAGAATGTGGGGCGGGCTGGATGGCCTGCCCCGCTATTGTTTTTGGGGAATTGGGATTTTGGTTTTTGAGGCGCAGAAATTCACAGAAATTCACAGGCGGGATACCTGTTCCACTTTTGGAATAGAGGCCCAGGGGCGATCGTACTTCTAGGAATGTTGGGAAATTTTGTATAATTGATATTTGAATTAATTAGCGAGAGGGCTGGGAGTCATGGTAGGCATCGGAACCAAACTCACTTTAGCAGAATTTCTAGCTTTGCCCGACGGAGATGTATATTGTGAGTTTGTAGATGGTGAAGCAGTTCCTAAAGTGTCTCCAAAATTTTTTCATTCCAGTTTACAGGGAGCTTTGTGTCGCCTGATTCGTGTATGGTGTAAAGGACGCGGGCGAGTGCTTCCAGAATGGGCAATTTTGTTAAAACGTCAGGATAAAGATTGGGTACCTGTTCCCGATTTAACGTACATTTCTTATGAACGTCTGCCGAAAAGTTGGCGGCGAAATGAAGCTTGTCCCGCAATTCCTGAACTGGTGATTGAGATTATATCGCCCGATCAAAGTATGAAGGAATTTGAAGAGAAGGCGAAAGATTATTTGGCGGCGGGCGTTCCGCGAGTTTGGGTGATTGATCCAGAGGCTATTTTAATTAGAAGTTTTTTCACCGATGGTTCTAGTCAAGTTTATACGGATAATACACCGATTGTGGATGAGTTGCTGCCTGGTTTGGAGTTGACGATTAGACAGATTTTTGAAGAGGCGGAGTTGATTGATTGAGGGCGATCGTACTCTGTGCAAGATATCAGTGGTAGGGTGCGTGACAACGGGAAAACTTTAACTCGCGGCGGTGGGACTATTGACTGTCACGCACCGCACGCGGGCAAAGCATTGAATAATACGCTGTCACCGGAAACGACATCACTTACACTTCGAGACGGATTTTGACTGTTGTGCCAAAAGCTTTTCTGAAGGCTGATTCAACATCGGGAAGTTTTTGAATTGCCATTAGCAAAAGTGGTGTTGACGAGACTTTAATCCGGGCTTCGCCATCATGGATAGCAATCAGTTTTCCGTGCTGTCGCATCAGTTCTTTAGCGCTGCGTGGTGATATGTGAACTAGCACAGTTTTCCATGTGAGGTCTAGTATTCCTTGCATTGCTTCTTCTATTTGTTTGAGGGTGTCGTTTTTTTTAGGTAAAACGCCTGGTAGTTCCAGTTGAACGAAATTCGGTGCTTGCATAGTCTTACTCCTGATAAAAAAGTGATTGTTTTAACTGGGAAATGAGCGATCGGCTAACTTGCTTCCCATCTCTATATTCCTTGAACAGCAAAGGCTTGACGGCTCAATTTCAACGCACCTCTGGCGCTGTCTCCAAAAGTGAGCCAAAATTGAGCCGCGCCACAAATTGGCAGATGTTATAAGTTAAATATGGTTACTGAAGGTTAAAAAATTAGCATGGCAGCTAGTCTAAGAGCATCTGAATCTGGGTTGAAAATAGTCGATCGGGCAAGGCTAAAAAAAGGCTTGGAAAAACAAGCTTCTAGCTGGTGCGGAGATGCCCAAACTTCAGTCGCAACTTTAAAGCGGTTTTGGCGGCGGAAGCCTATTCAGCATGAGGTTTTTGTCAAGATTTGCAAGGCTGTAGAATTGGAGAACTGGGAAGATATTGTTGATGATAGTCCCTTGTCTCAGACTGATTCGAGAGCAGAGTTTTTTGCTTGTGACGATGCTTGGGTTGGTCGAAAAGACCTGATTAGTGAACTCGCCCAGAAGGTTCAGGGTTCGTGTCGCCTGTTAATTCTTCTGGGCATCGCGGGAATTGGTAAAACGGCTTTAGCTGAAAGATTGGCGGTGGAGTTACAAGACGACGATCGTAAGTTTCATCAGGAGAATTTTGAAAACCAGCAGCAAGCTTCTGATTTTGCTAGTGTGGCGATTCGATGGTTGGAAAAGTGGGGAGAACGCATTACGCCAGATGACCGCAAAGATACACAGCGGTTGCTGAATCGATTGGTCAAGCGATTGCGAGAAAATCGTTATTTGGTCGTGATAGATTCTCTGGAACTGATTTTAAAAGAAAATAAAGAAGCAGGCTGGAATGGTTTTCAGGATGAGTGGTGGGCAAAATTTTTTGAAACTTTTTTGGCAGTAGAATCTTTCCAAAGTCGTATCATCGTAACATCGCAGGATTTGCCAGAGCAAATTCCGGCCCGTTATAAAAATTTCTGGTATCGCCAAGAATTGAGGGGACTGACACCATCAGAACAGTTAGCCTTGTTCGATAAAACTGGACTAGAGGTTGATATAGATTCACCAAACAAACCTTATTTAGAACGAATCGGCGCTGCTTATGAAGGGCATCCATTGGCTTTGCGGGTGATTGCTGGGGAAATTGGCAGTCAGCCTTTTTATGGCAACGTGGCGGGTTATTGGAATAAATACGGGCATGAAATTGAAGAAGTGGAGAAAGCAATTGAGGAAGCTAAGACCAAAGGAATAACCGCATCAGCAGATGACGACTGGCGACTGGATCGATATACTCGCGAACTGCGAAAAAATGTGCGATTCCGACTGGAAAAGACGTTTGAGAGATTGAAAAATGATATTTTGAATGCCTATCGATTGCTTTGCGAAGCTTCGGTGTATCGCTGTGCCGTACCGGAAGAGTTTTGGCTGAGTCATTTGGAAGACTGGGATTGTGATGACCAGAAGCAAGAGTTAGCGTTGGATGCGTTGCGCGATCGCTTTTTGGTAGAAGAAGAAATGATTGACGATGAGATACATTTGCGACAACACAATTTAATTCGCAGTGTAGCATTAGAGCATTTGAAAAATTTGACAGCGAGGTAGTGGACAATATGAACAGTGATTTTGCTGAATTTGATTTTAAAAGTCCAAATGGTTTGGATATTGACATCACGCCACCGGGAGAGTGGATGCTGGCTAATCTAGGAATCGATCTAGCAGCACCGGACTTTAGGGAACTGCCCCCTTGTAAACGCGCTCAGTACAGAGCGGTTAAAAATTGGCTGACGAAGTACAAACCGAAGCCGGAGGCTTCCAATCTTGAGAAAGTTCGGGGATACTTGGAAGCATTTCACCATCTCTGCGAAGTCGAAGACTGGCAAAGAGCTTGGGAAACCCTTTTGATTCGCCTCAATACTCCTATTAAAGAACAATTACACAATCAATTGGGTATTTGGGGGTACTATCGCGAACAAATTGAAATTTATGACCGAATATTAGGTAAATTAAACCAGACAGAAAACACTATTTTATTCAATGTTTTCGCTAATGCTTATCAAGCATTAGGAGACTATGAAACAGCGAGTAAATACTACCAACAAAGTTTGAATAGTGTAATGGAATTTCCAAACCGTAAGCTAGAAGCGACGGTTTTGGGAAATATTGCCAATACTTATTTATCTCAGAGAAAGTTTTCCAAAGCCATAAAGTGCTATCAACAAAGTTTAGCTATTAGCCAAGAAATAGCAGACAGATATGTGGAATGCTCAACGCTAGCAAATCTAGGTGATTTTTACCGTACTCAGGGCAATTATATTAAAGCAACAGAGTATTTAAAGCAAAGTTTACTTATTGCACAAGAAATTTCAAACCGCCAGCTTGAGGGAGCAGTATTGGGAAAGTTAGGAGTAGTTTACCGCTGTTGTGAAGAGTATACTAAAGCTATGCAATACCAGCAGTATAGCTTAAATATTATGCAACAGATTCAATACTCTAAAGGTGTAGAAGCCTCTCTAATGAATGTGGGCGCAATTTACCGTCGCCTCAAAGATTATACTAACGCAGTTGAGTGTCACAGGCAGCACTTAGCAATAGCGCAGGAGATTCAAGATCCATTGGGTAAGAGACAGGCGCTAGCAGATTTGGGAAGAATTTATTATCTCCAAGAATACTACTCTCAAGCTATTGACTATTACCAGCAAAGTTTAACCATTGCACGAGGACTAAAAAGTGACGTTGTAGGAGAGTTCTTTGCCATTTTTGGTTTAGGATTAGGTTACGCAGGATCAAAAGATTATGTCAAAGCAATTGATTGCTATCAGCAAGCTTTACTCCTTGCCCCACAGATGGGCAACCAGCAAGAAATAGCTGTTTTATGGGGTATTGCAGAAGCTTATAATTTACTAAAAAGCTATCCTCAATCTATCGAATATTATCAGCTAATATTAATATTCTTAAGTAGGCTTAGTAACCGTGAAGCAGAAATGTTTACTCTGGTTAATTTGGGCAGTGTTTATTCGCAGCAAAAAGATTACTCAAAAGCAAAAGATTGTTACGAGCAGATGGTATTACTGGCACAAACAACAGGTACTCGTCACATGGAAATGGTAGCATTGGCTCGTTTAGGATCTACCAATGCTAAACTAGGATGCAAACCACAAGCTGTTGAATTATACGAGCAGACATTACCAATTGCCAAGGAACTTGGGGAATATGGACGAGAGATAGCAATACTGACTAAATTGGTTTTTTGGTATTTAGAACAGCAAAGATATTCCAAGTTATTTAAATCTTTAATTCGACTTGCATTTAAACATTGGTTGGTTATACCAATATTTATTGGATTATTATTTTCCTTAGCCTTAATAGGAATATTTTATGTGATTCTATCAGTGATAATTTGGGGATTGGCTGCACTTTTCCTCAGCGTAATTGTTACATTTATCTTGTGGCAAGTTTTCAAAACTCTTAAGAAGAGTCAGGATCAAGGTGCATGATACTCAACTTTTCAGTACGCCAACTGACCTAATTTGTAATTTGCTTTAATTTTATCCCAGTTTTGATTATCCATCAATTACTATCGAGAACTCAAAGACATTCATTAAGTTGTTTCATATCCCCTTGGGGCTGCACTTGCTTGTGCAAACTAATTTTGTCCCCCACTTCATACCCCGAATTAAAACCCGCCGCGCTGCTGACTTGAGAATCTGTTCTAGTTCTAATTTTAACCCCTCGGCCCTCTAGATAATCCGCGATCGCCAGTTGATTTTTCTCAAACATCGATCGCACTACAATCGCTGGAGTCGCCGCCGCATCCCCGGAACCCGGAATCCCTGAGTTTTCCATCTCCTGTTTTTGTTCCAACAATCTTTGTCTCAACCTCGTCGCGCATCCAACCCGAAAAGCATTCAGATACGCCAACCCTCTGCCATTTCCTTTGCGGTATTTAGCCCTTTTTTCAATCGCAGAGCTCAAATACTCGTACAGATGTTTGCAAACAATCAGGTTGGTAGAAGTTCCCACCAAAAACATACTGCCATTATAAGTGTTTCGCATGGCAGTGCAACCGTTAGCGTCGGCAATTCCCGAAAGCAGCATCATTTTCCAAGTGACAAATTTGGATGTTGTTTCAACTGAGTCTTCGTCAATCTCTTCTTGGTGATTTGGCCCTAAATCGGCGAGACTGAGATTGTACTGTGCCAGTAACAGGGAAGCTTTTTCGGCTGCCGCAGTGGATTCGTTTTCATTTGATGAGGTGGCGAGGGCTAACAGCTTTTTGATTCTTTCGACAATACTTGTGTCTGCCATTTTTCTATCGGTTTTAGGGTGAGAGTATGCGGTGGCAAGGATTTGGGTGAATTCCTATTTTAGTATAGCTGGGAATGTGGGAGGTTTTTTGAGGAGGATTTTTTTGAACCGCAGAGGGCGCAGAGGGCGCAGAGAGAGAGAAAGAAAGAAAGATGTTTGCAACTGATGCGCGGATTGGTTACTCTTCGAGGACTTCCAGGACTGATTTGGGCAACAATTTATCTTTAAACCAGACTACTTTTGCTGGCACTTCATTTACATTCACTCCGGCTTTTTCTAAATTCAGCCGTTCGGAAATAGCTAAAATTAAGTTATCGCATTCAGACTTCTGTACTTGTGCAAATTTCTTTTGCAAATACTCCGGCCGCCAATAGCCAACTATTTCTAATAAAAATACTCGCCCGTCGGGATGCACTAACCGAAAGTCGGGAATCATCACACTACCTGGAATCGGAATTAAATCTACTTCTCGCTCTAGTTGCCACTCGGTTTTTGTGGAATTCCATCTTTCAGCAAATGCTGCTTCTAACATACTATCATAAGGCTTGCCAGGGGGATAGTGGCTGACTAAACCGCAGTCGGAATTTAGGGTAAATTTACCTGTTTTCAAAACGCCACTAAAAGGATCTTTTGTGTGCAGTGTGGAGTGCATACTCCATTTGGTGACGTGCAGCAGTGCGGGCAGCATTTTCGCCAGGGCTAAGCCGTAGCGGGTGCTGGGTTTGAATAAGCTTGTAGGGCCGTCTATTGTCAGTGTAAAACCGTGGTCGGCATCGCCTTCGATGTAAGTCATTAATTGAAATAGTTTCAGATAGCGAAATAAGAGTTTGTATTCTCCTGGATCGTTGCGGTGGGCGGTTAATTGGACTTGACTTGCTCGGTAAAATATGCCTTGAACTTGAGAAAGATTGTATTTGTGAAGCAAGTTTTCGGGTGTTGGTGCATTAAACTCAGTGAGGATTTTGTTTTCGTTTAAATCGGCGTATAAACCTGTAGTGATTTCGTGAGGAAAAACTTCTCTGTTTAACTCTTGGCTGAGTTCACTTGCTACTTTTTCCAGGGTTAATTGGGTGGATTGAGGGCTGGGAGTCGATCGCGCGGACAAGGCAAAAACCCGCTGTCTCAACTCTGAGGGTTCTAGGGGACTGATGACTTCCAAGGTGCAGAAACCGCCTTTCAGCAGGTGCGCTAATCCCCGTTTCAGCCGATAATCGGGGCTGTCGCCTTCTAATTCTAGCAAGCGTCCGTCGAGTTCGCCTTGGGTTTTGCCGATCGACTCTTGGAAGCAGTCGATCATTTCCGTTGCGGCTTCTAAGTTTTTAGCATCTATCTTGAGGCGGAGAGGGATGATTGATTCTCCGTTTTGGCGGTGACTTAATAAATCAGTTGGTAACATACGCAGTAAAAACTTTTACTCAATTCTTTGTTCAACAATCACCATAACTCCCCTAAGTTTTCCCTCTTCTGTCAAGCTTTGGGTAGTCCGAATTCGCCGATCGGAACTGACAAGATGGATGGTTTCAACAGCCCTCATAAAGCCAGTTGCTTTGTCCCATACTTGAAAAATTATCAAATCATCTCCAACTTCTGTCGCTAGTGTATTGTAGTTGGAAAAAACTGAGTCCAGACCTTCAATTTGCACTTGTCCTTCGCCGACAACATAACCCACAAACTTTTGGGTTTCACTCTGACCATTGGCATAAGTTTGAAGGTTAGTTTGCCTCCACTCGTTATCAACTATTTTCTGGGTAACAACTGCTGTAAAACGCCTGGTTTCTTTGCAGTCGGCATCGAGTATTGTCCAGTCTCCCTCCCAAACTCCTGTATGTTTGGGGAAAATTTTAAAGTTAGTTAGTTGTGCAGTTTCGCTCATTTTTATGTAAGGTGACTTAGTTAATAGTGAGATTATACACTAATTGGGCAATTTTCAATTTTCCGGGGAATCATCATTGTATTTTCCCCATTTTGCGGGTGATTCGGCTGCTTTTTTAGTCACATCCCCGTTAACTCCTTAAATCGATTTGAGATTTGATATTTGATATTTGATATTTGAGATTTGAGATTTTAAATAGACCTAGGAGTGCTTTAATTATATAACCATCCTTTCGCTAAGACTTCCCATCCCACAACTAAGTTATTTAAGCTTGCTACCAGGGAATTTCATCATTGTCTTCTCCCCATTTTGCTGGTGATTCTGCTGCTTTTTTAGTCGCCTCCCGGTTGACTCCGTAAATGGGTGTCGGTTTGACAATTTCTAATTTCTGATATTCTGGCTTGGGCGGTTCTACTTGTGTTTGTGGTTTCGGTTTATGAGGCTGCATTCCTCCTCGGCGGCGTTGAGAAGTTCTTTCTTCGCTGGTGTCTTCGGTGACGACTTCGTAGAGAATTGCTAACTTATTTACATCGCTGCTTTTGCGGAGAACTCGACCCAATCGCTGAATGTATTCGCGTTCGCTGCCGGTGCCTGACAATATGATAGCAATTCGGGCGTCGGGAACGTCCACTCCTTCGTTGAGAACGTGGGAGGCGACGAGGGTTTTGTATTCGCCGCTGCGAAAGCGATCGAGGATTTCGTGGCGTTCTTTGACTGGGGTTTGGTGGGTAATTGTGGGGATGAGAAATTCTTGGGAAATTCGGTAAACTGTGGCGTTGTCTCCGGTGAAAATTAGGGTGCGCTGGGGAGAGTGTTCTGCTAGTATGTTGGCTAAAATTCGCAGTTTGCCTTCGGTACAAAGGGCGATTTCTTTGGCTTGGCGGTGGGCTAGCATGGCGCGCCTTCCCAGGGGCGATCGCGCGCTTGCCATGATAAACTGTTTCCAACCTTCGAGGCTGGATATTTTGATGTTAGACTGTTTTAAGAAGTCGTTGCGAATGTTGATTAATTCGGCGTAGCGAGATCCCTCTTCTTTTGACAGTTTTACCATGATTTGAACTATTTTATGGTCGGCTAAAGCATCGCCTGCCAAATCTTCGGGTCTTTTGCTAAATACTGTCGGGCCGATCAGGAAATGCAAATCGCTGTGGCGGCCGTCGGTGCGATCGGGTGTGGCTGTCAGTCCGAGTCGAAAAGGCGCGATCGCATATTCGGAAATTACTCGATAAAAGTCTGTTGGCAAATGGTGGCATTCGTCAAAAACCAGCAAACCGTATTTATTGCCCAAGGTTTCTGCATGAATACTTGCACTGTCGTAAGTTGCGACTAAAATTGGCGTTTTGTCCCGCGAACCTCCGCCCAACAATCCGATTTCGATGTCGGGAAAAGCTGCTTTTAAATTAGCATACCACTGGTGCATTAAATCGAGAGTTGGTACTACAATTAATGTACTGCGACCAGTGACTTGCATGGCTAATTGTGCCAGATAAGTTTTGCCGGAAGCAGTGGGGAGGACGACTACTCCTTGGCTTCCTGCTTCCTGCCAAGCTACGAGGGCTTGTTCTTGATGTGGGTAAGGCTGCATTTCCACGCTGGGTACGAGTTCGAGTAGTTCGTATGCCCTAGCTTCGTCGGTGAAGTGAATGCAGTCGGCTTGGAGGCATTCTACCAGCGGGCGGTAGTGAATTGCCCGAATGCGGTATTTTTCAACGCGATCGTCCCAAGTGGCAAAGTCCACCCAGTCTCTGCCTTTGGGCGGCGGGTGCAGCAAGAGAGTTCCGCGATCGAATGTTAAGGTAGGTGTGCGTGGCATTTGTTTAGATAGGGGGGCGAGTTATGCCTGTTAAATTATAAGTGACAGATCAAATATATTGACTCTTCTTGAAATTATCTGCGTTACTCTGTGTTAATCAGCCCTACATCTGCGGTCGATCTATCAATCAAAAAATTATGTAATTCAAGTCTAAATTGAGGAAATTGCGATCGATCTGGCGGAAAATCCAACACAAATTATCCTACCCCAGCCGGATTGCCAAATCTAAAATCTACAAGAGTATTGGCCCGCTGGGAATGGTTTTTAAGTTAGATTCGATCTATGTATGCCTGAGATTAGAGGTTATAGATGGAAATAGGCGTCCCCAAGGAAATCAAGGATTTAGAGTTTCGAGTCGGGCTTAGCCCCACAAGTGTCCGGGCTTGTTCGGACAAAGGCCACACAGTTTTTGTGGAAACAAATGCTGGTGCTGGGGCCGGTTTCGCAGACGAGGACTACGTTCAAGCAGGGGCTAAGATTGTCTTAAAGGCTTCCGATGTCTGGAAGCGCGAACTAATTGTTAAAGTTAAAGAACCGCTGCCTGCTGAGTATCCGCTGATACAAAAAGAGCAGTTGCTGTTTACATATTTGCACTTGGCGGCCGATCGCACATTAACCCAGCATTTAATTAGCAGCGGAGTCCAGGCCATCGCCTACGAAACCGTCGAACTCCCGGACAGAAAGTTGCCGCTGCTGACGCCGATGAGCATTATTGCAGGGCGTTTGGCCGTGCAGTTCGGTGCTCGATTTCTGGAACGACAGCAAGGCGGCAGGGGCATACTTTTGGGTGGCGTACCGGGGGTAAGACCGGGTAAAGTTGTGATTTTGGGCGGCGGCATTGTCGGCACAGAAGCAGCCAGAATTGCTGTAGGAATGGGCGCCAGAGTACAGATATTAGACGTAAATGTCGATCGCCTAGCCTACTTGGAAACTCTGTTCGGTTCCAGAGTAGAATACCTCTACAGCAGTCCTTTGCAAATTGAAGCAGTTGTTCCCGATACTGATTTGTTAATCGGTGCGGTTTTGGTTCCGGGGAAAAAAGCTCCGGTGCTAGTTTCTCGCGAATTTGTTGCGAAGATGCACCCCGGTTCTGTGATTGTTGACGTAGCCGTTGACCAAGGCGGCTGCGTGGAAACTTTGCGGGTAACTTCTCACACAAATCCTACTTATGTTGAGGAAGGAGTTGTGCATTACGGCGTGCCGAATATGCCCGGTGCCGTGCCTTGGACTGCGACTCAAGCTTTGAATAACAGCACTTTGCCTTATGTTTTGCAGTTGGCAAATAACGGGATTAAAGCTTTGGAAATGAATCCGAGTTTGGCGAAGGGATTGAACGTGCAGAATCACCGATTGGTGCATCCGGCCGTGCGCGAGGTTTTCGCAGATTTGGCTGATTAGATTCCCATTTTTTTTAAGTAAGCTATCCCGCATCTAAATTGTATTTTGGTGCGGGTAGGAGCAACAGTCTCGATCCCCCTCGCATCCCCTTAAGAAGGGAGACTTTGAGTGAGGAGAGTTGAATGGCTTGCTCGATGCGATCGAGGTCATCAGATAAAATATTAGGCAGCATAATTCAGTCGTTGCGCTAGTTGCTGATGCAGCCCTCGATTGAGAAAAAGGAGTAAAGGGCGATCGACCTTTTTATGCCAAAAAGAGCGATCGACCTTCTCCCTAATTCACAAGATAATCACTCAGAGTTTTTAGTAAGCGTTGATGTCGCTTGCGATGAAATAGCTCCAATAGAACCGATAATTTGATTGCGAGGCAATACAGCAAGGAAACCTAACCGAATTAACGATTGAGACCGTAAACCACTGGGAGCAAAGTCTGGGTCTGAAGGGGAAATAATATCGACAAAATCTGGAACCTGTTGATGTAGTTGGGTGCTAACACCACAAACTAAAAAATCTCCATAAGGAGGTAGTTCCCTCAGAAGGATGACTGGACGATTCTTAATTTTCCCGTCAGCTTGAGGAATTGGGGTGAGAACAACATCAGCTTCCTGCATAGTCAGGATTTGGTGTTTTAATTGCATTGAGCGGGTAATCGTCGTTCTGATTGTAGGCTTTGTTTAGTTGATGCCTTGACAACCACAACCCGGCTTCGCGTTCTGCTAATTGTTCCGGGAGGACTGTGATAATGAGTTTTATGTTTGGTTCAAGCTTATAGGGTTCATCTAGCTGAATAGATTGCCCATCAAAATGTGCTGATAAAGAAATAAGCTTCATGGCTTGGATATCTTGAAGGCGAGTGCTTTTACTAAGTTTATCATATTTTGACGCTCTAGGGACACAGGCTTTGACCCGTTTCTCTACCATAAATTTGCTCCATTCCTTAGAAAAACGATCGCCCCTCCTCGAAGCAAAAAGCGAGATTCCTCGATCGAGAAAAGCGATCGAGCTTTCCATGACAAAAGAGCGATCGCTAACCCACTGGACGCGAATAGTTGTATAATAGACAAACTAGGCAAGCGCAAAAAGTGAAAACCTATGTCACAGGCAATCCTCAAACAAATTGTTAATCAGCTTGAAATGCTGGAAGTTTTAGAGTTACAGGAACTCGAGCGCGTAATCTGGAAATATCTGGCTGACAAACAGCAAGCTACTCAACAATATCTACTTCAAAAATCTGCTAATAAAAAACAATTATTTCGAGAATGGGATGACATTTCTGATGAAGAAGCTGCGATACTAAAAGCTGAGTTTGCCGCCGAGGATTTAGCTTTTGCAGAAGTCGCCTTAAGTGATTATCTGCCTCGACTTCAGCAACAGGATAAAATCTGATGCTAGGAGATATTTATTTGGCAGATTTGAATCCTTCTAGAGGGTCAGAACAAGCAGGAATTAGACCAGTCATTATTGTACAGCGAGATACATTAGACCGCTTTACTACAACAGTAGTCGTAATTCCGGTAACAAGTAATCTGCGACGATGCTCAAATACCAGGGACAATTATTTTACCGACTGGTGAAGGTGGTTTAACACAAGATTCGGTCGTGCTTTGCTATCAAATAGTAGCGGTAGATAGAGAGCGATTAATCAAAAAATTGGGCACTCTTTTAGCCGATTATGTATCAAGATTACAGGTAGCATTGCAGTATACATTGCAAATGGATGAATTTGAGAATGTAGAAGAATAGAATGAGTTGAAGCGCGATCGCACTCACAGCCCCAAAGAGCGATCGCCCCTGTCCATCCACAAGACCGAGATCCCTTTCCATATCCCCAAAAAGCGATTTCCTATGGGATAGCTTCGCACGCGGACTGCACGATCGTTTATAATTACAATGATTGACGAGTTATGAGGAGCGTGCAAGTATGGCAAAATTCCTCAACGAACTTGCGGAAATTATCTGGAATTTGAAACGCCAGTTGCTAGATATTGTTGACGCAGCAACAGCAGCAGAATTGACTCTATTTGAACTTTTTGGAGAAACGAGTGATACGATACCATTTCTGGATGAACTGAAAAGTGTGGCTGAACGTGCTACACCCTGGTTTAATCGGCTGTCTAATTTTCAGTTACGCATAGCTGAGTCTCAACCCACAATTTCGGTTGATATGCTAAACTTAGTAAACCAATCTATTGAACGCATCCAAATCGAAATTCCGGCAATGGAACGGAGTATTCAAGAAGTGAAAACGGAGTGGAATTTGCCATGACTAGCCAACCGCGTATTCCCAATCCTGAAACAGCCAAGAGATTATTGGCTAATTTGCGCCGCAGTCGTTTAGCAATGGAAGCAGCGACTCTGGAATTAGAAGACATTACAATGCAGTTGGAAAATGACAGCAGACAAAGGCGTTTGGTGCGGTTGAGGCAGGCAATTAACGATGCTGAGGCTGCTAATTTTTCAGTCAATGTCTGAAATTATTTCTTAAATCTCGCCCCAAAACCTATAATTTAAATATTGACGAAAACAGCAAGATCGATCGCACTTTTTGACTCATAACAAAAGAGCGATCGACCTTTCCCTATCCCCAAAAGATCGCCCTAGTTGTCAAGTAGACATGGTTTGAGATAAACTAATTCTGAAACTATTCCCTAAATATCGCCCCATCACCTATAATTTCTATTAACATCTTGTCCCCCCCTTCTTAAGGGGGGTTAGGGGGGATAGTACCGGGATTATGCCAAGACTAAACGACTCCAACTTCCACCTACCATACAACCCAAAACTCATCCCCATCGCCAAACAACTGCGGAAAAATCCAACTCCCTCATAAAAAAAACTGTGGCAAAATTTTCTCAGAAATTCCCTTTTCGAGTTTTGAGACAGCGCCCCATAGACAATTTTATCGTAGACTTTTATTGTGCGGCTTTACTGTTAGTAATTGAGATTGATGGGGAGAGTCATTTTACGGAACAAGGGAAACT
>NZ_JAUBVD010000069.1:0-30783 GCF_036705675.1 Microcoleus sp. AT8-A3
GCCCGTCCTTTTTGGACGGGCGGGACGCCCATCCCACAATAACAATTAAAATTGTAAGTTATTTAATTTGCGATCCTAAATAACTTTAATTGCTAGCGAGCTTTCAGTAGGTGCGTCAGCTATTTAAATGGTGAAGTAGGAGCGAAAAACTGAGAACTACTGACGCACCCTACTGTAATTTAATTAAAATTTAATTAATTAGGTTCTCGGCCCGAAGCACTGAGCCTCTCGCGGGCAAAGCTCTTCCAAATACTTAATTCTGGAAGTTTCCACGCCATACCTTCTTGTTGTTGGCTTGGGGCAGAGCAATTCAGGCATTTTTGCCAGCAAGAAAGAGCGGCTGTTGTATCCCCTTTTGCTTCGAGAACTTGTGCTAGCAAGCAGTGTGCTACAGTATAGAATTTATCTAATTCAATTGCTTTTTTTAGGTGAGTCTCGGCGTCACTGTAAAGTTGCAGTCCTAGATAAGCCCATCCCAGATTTTTGTGGAGCGTGACTTGCACCATTTTGTCATTAACTTGTGGCAAAATGGAGAGAATTAGTTCTACCGCTACGTCAAAATTTTCGCTGAGAATTTCCAATCGAGCTAAATTATTGACAGCAGCACCGGCAGCGCGACTGTTTTTATATTCTGCTGCTTTTTTGTAGTGCTGGCGAGCGTTGGACAAATCTTCGAGTTTTTCGTAGGTTGACCCTAAATTGTAGTTAGCTGCTGGCAGTTCTGGATTGTAGCGAAGGGTTTGTGTTAAATAACATTTTGCCGTCTGTAACTCACTCTCTAAGTATTTCTTGTAACCAATTTGATTCAGGTATTTAGCAATTAATTGATGGGTGACAAATCGCCTAGCCTGCGGGCTGACTGTCAGGCGTTCTTCCCTGGACTCGGTGAGGGCTTGCAGGAGCGATCGCTCAATTAGAATTTCTACAGCCAGTTTCAATTCTGATAAGTCTTCAGCAAATAGTAGACTGGATTGCAACTCGCTAAGGGTGGCGGGTTTATTGCTCGCCAAACAAGACAATACTTTTACTTCTAATTCATGAAAATCCTGAAATTGCTCTTGGAAATAATCTCGGACAATGCCCTCAATAACCGACGGAGTTTTTTTGACGAGTTGTGCTAAATTGCCCGCTAACATATCTTGAGCGTGAGTGACAGCTATTTTTAAAAGGAGGGGATTGCCGCCATATAGGTAAATGAGTTCTGATAGTAAATTACTCTCTGAAGTAGAAACTTGGGGGGTGGACAAAATGATTTCTTTGGCATCCTTTTCTGGTAACTCACTCAGTTCTAAAGCTCGAAAAGGTAAGGTTGTTTCGGCTAAATTATCGATTTCTATAGGGGGAGTCCAACTGATGAGAAGCAGGCAACTTTGGTGAGAGGTTTGTGCTATTTGTTGGAAGAGTTCCCGGTAAGTTTCGTAGCCGGGGCGGTAGTGTCCTGGTAGCTGTCCGCTTTCGAGGATAGTTTCGACTTCATCGAAGACTAATAAACAGCGGGTTAAACGCAAATATTCTATTAACTGGGAGATGAGTGAGTTGCTGGGTTTGGGAATGTCGATTTCTGAATGATGAGATAGGAATTGCAAGAGGTTGGGCAAGAGTTTTTCAAGGGGGCCAGAGGTGGCGAGATTTCGCCAGATTATGGTTTGAAATTCCCCTTGAATTTGTTGTAGAGTTTGGGTAGCTAATGCTGTTTTGCCAATCCCTCCCATGCCACAAATTGTCACTACTCGACAACGGTTTGTTACTATCCATTTTTTGAGAGTTTCTATTTCGGAATTACGGCCGTAGAAAGGTTCTTGAGCTGGGACTTCTCCCCAATCAATACGCGGTGAGAATTGAGGGTTAGTTGCGTCTTGGAAGCGGGTATTCTCTACGGTTGGATAAACTTCGCGGTCGCTTGTAGCATCGTGACGGTTAGTGGCAACTTGTTTCTGGTATTCAGTTACGAGAATTTGCTGGAGTTTTGCTAATTTTCCAGGCCCAGCACCTTGAACTTCAAATTTTTTATACACTTCTCCCAGGCGTTTTTGTAAGGCATCTTTGCGAACGCGAAGCTGGTCGGAAATATCAGACATGGATTCGCCTTTGATTGCTCTTGATAAGACTTCAAATTCGTTTTCGGAAATGCCAACTTTAGTGGCTAAAGTTATTAAAAAATCTTCGGGAAGTTTCATACTACGTTGAATACAGGTATTACAAAGCTGGCGGTTCTACTCAAAGATAGCTGGGAAAGGAGGGGGCGATCGCGCGAAATCAGCGAACACAGGAATTTTGGCAGTAGAAACAGAGGTTTCTGGGCTGTAACTTGATTATATGGGCTTTTTTCTCACTTATCACGCGATAAACGAGATAGACAACAGAAGAACTGAGGGGTGGGGCAAGCTAAGACTTCTGGGCTGTAACTTGATTATATGGGCTTTTTTCTCATTTAGAAGTAGGTAAAGGAGATAGACAACAGAATAATTGAGGGGCGATCGGCTGAAATTTGGAGCAGTTGCTCGATCGGGATACTTGATTGGTAGAGGTTTAGAGCTTGTTTAAGCTGCCATTAAAGGGGCTAGAGCGTTTTGCAATCGACTTTTGAGAGCGTCATCTCACTTAATGAGTTTTTTTTGAGCATTAGCTTGACAAACTAGAACTATAGTTGATACATTAATCTCAGTTAGGCGCGGTGGATGTTTCAGAAAGTCGGCGCAGCCGGAGAGCTTTCTGAGTTCAGCGAACCTGAATACAGTTTCCCCCTCAGCTTTGCATAATTTTTGGGTTTGACCCTGGTTAATCAGTGGAGGTCGAAACCAGATTTACCTGTGAAAACTGCTGGACTAAAACAACTGATGAGTATCGTTACTCGATTGGAGAGTAAAAGGCCATGTTTAGGTGCGTCAAGTTGATAACCGCTTTACCGACGATCGCGCTTCTGTCTGTTTTCAATCTGTTTCCGAGGGCGATCGCCCAAGAATATCCGGGGTGTTTTCAGTTGAATTCTGAAAGAAAACAGTATGAATCTCTCGATCGGCTTTGTCGATTTCCCAAACCACCTGAAAACCCGCGGAAGCCAGACCCTTTTAGGGTTCAGCTTGTGAATGGACTGGAGTTAACTGGATTAGCGATGGAAAATACAGGAACTCAGCGATTTCTTGTAGGGCGGTTGACCAACAAGCAAAGTAAGACGGCTAAAGTTCAGTCTATCAGCGTCCAATTTATCGATAAACGAGACGGAGCTGTAGTCGAATTTTTGACTGTTGGGCTTGGCGGTGTATTAACCCCCAATCAGGGTTATGAATTCAGGAGAATTATGGATAATGCTCTTCAACTAGGCGATCGTAGTAACAATGATTTGTCTATCAAGTTTTTGGAGTGGAAGGAGGTAAGAGACTAGAGACCAAACTTAAACACCTACCAAATACTTCAATAAATTAGTAAAAATTCATGAAATGAGTAAATAAATTTTTGGGCTTGTTTCATTGAAGGCTTTTGTTAAAGGGAAGTTAAGGCAAAAAAACAAAAATCTCTGATTTTTAATTCCTCTATATACAGACTAGGAGCGACATTATGGACGAGTTTGTTAGGAAAGCTGCTGGACTAGGATTGCCTGTAATTTTACTTATAATTGTGATGGCAACTACAGGTTTTGCAGGAGCGGCCGCGATTACGACGGCTTTGGCAATGTTAGGTGGGCCAGCAGGAATGTTCGGTGGCATTGCTTTGCTGGGCATCATCGGTTTAGCGACAGAAATGTTATCTAAGTACGGTCTTGAAGCGCTGTTAATTGGAATTTACAGGCAGCGCATTCAAAATGGAGAATCTCCTGCTGCAATTTGCAAAGAAATCCGCCAATTACCCATATCTGGAGATTTGAGGCGGAGACTTGGAGAAGAGTTTGGGTCTTAGTAAATATAAGATGAGCAATTTTATTTGTAAATTGCCCAAGATAGATCGCTGCTAATTGCTTAGAGAATCAAATAGGAGGAACAGATGGAGAGCGAATTGATTGGAGAGGTTAGATTACGCAACTGCCACCTCGTCTACCGTGAAGGCTCAAACTATCGAGTAGATGTGATTAAGGCTCAAAGACCTACAATCGTATTTACAAAAAACATTACTTGTGAAGTAGTGGAGTATTTGTACAATCAACTCAAGGGACATCAAGTTAATAAAGATGAAGCAGCAGATGTCTTAAAACCTGTTGCCAGAAAGTTAGATTTACCTTACAGCTATGGGCATCAGCTTTCCTATTATACGCAGGAGGTTTTAGTGGTACTTGTGGCGATAGGTAGAGCAAGTTTGAGTCAACAAATAGGTCGAGGTTGTTGTTATACAATTTTTCGGACGTGCTAAATCCTAAAAGGAGGCGATCTAATAGCTTTTCCGAACCGCCAATAGACAATAAATATGAAATCTAATCAACTCATCCAAATCAGCGGTACACCTGGTCAAATTGTGGGGATTGTCCCAGTTCAAAGTAATGGCACAATTACGGTTAAATTGGCCGGCGAAATGTTACAAATCAGCTCGGAATCTTTTTTTGGATTAGAAACAAAAGAGGTGTTTATTCCGATTGAGGATGTTAGAGCGATTGAAACAGGAGAGGGTTGTACTTGGTGGCTGTTTTGGGTAGGAATTCCGACTCTCAGTATTTTTATCGGTGTTGTCTTTATTATTCTTGCCTTCATTGTCAAACAGCGCTATCTCACTATTTACAGTAGTCGGGTTAATGTGATAGTATTTCACAGGAAGGGAGAAAAAGTGGCTCAGTTTAGAACTGGTGTTTTAGAGGCTCGCTATTCTAAGTCTCTGGCGATCGCTAAACCGCCAATGCCACCACCGCCATCGCGTCCTTTGAATATTTGATTCAAGAGAGTAGATATCATATCAAATCCGCGCTTGATCGTCGGGCGTAAAATCGAGTCAACATTCAACACTCAAGCATCATTGAGTTTTGCGATCCAGAGTTAACAGTTAACAGTCAACAGTCAACTATTATGAGGAGTGCAACCGGAATTGATCTCATAATCCAAATCTCCTGAGTTTATGGTGCTCAGCAAAATAAAAATGCTCGTGGTGCGGGCCCCATATCCCGGATGAGGAAGACGCTTATATAGCAATCCTTGCAGGAGTCATAAATTTTTTAACCCCACCCCAACCCTCCCCTTGGTAAGGGGAGAGAGTAAGAAATTCACACAGGATTTAGGATTGCTATACTATCATTTCTACCACAAATCCAGGAGAGCCAATCTTTTATAAGAAACCGGATTTTTTAGGGTAAGTCTTATTTAAATTAACAAAACTACGGCTGCTGTTGCTAGCAGTAGCAGAATTCCGGCTGCACCGGCTAGGGGTTTTGCTGCTATTCCTGTAATCCATTCTGGTACGGTAGAAGTAGGTTTAATTGCGCCTTCTGTATCTACGGTAGTTATACCCCAAATCCAAGCTGCGTGAATGCCGATCGCCAATCCTAGACTGCCATTGTCGGCGATGCGGGCTAGTGTTAAAACCATCCCCATCAGCCACAATCCGGGCAGTTGCGGTAGAGTTTCTTTGGCTGCCCAAATTAGGTGGGCGATCGCAAAAATGAAACTGGCGATCGCTGCTGCGATTAGCATTGAGTAATCTTCCTGGAGTATCGTTTGCAAGCAGCCGCGAAAGATTAACTCTTCTGTGGCGCTAATCCACAGTGCTAATAACAGAGTCAGCAGACTAGCAGGGGTAAAAATTAAAGTCCACAAATTAATTTTTTCGCCTGTTTCGGTGGAAGTTTCGCTTTTTTTTAGCTCTATCCAGCCTGCGGTTAATTGCAGGCCGAATAAAATTACTAAGCTGATTATTCCTAATCCTAATCCCCGCATTAATGACATCAAAGTTGCGGGTTGCCAATCCCAACCCCAGTTAACAAAAGATGTATTTTCGATCCAACTTGTCGCCCATAAAATGAAGGGGACAATCACGTAGAGGGAAGCTAGTAAAGGTAGTTTTTTGTTTCCCAAGGGTTGGGGCGGATGCCATTTAAGGGCGATCGCCAGCACAATCGCTGCGGGAAGCCACACAACCATCCAAGTCGAGAAAAAGAAGATTATTTTGACAATTGCTGGTATTGACGGCGACATCAATTGCAGGTTGTTTATACTATTCCACATTTAATAGGTTGCAACTATAATACTGTTGGCTGTTGACTGTTAACTGTTAACTAATGACTAATGACTAATGACTAATGACTACTGCCAACTGCCAACTGACTACTGCCAACTGCCAATTGACTACCGATCGAGCTTGCGCTGAATTTGCCTCAAAGATTGGTACATTTCCGGCAAGCGGTTGTAGACGGCTGCGGCTTTGAGAAATAGTTTGTGGGGAATTGCTGGAACACCCGTCACGATCGCACCTGCGGGCACGTCGCTGTGAATTCCGGCTTTAGCAGTGGCGATCGCCCCATCTCCGATTTTGGCTTGATTAGCAATTCCTACTTGACCTGCCAAAATTACATTGTTGCCAATTTTTACTCCGCCAGCCATGCCAACGTGAGCGGCAAACGCGCAATTTTTCCCGACTTGACAGCCATGACCTACCTGTACTAAATTGTCGATTTTTGTATTTTGGCCGATGCGGGTTTCTCCGACAGCGGGCCTATCGATCGTGCTGTTGCAGCCAACCTCAACGCCCTCTTCTAATACAGTGCAGCCAGACTGCTCCATTTTCACCCATCCTGTGGCTGTCGGCACGAACCCAAAACCTTCGGAACCGATCGCCGCACCGCTGTGAATCACGCAATTTGCCCCGATGCGAGTACGTTCGTGAATGACACAATTAGCG
Source organism: Microcoleus sp. AT8-A3 (assembly GCF_036705675.1). NCBI lineage: Bacteria > Bacillati > Cyanobacteriota > Cyanophyceae > Oscillatoriales > Microcoleaceae > Microcoleus > Microcoleus sp. AT8-A3. The sequence continues at coordinate 6,811 of NZ_JAUBVD010000069.1, forward strand.
TGTAAAACAGTGCCTGCGCCTATTTCCGCATCTGGGTAAATTACAACATTTGGATGAATGCAAACGTTGCTGCCAATTTTGACTTTTGCTTGAATAACGACGTGGGGGCCGATATAGACATTTTCACCAATTTCTGCTGAGGGGTGAACGACGGCTGAGGGATGAATTTCGGATGCTGGGCGAAACGGTTGATAGAAAATGGCGATCGTTTCAGCAAATAACAATCGCGGATCTGCCGCGGCAATCCAAGCAATGTTGCGATCGTCACATTGAGCTTGGAGGCTTTCATCTAAGGGTAAAATTAAAGCCGAAGCATTTGTAGTGGCTGTATGAACGGCAAATTTAGCACCTTCTATATAACTGATTGTACCCGATGGAGCTTCATCAACTGGGGCAGGGCCAGTAATTTCCGGATCGGTAGCAACCGACGCTGTGAGGGTGCGACTGGTGGCTAAATTAAGTCTTCGTACTATGTAGCTAAACTTCATCTATAAAAATTTGTTGTTAGCACAGATGGATCATAGTTAAAATTACCAGCTTTGGAGCACGATCTGAGCAGTTGCCATTTAAAAAACAAAAACCCCGGTTTCTTGAAGAAGTCGGGGTTGTAGCGATCGATTATTTTTGGAAAAATTATTTTACAGAAACTGCATCTACGTCAACGGTGCTGCCTTTGGCTTCAGAATAAGGGGCACCGGTGGCTTCGGATGCTGAAGCTGTCTCTGTTTGGCGGGATTTAAAGTAGTCGATCGCCATTTGCGACACTTCGGAAATCAGCAAGACTGCAATTGCCACGTCGTCAATTTGTCCGATGACGGGGAGAAAGTCTGGGGCTATGTCGATCGGGCTTACCAGATATGCCAGGGTTCCCAGAATAATCCACCAGCGGTACTTGGGGTTGCGGAGGGTGTCGCGATACCAGTTGTAAACAGATTGTATAGAAAAGCTCATGGGGTTGTCCTCTACTTATATTTTCAATCTTGACAAATTCTCGCTCGAAATGCTTGTGGAGATATCCCCCCTAGGGTTGGCAAGAGACTTCTACCTGGGAGTATAGGGAATTGGGGCGGGAGAAGGTGTCAATCGATTTTAGATTTTAGATTTTAGATTTTAGATTTTAGAATTGAAGCATTGACTTGCGCGAGATAAATTCGGGGGCTCCTTTATCGGATACAGGTTTTTTATTTCTGGACGGATGAATGCGGGGGCTTGTATCCTGGATGCTTTCGGTCAAGCTGTGTGGGAAGGGCGGGGACTCGTGACAACGCCCCTACAGAAACCTGACTGATAAAAGCCGATGGAATTTATCTGTGTTTATCTGCTGTTTAAAAGCATCTTCATCTATTATATCATGTCCGATCGATCGCGCATAATACACAGGCCGGGGCGGGTTTTTGAGATTGTCGGTTTTTGGCAAATATTATTGGTGAACCCGCCCCTACAGCAATCATGGTAATCGACCGGACATGATATTAGTTGTATATCGTGATTAAAGCAAGTTACTCAAATTGGGATTTTTAACCGCAGATGTCAGCAGATAAACACAGATAAACACAGATAAACGCTGATGGGATTCATTTGTGTTTATCTGCTGTTTAAAAACATCTTCATCTCTCTCACTCACGAATTTTGAAATATCCATTTTTGGTCGCCGATCGCAATTTCGCAGCCATTTGGCAGCCAAAAAGGCTCGTTAGCAGCCAGCCTCTGCCCCCCTACAAAAGTGCCGTTGGAACTGCCGCTATCGACAAGCTGATACCGCTGTTTGCCAAGTTCGTCAGTGGCCCGGCGGATTTGAGCGTGATAGCGCGAACTTTGCGGATCTTGTAATACTAAAGTGTTGGTTGGTTCGCGTCCAATTGTAAAGGGATTGGCCGTTAGGGCGATCGCCTCTCCAGAAAGTTTGTAGATTAAATATGCGGTTGTTTTGCGATCGCTGCTTGCGAGTACCGTCGGTGCAAGTTGGGGAGGATTTCTCCCAGCAGGAAGGCTGTTTTGAGCAAGTTGTTCTGTCAGTTGTTGTAAATCGCGATCGAACCCTGCTGCTGTGTCGGAAGCTGGAAGACTCGCAGGAGAATTACCTGAAATTAAGTTTAACTGCTGTACGGGAGATTGAGGAACAATGGGCCGGCCTGCTTCGGCAATTCTCATTTGCAGGGCGGCGGCATTTTCTGCTTCCTGTCGGGCACTCATGCCCTCAACTTGGCGAATAACTCCGTTTGTTTCGGGAAAGCTGACATCGCCAATTCGCACGTCTTCTAAGTTAAAACCTAGAGTATAAAAATCTTGGACGCGATCGAGCAAATTTTGTCGCAGCAACAGCCGTCCTTGACTGATAAGCTGTTGTAGGGGTATTTGCCCGATCGCTAATCCCATACAATCCTTAACTGCACTTGCTAAAACAGCGAGAGGATCGGACAATTCCAAAGCTACTCGTTTCGGATCTATAACTTGATAAATAACAGTCAGAGTGGCATCAATTAAAAATCGATCCTTAGACAAAAAATCTCCGTGCGACTGAACCTCCAAGTTGCGGAGTTTGGTGTCTACGATGACAATTTGACACTGTTCTAGCAGGGGAAGGGCGAAGCTGAAATGCCGCCCGGATTTCAGGGTACGCACGGCGCGGCCGTTTTTGACCAACAAACCCGTGTAACCCGCCCCTATAAAGTCCATACTAAACCCGGCCCAGCGTTCTGGAGTCACGGTTTGAATCAGGGGAGAAGCGTTGTTCATGGGAGGGAGTTGAGGGAGGGGAGATTCTATTTTTAGGGTAACAAATTGCTGGGGGCGAGCGATCGGGCGGTGTGCCGGTTCCGCAACCTCTATTCTATACTTCTGGACTCCCCCCGATTCAGGCCGGACTGGATCTAGTTTGCATCTACTTGATGGTGAGGGCGATCGAAATACTGTCCGTAGGGTGCGTCAGATCCTTCAAACCTGTTGAAATCGAAAGAATTAATGTCTAAGGCATCCTACAATTTGGTTTAACGATGACTAAAGGTGAGTAATTTATTGGCTATACTTAAGGCATCATGCTAGGAGCGTAAGTCAGATGAACACGATCGCGATCGCCCTTTCAGATGAGCGCCTCCTGAAGTTACAAAAACTCGCCAACGACTTGAATGTATCGATAGAAGAGTTAGTTTTAATAGGCATCGAAAACTTACTCGCACAGCCAGAAAGTCTTTCACCCAATACTGCTCAAAATCTTCTCAATAAAAATGCTAAAATTCCCCCTGATATAGTTGACAAGTTTTATGCAATAGCTTCGGATTGGGAGAAAGATGTTGCTGGACTTTCTTCAACTGCCCAAATGTCTCAGCATTCTGTCTATCAGGAAATTATTAGTATGGGAATACAAATCGTGCCACTGTTGCTATCGGAACTGAAAAAAAATCCCCTTTACTGGTTATCGGCGTTGAGTGCAATTACGGGTGAAAATCCCTTTAAACCAGAACAAAAGGGAAGGGTAAAACAGATGGCATCAGTTTGGATAGATTGGGGGAGAAATCAAGGCTACGCGATTGAAGAGAATGTATAGAATACCAGAATTTGTTTGAACTTAAGTAGCCCAATTTGTATCGCACGGATTATCAAGTTACCAGCCCTAAATCTCAAGAATATAACTGCTTTGCATGGGCTGCTGAGGAAGACGATCGTTGGTGGCAACCGATACCGAGAAAGCAATTTTATTGGCCTGACGGTGTGCCGCAAGAGGAGACTCTAGAAGCGTATATTCAGGCTTATCAAACGCTGGGATGTGAAATTTGTAAGGGCGATCGCGACAAAATAGTAAAATAAGCTTAACAATTGAAAAGTGAAACTTAGGTTATGTTAAAGTGTAATCAACAAGACCGTTTTTGTACCCTAACGCACGGGAATCAGTGCCATGTCCATTTCCAAACCTGAAAAGCCACAGTATTTAAAACCGATTAATCCCCCCGATCGGCAAATGCGAGCGATCGCCTACAGTTTAGATACTTTAATTCCAGGGTTCTACATTTGGCTGGGTGCCATCAAAATTAGGATTGGGGGTAGCGAACCCGAAGAAAACTATCCGGGGACTATTCACAGTCCCATTGGCATTGCTTTAGTATTCCCTGGCTACCACATCTACAGCACTTATCAAGGTAGCTATGACCCTGCGAATAACTATTTAGGGTAAAGCGGAGTTAGGATGGCACCAAGAGATGCTCAAATAATTAAACATGATCGATGACGAATTACGACAACAAATTTCAGAAATAGCTAGTAAATTTAAGCTGTTTGAATGTAATGCTTGCGCTTTAAGCGTCCAAGAGTTTTTAATTACCAGGGGTATTTCGGGGAAAAAACTAAAAATTTACACTGGCAGTGCCAAGGGAAAATATGGTAATATTTACCATGATGACCTAGGACAAAATATTGCTACAAATGGACGGCATGAAGCTATTGCAGTTAAAATAAATGGGGAGGAACTAATTTTTGATAATATCCACAATGAAGGAATTCCTAAACAAGAGTGGTTGGGAAAATTTTATTGTTTGGCGATCGAGCTGGGCGGTAATTTTGAGATTGCGGAAATTGAATTTTAGCTGAAAGGAGATGAAACAATGTTAGATTTGTATGATTTGCTAGAAAAAATTAAGCAAAGATCGTCTTTATACTTGGGGAAGCGATCGCTCAGTCATCTCCATGTTTTTATAGACGGCTATACCTTTGCGCGCCGTCAACTTGGCATCCCTGTAACAGAACAAGAAACAAAGTTTGAGGAGTTTCAAGAATGGATAGAAAATCGATTTAACCAAGCAGATAGTCAATCTTGGAGTCGGATTATTCTTTTTTATTCTGAGGATGAAGCAGATGCACTGAAGCGCTTTTTTGATTTATTTGAAGAATTCTTGAATAGTGAACAGTTACCAAAAATTGATAAAACCAATAATTCCGAAATGTCTGATGAGTTGAGTGTTGTAGGTGTAAATGGTTGAGTCTCATATTGATAGGGATAGTAAAAGTGCGATCGCACTTTCGGACAATAAGGGCGATCGTACTTTCGGAAAAAGAAACAATTGCGCTACACTCAAAGCATTATGAGACAGCTTTGAGGTATTGCGTTACAGGCTTCAAATCGATATCATCGTTATCAGTCAGTATTTTGAATAGATGACGCGGGATGCCGGCTGCAATCAAAGCTTCTAGATCGCGATCGAGCTTTGAGAAGTCTTCATAGATACCCACAAACTGACTTACACAAGCTAAAGATGAATCTTTCGGGTCATTGACTCCCGTGTATTTGTACTGAATATCAAAACCTGCTTTTTCGCCAATTTCTTCGATATCCCAGTCTACAAGATTAATATCTATCGCTTCAACGGCTAGGGCAATATGACCGGGCGGTATGGGGTCAAGAGGCTCGCAGCACCAGCCCTCAGAATGATTCCATACACTTTGACCAAGAGATTCTCGAATTTTCATGTCTTTTCCCTCACTGAAAGTAGCAGCGAAACCAGGCTTTGCCTTCAGGGCGAACATCTGCAAGAGACCGTTCATATTCAGTTGCTAGCTGTTGGCATTTCTTTTTCGCTTCTTTTAGGTTATACGCTTGTACGGGTTCGTTGATGGGATTGCCAAGCTCTTCTTTTTCCCGTTCTGGATCTCTCACTCCTCCCCCTTTTTGCTGCTTTTGCTGGATGAGGGGGCTTGCTGAGCCTGGAACCACATCTCTATCGCCTCTTCCAGCCCTTCTCCTATATTTAGCTGCTTCAGAGTACACGCAGCTTTAAACTGAAGTCCTAGTTCTTTTCGGACATCTCCCGATAGCTGTATGTAATTTGGGTCGTGTCGCTTCGCTGGCACTTCTGTACTTTTTCCCATTTAGGCTTCCTGCAATTTTTATATTCTCACGATCGTACACCTGTTCTGCTGATATGTTATCATGTTAACAAGTTGAATATGTGCGCGAGTAAATAAAATAAGGGCGATCACTTTTGGGATAGGTGGATGGAAAAGATCGATCGTACTTTGGGATTCGGCATGAGAAAGGCGATCGAGCTTTGACAAGTCCTCATAAATGCCGGCTTGCCTGACTTACGCAAGCTAAACAGGCTTTTCATTCTCCTGTGAACTAAATGCAGAAAGCGATCGCCCATTGATAGAGTTTCAGTGCTACACTAAAATTACAGCATTGTTCGGTGGCAATTCCGTGATACCTGCACGAGGAAAATATATGGTAACTACGCTCGAAATTGACAAAACTCTCCTTCAAGAAGCCCTTGATTTGAGTAACCATCCAACACCTACTACATTAATAGAAGCAGCTTTACGCGAGTACATTCAACGTCGCAAACAACTAAAAGTAATGGAATTGTTTGGTACTATTGACTACGATGAAGATTATAACTACAAGCAACAGCGACAAACTTTATGAATGTTCTTGTTGATAGTTCCGTTTGGTCGTTGGCATTGCGGCGCAACACAACAAATGATGCGCTCTCTATTGTTAATGTACTGCGTGATTTGATTGCAGATGGACGAGTTGTTTTACTGGGGGCAATTCGTCAGGAGGTGCTTTCTGGGGTACGCTACAAGGAACAGTTTGCTCGATTGCGAGAGTATCTTCGTGCTTTTCCTGATTTAGAGCTAACAACTGAAGATTATGAGTTAGCCGCAGAGTTTTTCAATACCTGTCGCAGTAATGGCGTTCAGGGTTCAAATACTGATTTTCTGTTATGTGCCGTTGCTCATCGTCGCGGTTACAGCATTTTCACTACTGATAAAGATTTTGAGAATTTCCGATCGCACATTCCTGTCGTATTACTATCAGGGTGATTTCTCAGTTTATATCTTAACTTAGGAATGCCGATCGCACTTTGGGATTGGAGATGTCCGAGGGACGATCGCACTTTAGGAAAAAGAACAATTGCGCTACACCCAAGACATGATCAGACTGCTTTGAGCTATTGCGCTACAGGCTTCAAATCGATGTCATCGTTGGAAGTCAGTATTTTATATAAATGACAGGGGATGCCCGCTGCAATCAAAGTTTCCAGAGCGCGATCAAGCTTTGACCAGTCCTCATCAATGCCGACTTGGCTGGCTTACGCAAAATAGTTCTATAGGCTCTTACCTTGATCTTCTCGAATTTTCATGTATTTTCCCTCACTGAAAGTATCAGCGAAACATGGACTTGGGATCGGAGACGAGAGATCGCTATTTGAGAAAAAAGGGCGATCGCTCTTTGGGTTATTTCGGAAATAAGGGAGTGAGTGCAGCTCAATTTATCTTCGATGCACTATTTAGCTTATAATCTAATGATGAGCAATCGCTATATAACTTGATGTCATTAGTTCAAAATACTGAGTCTGGCCAATACTACGTCGGCAAAAGCGAAAAGATTCTGAGAAGTCCTGCCCTCAGCCAGCACTGTGGCAAGGTGCAGCTTATCATGACATCCCCACCTTTTCCACTTAACAGCAAAAAGAGCTACGGCAACATGATGGGTGATAAATACCTCCAGTGGTTTTCTAGTTTAGCTCCAATCTTTGCAGAAATGTTAGCCGATGATGGTTCTATTGTTATTGAACTCGGTAATAGCTGGGAGCCAGGACGTCCTGTCCAATCTCTGCTACCTTTGCAATCTCTATTAGGCTTCGTATCTCATAAGGAAACAGAACTTCGCCTTATTCAAGAGTTTGTCTGTTACAACCCGTCTCGACTTCCCTCACCAGCACACTGGGTCACAGTGAAACGAATTAGAACCGTAGATAGCTATACTCGCCTCTGGTGGATGGCCAAGAGTGATTCACCAAAAGCAGACAATTCTAAAGTTTTGCGTCCTTACAGCGAGCGGATGAAATATCTACTTTCTACAGGTAGATATAACGCCGGAAAAAGACCTTCTCAGCATAAGATCGGCGAAACAAGCTTTCTTAAGGACTGCGGAGGTTCCATCGCTCACAACTTATTTGAATTAGATCCGATGGATTCTGAACGGGAGGTTCGCCTACCTAAGAATGCTTTTTCCTTTTCAAACAGCATTTCTACTGATTTCCTTTCACGAACTTGTAAGGAAAGAGGCATTACTCCTCATCCTGCTCGAATGCCAATGGGTCTAGCTGCTTTTTTCATTGAATTTCTGACAGAACCAGGAGATTTAGTTCTAGATCCTTTTGCTGGAAGCAATACCACTGGATATATTGCCGCCAGACTAGATCGTAAATGGATAGCGATAGATGTAGAGGAAAAATATGTAGAACAGTCAAAAATTCGTTTTGAAGATCCTGCCCTTAAAAACAAACCTGAATAACACTATGAGTATCATCACAAAACTGACACAATCCAACTTTTTTAAACGTAAGCCAGACGGAAATTGGGAGACCGGAATCTTTGTTGGTCGCCCTTTTAGACTTAGCTATAGTAAAGCAGAAATTTTATTAGCTGACGCTTGGAAGCAAAACGCTAAAGGTATTCCTCAAGGCTGCTTTCTTCTTGCTTACTATGACAACGAACTGGATGACAATAATAATACTGAAGCTATTTTACTCCGAGTCATTCAGCCAGCTAAACTGCCAACCGATCAGGACGTTATTAGCAGTATGGTGGAGTATTACAAAGATGATATTAAAACAGGTACGAATAAACGCTCTCAGCTAGATACATTCACCCGTTACGAATTCTCTTTTAGTGGATTAGAATGTTCGGTTCTAGGCTCTTTTTACACTGATGAAAATAGGAGAACTCGTTTTGGGGCTGACTTAGAGAATTTCTATAGTGCCCATAATTATTCGGTGATTAAACCCTCATCTGATATCTTAAAAGCAATTGTCAACTATCGAGAAAACGGAACTGCTGGAGGATCTGGAGATATCAAGATTGGAAAAGTACGTTACAGTTCCAGTCGCCGATTTCAGCAAACTGAAGAAGAAATCCCTGTCTATGTTCAAGCTCCAGACTTTGCTGGAAAGAGAACTGCCCTTTTTGGTATGACTCGAACAGGTAAATCAAACACAGTTAAAAAGATTATCCAAGCCTGTGTTGAGATGAGCAATAATGCTCAACTGATACTAGACAAAAGCAAGGAAACTCCAGAAGAAGTTCTTAAACCTCTGACTGACGATAACAACCCCAAGTATCCAATGGGACAGCTAATCTTTGATATAAATGGTGAGTATGCTAACCCGAATCTACAGGATCGGGGAACTGCAATCTTTGATTTATACAAAGATCAGACGATTCGATACTCCACTGTACCCAAGCCGGGTTTCTTAGAAATGAAGGTAAACTTTTATCGGGAAATTGAAAACGGCTTCGAGCTGATAAAAGCCTACCCAAATATTGCAGATGATACATCTCGTTTTGTGACAAATTTCAAATCAGTAGAGCTGATCAAACCTGAAGACTATAATACTAACCACTCAGCTAAAGCGCGTTACGATCGCCAAGTTGCCGTCTATCTCTGTTGCCTATACCGGGCAGGTTTTGATCTGCCCGCCAACTTTCCTCCAATACGTTTCACTGCCAATCAAGATGTTCGTAACGCTGTTCAGGAAGCTGTTGACCCAAGTAGAGGAATAACCATTGAGAATGCTGCTAACTGGTGGACTAACTTTTGGGATATTTACGATGAAGATTCGAGTGGTGTTTTTACCAAATACAGACAGGAAAAAGGACATGAATGGGCTGATGAAGACCTCAAATCCTTATTAGTAATGCTTACTAGAAAAAGCAACTCTGGTAGAAATGCTAACTGTGCGGGATTCCGTATTCTCAATCCTATTCGTGAGCAACATACCAGCACGGTTCAAGATCCATTTGACCAAGATATTCTCAATAAACTGCGACAAGGACAGATTATCATCGTTGATCTTTCTCTTGGCAATCCTGAAATTCAGGCAATGTTCAGCGAGCGAATCTGTCAACGTATTTTTACTGATGCTATTAGCCGTTTTACTAACACCCAGCCCAATAACTTCATTCAGTTTTACTTTGAAGAAGCTCATAATCTCTTCCCCAAAAAAGATGATAAAGATTTGTCACAAATATATAACAGGCTAGCAAAGGAAGGAGCTAAACTAAACCTCGGTCTAATCTATGCAACTCAGGAGGTAAGCTCTATCAGTAGTAACATCCTCAAAGCTACTCAAAACTGGTTTATCTCTCATTTGAACAATGAAGATGAAATTAAGGAACTACGCAAATACTACGACTTTAGTGACTTCACTGAGAGTCTAATCCGCTTTAGCCAAGACACAGATAAGGGTTTTGTCCGCATGAAAACCTACAGTAACTCTTTTGTTATTCCAGTTCAGATCGATCGCTTCCCCCCTGAAAAATAACTTACCTGATACTAATCTCACACAATTATGGGATATCCAAGTAAAAACAATCGACGACCTTTTGAAGGTGCAAGTAAGGCTTCGCATCATCATATCATTAACGATGCAGAAGTACAAGCTGTAATGGATCGCCTTTATAAGCCTGAAAAAGATGATGATCTTCTGCTCACAGATTTTACTGTAGATTTTGACCCTTCTGAAAATAATCCTGTAGAGGCAATTATTGCTGTAGATGGCGGTTACAGTGAGGTTATTCTCGACAAGGGATTTCCTTCACGTACCATACACTTTCTACAGTTCGGTGCTCTCTTTTTTAAGCTGGACGATCTTGCTAAAATTGATGCAGCAGCCTTTATTGCACCAGAAGATATGGCCAAGCTGAGAAATATTGAACGATTAAAATTAGCTCTGCCAACCAGAAATCTTCGCTTTAAGGATGAAAATACTCTCCAAGGTACTGTTCTTAAAGCTATCTTTGAGTTTTTTAGCAAAAATAATTTAGGAGAAAGGCATAGCTTAATAGATACTCTAGCCTGGTTTATATTCCGTCGCTATAAGCAAGGACAGAAAACCGAAAAAGATAAGAGATGGAATTTGGCAACTAACCCGTTAAGTCAAGACGGAAATCAAGTTGTTTTGTCAGAGATAGATATGGACAAAAGTTATACATTTCCATGTCCCGAAACAGGAGGAAGAATTCATTTAACTGATATCTTTAGGCTTCATGAAGTGATTGAAGAGGAAACAGGAGCCGCTGGGATTTTAGGTTATTTGTTGAATGTTATCGAACATATAATTATCATTCATCTGATTCGTCAATTGTTGAATATTCAACCAGAAATGCTAAAGAAAGTCCTGTTCATCAAAGATGGATCGACTGGATTTTTTGGTCAAACAGCTCTACTACATGACCCGATGAATGATTTGGCTAATTGGCTTTTCGATAAGCACAATATTTTATTAGCTGGGTTAGAAAAAAGTGGTGCTTTTGTCGATCATGCCCAAGAAATTCAGAGCAAGTTAGAGCCGGGACAAGCACTTATTCTAACTGACGATTACATCTATCGATACATTTTGCCAGGTACAGGAGATCCTAGCCGAGCTTATGCTTCTACAAGCAACTACGGACATAAAGTCATTTTTAAGACAAGAGGAGGACAAATGTATGTTGTTTCGATGCCTGTGCGGGAACTGAAGAAAACACCGATCGCTGCTGATTTGCCCAACTTGCAGGTAATATTGAAAAACGTCGAAGCTCTACACTGCGATATGTATGATTCAGCTCTTTTCCCTGTAGCTCTTGTCAACAAACTGGTTAGTCTTTCGGATCACCCCAGTCAGCGAATTCTTCAGAAGTTCGCCAATCAGACTGTTAACAAGTAAATCTAGTACGAAATGGAAACTAAATATGGATGGACACCCAAGAGGATAGAAAAACTTAAGGGTGACATCTTGAAAGCCGATCGCGCGCACGAACAGGATGATGACAATGCGTAAATACATTGTTTTTAGATCCGAAGGGCGGCGACAGGGAAGCCTACGAACGTTAGCTAGAATCTCAAAAAGACCCGCAAGCTGCTGAGGTATAGCGAGGTAAATTTAAGGGCGATCGCTATTCCATAGACTTGCGAAAATCAAGCTTAGGGCGATCGCCTACAATAGAATCAACACCCCTCATCTCAAACACCATGCAAATTGTTTTGCCACCTGAAGCCGAAGTCCTCATACAGCGCCAACTCACCAGCGGCAAATACAACAGCGCGATCGACGTTATCCTTGCAGCCATTCAACTACTCGAACAACAGCAAGACATTTATCAAGGACGACTGCAAGAACTCCAACGAGACGCACAGATTGGCCAGCAAGCATCCCAACGCGGTGAAGTCGTAGACGGTGCAGCCGCAATGGCACAAATTCGAGCTAATTTGCGATCGCGCTACAGTTCAAAAGAAACATGAGTCCAAAATTTCGCCTCACCCAACCCGCAATTCAAGACATTGAGCAAATTGCAGACTACATCGCTAGTCGATCAGGACTCGATCGAGCAGATCGCTTTTTAAGCAATCTTGACGCTAAATTCGCCAAAATTGCTCAATTTCCCAATATTGGACGACAAAGAGACGAAATTTTACCCTTGCTTCGCAGTCTCTCCATAGACAACTATCTCATCCTCTATATGCCGATCGGACAAGATGTAGAAATCTTTCGAGTTGTCAGTGGTTATCGAGATTTATCCGCCCTCTTCGCCGATGCTGATGATTGAATTTAACTAAACAACGATCGCCCTTTCATTCACCTGACCAAAAAAGCCGCACACTCAACATGAGAAGTCTGAGGAAAGAAATCCGCCGGCTGCACTCGCGCTAACTTATAATCCCCATTTTCGCACAAAATCTTCAGGTCGCGAGCCAAAGTAGCCGGCTTGCAGCTAACATAAACAATACGATTTGGTTTAATTTCCTTGATAGCTTCCAAAACCGCGCGATCGCACCCTTTCCTCGGCGGATCTAGCAGCACAATATCCGGTGTCAATCCCAAGGAAGGCAGCAAACTCTCTACAGTTCCCACCTGAAAATCGACATTTCTCACGTCATTTAACTCAGCATTTAATTTGGCTTGTTCGATCGCCGCCGGTTGCACTTCTAAACCTATCGCTATTTTTACTTGTTTTGCCAAGGGTAAAGTAAAAGTACCAATTCCGCAGTAAGCGTCAATCAAAACCTCATTTCCCTGCAAATTCAATTCCCCTACCATCACCTCTAACAGCGCTTCAGCAGCCTCTGTATTTACCTGGAAAAAAGTATCGGCTCTGAGCTGAAAATTCATCCCAGCAAATCTTTCTCGCAGATAAGAACGACCCGCAATGCAGCGAGTTTCTGCACCAAAAATCACATTAGTTTGATCGGGATTTATATTCAAACAAACCCCTACCAGTTGAGGATATTGTTTCAGCCACTCGGATGCTTGCACTTCGAGTCCCGGCAACTCTCCAGTGCGAACTATTAAAGTTAGCAGCATCTCGCCGGTGCGCCGTCCAATCCGCAAGGATAAGTGACGCAATTCTCCTGTATGTTTCTTTTCGTCGTAGACTTGCCAATCCCGCCAGTGGATGTCTTCTTTGACTTCTTTTAACAAAGGATTGAGGCGCGGATCTTGCACCGGACACTGATTGAGATTGACTAATTTGTGGGTGCTTTTTTGATAGTAACCTGCTTGGACTTGACCTGTTGCAGATATTGCCACGGGATAAGTCGCTTTGTTGCGGTATCCCAAAAATTGAGGAAATCCCTCGATTTTTCCAGTTAAAATTTCATCAACTTGCAGATTGCTAAACCCGCCAATCCGTTCTAAGGCTTGAATGATTTGATTTTGCTTAGCTGCAAGCTGATATTGATAGTCTACGTGCTGCCACTGACAGCCGCCGCACTTGTCGGCGACAATGCAGTTAGCTCGGATGCGGTGTTCGGAGGTTTCGAGAAGTGTGTCCAGCTTGCCTGTAGCATAGGTGGATTTGACTTGGACGAGGCGCACAAGGACTCGATCGCCCGTCACGGTATCGGGCACAAACACTACTAACTCACCAAAACGACCAACTCCGTCGCCGGTGTCTGTCAAGTCGGTAATCTCTATCTCAATCAGTTGACCTTGCTGGCAAGGGTTTGCCAATTTCGTCGAGTTTGGGGTGGGGAATTTAGATTTGGTCACAAGTAGTCGTGGTAGGATTTAATATGGTAATGCAATATCGCTCTCTCTTTCCTGAGATAAGTCGTAGCGAAGAAGCGGGGCGTAAGCCGTCGCACTCAAGCTCAATTGCAGGCTGTCTTCCTGCTGCTGAACGTCTTGCTGCTAAAGCCAAGCTTCAACCGGGGAGTCGAGCTTGCCGCGAGTTGCCTCGATCCCGTCGGTGCGATATGCTGTTGGGGCGATGTAGCAAAAACTCGTTAAACAGTCCAACTGTCTGCTGACATCCAAACTCTCACTCGCAATTTTTGAGTTTTTCCCGCAGTACCCTGGAACACAAGGAAACTGGCTTGAACATCAAGCATAACGCTTGGGGAGATTTACCCTCTACTTCTAGGATTGATAAATGTTAGGAGCAAGGCAAGTCTGCGAACCAAGAATCCCGTCGCTAAAAGATGGGAATGTTTATTAATGTTATCCTCAAATTTGAATAACAATGAGCGTAGTTAGCCAATTTATTCTCCAAGCCGACGACGAACTTCGTTATCCCAGTACCGGCGAACTCCAAAGTATCAATGATTTCTTTAAAACCGGAGAACAGCGGGTGCGTATTGCTACTGCGCTGTCTGACAGTGAGAAGAAAATTGTTGAAGAAGCTAGTAAAAAACTCTGGAAAAAACGACCTGATTTTATCTCTCCTGGGGGCAATGCTTACGGCCAACGCGAACGGGCTTTGTGTCTGCGCGACTACGGCTGGTACTTGCGCCTGATTACCTACGGTATCTTGGCGGGTGACAAGGAGCCGATCGAAAGCATCGGTTTGATTGGCGTTCGGGAAATGTATAATTCTCTGGGCGTTCCTGTTCCTGGCATGGTCGAAGCTATCCGCTGTTTGAAGGAAGCTTCTTTGGCTTTGCTCAATCAGGATGATGCTAAGGAAGCAGCTCCTTATTTTGATTATATTGCTCAGGCAATGTCTTAATTGCTTTGGCGATCGCTTTCATGAATGTGGCGGAGCATTCGCGGGTGATTTTTGGGGTGATTCGATCTCGCAATTGCTCGCAAATGTTTCGCTTCTGTTTTGGGCAAGGAAATCTGCCTAATTTCTGCTAGGAAGCAATGCAGTTTGAGCTTTCCCAGATTTCGAGAATGTCTTGTCTTTCAATGCACATTTGATTTAAAAAGTCAAGTGTTTTTGGGAGACATTGTTTTTTGAATTTCCGGCTGTCGTAGTGAATAGATGTTTTGAGCTGCGAGAGTTCTCCAAGAGTGGGGCAGGTTTGGATGTGATGGGCGATCGCATTTTGCCATTCTTCCAGCTTCCGGTAGCTGAGAAATTGTCCGCCTCTGTCCCGCCGGTGCACGAAAACCACGAAAGCCCAGGATTCGACTCGCTTAATTTGATTTTGGCTGATTTTGAGCAGTTGGGCGATGGCTACGCCCCGGCTTACGCCTACGACCTGACGGTGATGCGGAGCTTTTTCGAGGGTTGGATGTGGCGAAACAGTGGTGTCATGGCTGTATACTCAGGGGTTGAGAGGCAAGTTCGGTTTAGAGTCAATTACATATTACTATATCAGACTCTTATTGCACAAGTGCAATGAAATTAATTTAAACTTCTTCAGCTCAGATGTTGCTCGTGCAACCCTCAATCATTGATGCTGTGCTAGTTTGAGAGTTAACGTAGGTGGGAAAAATGTCAGGACTCTCTAACAAAGCTGTGGTAGACAAAGAGCAGGAATTGCGTCCCGTTCGCTTCACTGAAACGGGGCGGATGCGTTTGGGGAAGATTTTAAAAGCAGCAAGACAGACAACAGGCTGGTCTGTCAGCGAAACAGAGTTCAAAACCAAGGGATATGAAGAGGCGCTGTTCACAGCTACAAATCAACCCGTACCCAAAGATGTGGGTATCAGTGCCGCAACAGTCAACCGTTACGAACGTGGGAAGCTGGATAATTTGGATTGGCGATCGCTCTCTCTGTTATGCTTTGTCCTCAAGCCGATCGATCCGGTGACTGGGGAAGCCCTGGAACCGACAAATGCGCTTTACATCGCGTGCGAACATCCGCCGTACAATGACGCGAAGCTCTACGAGTAGTTGATTTTTGATGTCTGATTAAAGAAAATTAGTTAGATTGGGAGTTTTTAACCGCAGAGGGCGCAGAGGGCGCAGAGTTAGAGAAGAGAGAGATTAATCATTCTGATACCCACGGATTTGATATTACGCATCGCCCTTTTGTTTAGCAATTAAAGCTTTAGCTTGCTGCCACAGAGATTCTAACTCTTCTGGGGCATAATCTGACAAAGGTCGATCGCACGCAGCCTCTACCTTCGCAAACCGCTGCACGAAACGATCGTTTGTTCCTTGCAAAGCAGCCGACGGATCTAAATCGTACCAGCGAGCTAATTGAATCAACACAAACATAATATCTCCCAATTCTGACTGCTGCGCTGCCTGATCCTCGTGTTTGAGAGCGTGCTCAAATTCTGCCATTTCTTCGTGAAATTTATCCCAAACGCCGTCTACACTGTCCCAATCAAAACTCACTTCCGCAGCTTTTTGGGAGATTTTCATCCCGGCGGCTATTGGCGGCAAAGTGCTGGCATAACGGCTCATTTTCGAGGCTAAAGTTGGCGGCTTTTCCGATGTTGTGCCTTTTTCTGCTGCTTTGATTTTTTCCCAGTTTTCGTTGACTTCATCGACGCTGTTGATTTCGACATCGCCAAAGACGTGGGGATGTCGCCGAATTAGTTTTTCTGTAATGCCCGCAGCTATTTCGGCGAAGGTAAACTGATTGGATTCGCTGGCAATTTGAGCTTGCAGAATTACCTGTAACAGTAAGTCGCCCAATTCTTCGACGATCGCATCTTTATCTCCTTTGCGAATCGCATCGGCGGTTTCATAAGCTTCTTCGATTATGTGAGGAATTAGAGTTTGGGGAGTTTGAGCTAAATCCCAAGGACATCCGCCGTCGGGCGATCGCAATTTAGCTACAACTTCTATAAGTTCTTCGAGTGCTGTGAGCGATCGATTGTGGGAATTAGACATCGGAATTTACCTTTTAGATTTGCTGGAAGTGCGGCGGGTAGGTTGGCGTTTGCGCCTCTTAATTGTCCCAGGAGGCCGCAACCCGCTCAATCCTTTCTTTTTTAATCTTTTGTAAGCCGAGCAGCCCCAATCGCTCAGATAGTGGCTCATAGCGCCCAATTCTAGACCGATGTAAACGGCTAAAATTTCGATGTGGTGTTCCCAGATCGATCGCCCGTAACTCAAAACCACATCCTGCCAATTCCAGCCGAAGTTTCCGACTTTTTCGGCAATTGCCAATCCCAACACTCCGAGAACCGCGATCCAGATAGCGAGGTACAGGATTCGCAAAGCAGTGCCGATCAGAGGGCCGTGGGACAAAAAAGAGCGGTGGCGCAGGCTTTTTTGGTACGGGAGCCAAATTGGTTTGAACCATCCCCAGCGCTGATACTGGCAGGAGTAGATATCCAAGTCGGGGCCAAACATCAGCCCGCCGAATAAGAAACTGCCGGAAACGAGCAAAGTCAGGTTGCTGCTGCTCGTCTGGCCAAAGGTGAGGGCTGCCACCAAGGGCAAACTCCACATGGTTATTTGATCGTGGGTGCGGCCAGAGGGCATTTAAAGTTTAGGATTTTTTTTACTTGATCTTTCTGAGTTACTGTGATATGATAAATCCTTGTGAGTGCAATTGGGTGATTAGCTCAGTGGTAGAGCGCCTGCTTTACACGCAGGATGCCGTAGGTTCAAATCCTACATTACCCATCCGATAACTCAATATCAAAAGTTTCAGCCGTTTTTAGCCGTCAAGCCGAGAACGGCTGTTGCTGTTGCTCTTGGGGGTTGACTGTTGAATTGGGTGACAACTAAATTTAACATTCTGGGGCGGATGTCTCAAAAGTTGGCACCCAATGCTAGAAAATTAATTTATTGATTTTCTTTTTTAGAACCTTGTATATGAAGCCTAAAATAACTAGCCCGATCGCGTGGCAGCAAGCTGAACTGCTCATGCAGCCAGCGATGATCCGAGTGATCGACAACATCCGCAAACAATTAGAGGAGTCAGTTTGGACGGGTACTTATCAAGAAGTCCAGATTCCCATTCCTGGCTATCAACTACTTTTAGAGCTTCAAGGCGAGCAAAGATGTGTCGATATTTGGGAACTTTGCTATCGAGTCTGCTTTGTCAACTACCAGCCCGCCCACAGTCAAATCCAAAGCCAAGAAGTTGTAATTGATACTAGCTTGATTGATGGTGAGACTGGCGATGTAGATTGGAATCGTCTTGATGCTAAAGCCAGCCAATTAATCCAAGAAATATTCGCTAATTTGGACAAATAGTCAGTTGTCAGTTGTCAGTTGACAGGAAAGTAGTAGTTAATAGTCAACAGTCAACAGTCATCAGTTATCAGTCAACAGTTAACAGTCAACAAAATCTTATGATTCAGCAATTGCACGACATTCAAGCAGCCACCGGTGCTACTTTTGCAGAGTTAACAACCAAAGAAATTGTCCCAGTCAGTTTTGGTAACGACGCAGAAGCGATCGCAGCAACGAAACAAGGTGTAGCTTTGTACGATCGCACTCACTGGGGACGCATTCAAATCTCAGACAGCGATCGACTGCGGTTCTTGCACAATCAAAGTACCAATAACTTTAATATACTCAAACCCGGTCAAGGTTGTGACACAGTTTTCGTCACATCCACCGCCCGGACGATCGACCTCGCCACCGCTTACGCTACAGAAGATGCCGTACTGCTGTTAGTTTCGCCCAACCGCCGCCGCCAACTACTGGAATTGCTCGATCGCTATATTTTCCCAATGGATCGAGTCGAGTTAACAGATTTAACCGATACAACTGTTGCTTTCAGTCTCCTCGGCCCGGAAAGCACTCAACTATTAGAAAAAATCGGAGTTACCGAACTCGAAAATCAACCTTACGCTACTCACAAATTGATAAAAAACCCCCCTCTTTCCCCCCCTTACGAAGGGGGGGTTCGAGTTGCGGTTGGTAGCGGTTTAGCAACTCCCGGATACACGTTAATTGCACAAGCTTGCGATGCAGCCAACTTGTGGCAGGAATTAGTCAAAGCTGGGGCCGTACCGATGGGCGATCGAGTTTGGGAACAACTGCGAATCGAACAAGGACGCCCCGCCCCCGATTTTGAACTCACAGACGATTACAACCCCTTAGAAGCCCGCCTTTTACACACGATTACCTATGACAAAGGTTGCTACATCGGTCAAGAAACAATTGCCCGGTTGAACACCTACAAAGGAGTCAAACAAGAACTTTGGGGCGTGCAGTTGAGCGGTGCTGTTGAACCCGGAACAGCAGTCACAATCGGAGAAGAAAAAGTCGGCAAACTCACCAGTTTTACGGAAACTGAATCTGGCTTTTTTGGTCTGGCTTACATCCGCACAAAAGCGGGGGGCGAAGGGCTGAAAGTGCAGGTAGGAGAAATGACCGGGGAAGTAGTAAACCTGCCTTTTTTAAGTTTGTAAGCTTGGGTTTGTAGTGAGGACTTTATTCCTCATAGATTGAATTCCTCACTACGAACCTATAGGGGGTATTCTACTGGACATCATAAGCTAGATCAGTATTTAAATTGCAGGTCAACAAATAATCAAACTCTTGTGGGACGTTGCTCCGACGCTGCCCCAAGTATGCAGTTTAAATGCACAATAGCTGATTAAATTATGACATAATCTTCGCCCAAAACAGCTTGATTGACCTGCGGTTCCGGCTCTACTGGGTCGCTGTAATGAGTGTCAATGTGTTTGATGAAACTTTCCCGATAAGCTTTGAGATGCGAGTTAAGTGCTTCGAGATCCTGCTCTCCTGTCGCGAAACCTTTCTCTCTTCTAAATTGACCCGATTCTTTAACAAAAGCCATATCAACTTGCCACAACGCCTTATCAATCGGGCGATAGGACAAATCAACAATATCATAAGCTGCGAATCCTTGGGAGTTCATAAAACTCATTACATCATACATCTGACCGAACAATGTAACTTCTACAATTACATATTCAGTTTGCTGCAAAATCTCAGTTGCTCCTGCTAAAACATCTAATTCCTGTCCGTCTACATCAACTTTAATTAAATACGGGCCTGGCAAGTTTCTTTCCCTGCATATTCCATCCAAGGTAATGGCTGGTATGTTTCTCACATAAGGATTGCTGCTGTCAGTAACGAGATTTTCAGAAAGTGAAGAATGCACCATACCGGGACTGACGTTGAGGGTGAAAACTCCCGATTCTTTGGTAGCTGCTGCAATAATGTATTCTGCACTTTTGAGTTTGCGGCAAATTTTGGCCAGATAAGGTTCATTTTCGGCGATTGGCTCAATTAGCAAATGTCGCGCATCGGGGAAAGTTTCGTAAAGATTAAAAGTTCCCAAGGCGGCACCGACATCAATCACAGTTCTTGGTTGAAAACCTAAGTCTTTAGCCAGCAGCAAGCTGCCTGACATCGAGTTTCTGAGAATTCCTGTTTGTTGTTGGTTCACAATTTTTTCCAGATTTCAATGTGGATAAAGTTAATACAGCACTTTCCAGGTAAGTGAAGTACAGAGAAACCGGGTTTCTTGAATAAAACCGGTTTTTGGCGAGAAATCCAGAAGAAACCCGGTTTCTGGGGTGTACTTTATAAACCTGGAATCCGCTGTAGTATGTCTTGCAGCCGAGTTATTGTATGTCCGAATATTGTATGTTTGAATAAAGAAACGAAGCAATCGCCGAGGTTTGCTATTTCTTCGTTTCGGATCGTAATGACAGAAATAGGTTTTAACTCAGATGTTGCACCATTGTCAATCAGCTTTTTAGGAACAGGCTTTTCGGCCTGTTCCACAATATATATATAGCAATCCTTGCAGGAGTAAAAAGATGTAGGGGTAGTGCTAAGACTGCCTACCCTGCCTCATGGGGCAACCACGGGGGGTTTGCCCCTACAATAATTACACAAATGATTTGGGATTGCTATAGTAAATTTTCTTGTGGAACAAGCTGGACGGCCTGTTCTTGAGAATGGTGCAAGATGTGAGTTTCCATGTAACCTGCTACTATTTCGCGGATTTGTGCGCCTTGTTTTCCGGTTCGACAGATTGCAAAGCTTCGTCGAGAATTGCACGGGCTGACTCGGCTTTACTCCTAGCATCTCGATAGCGAACGTTAGCTTGAGCGAAGTTTTTGAGAACCTTGAAACCGTCTTTGAGGCTGGCGATTTCTTCGGCAGTCACAGCCTCATCTGTAAACAAAATGTCGATCGCAGCCCGGATTTTTAGTGCTTCTTCGCGGGATTCCATCACTTTCAATTTGAGACTTGCCAAATTGCTCAAAATCTGGACGGCTTCAGTAATCGCATCCTCGCCGTCAGACGCAGCATCTTCGATATCCTTAACTTCAACAAACTGTTTGGGCCCAAATCCCTCCATGAGTTCCGTAGGCAGCTTGCCCTCATCCATGAGATCCATCAGCCGATCCATCGCTTCTTCCCGGGCTTTGGCTGAATCTTTCCCCTTGACAGTTAAAATAATTTCGGGGCTTTGAGGAAGTGTATAGCGAACCATATTTTGACAGCCTGTGCGCGAAAACAATTGAATGATATTTTATCTTTATTCGATCGCCAGTTGCAGCTATCAATCCGCTCGACTACCAATCGCTTGCCAAAACTTGACACATATACACTCAAAAGGAACCCTCGACAATGAAAGATAAATTTCTTAACTTTCTCAACTTGATTTTAGTAGCTGATGTGTTTTTCGTCTTTGCCATTTTTGGGTGGTTTGTGATCGCAGTAGCGGGTCGATCGACCGGGGTGAATCTCGGTTTTGATTTGTGGTACAGTCTCTGGCAGCCCGTATTTAATCCCGCCCTGGGAATTCTTATGGGTGGTGCTATTCTCAGCGGTATAATTAACCAAGTTTCTAAACGCCTCAATCCCAAGTAAAATTGATGTTTTGTTGGAGACGGTGATTGGCGATGCTACTTAGTTGGCGATCGAACTTGTGGAATGCTTCAGAGATGAGGCACTCAATTAGGTCGATGAAGCTTGAAAATACATAAGTAGTCAAAAACGAGTGAAACGCTCCCCAAAGGAGCGATATCTTATCAAAGCAATCACAAAAGTTATGATAGCTTTACATTCTGTTACAGAGTAAAGTTTATTTTCGCCTACCTATTTACGTCAAAAATCAGGATTGGACGATCGGGATCTAAAAATATCAACTCATGTTCTGATGAACAAAAGTCGGGCAATTATGGGAGAACAAAAATGTATCGGTATCCTCACCAGCGGAGGTGACTGTGCAGGCTTAAATGCAGTTATTCGAGCCGTTGTCTACCGCGCAACGGGAACTTACAATTGGAAAGTGATGGGGATTCGTCAAGCCACCAACGGATTGATGAGTCGTCCCCCTGCAGCAATTCCTTTGGATATTGAGAAAGTAGACTCGTGGCTCACCATTGGCGGTACGATGCTAGGCACGACAAATAAGGGCGACCCTTTTGCTTTCCCGATGCCTGATGGCACTCTACGCGATCGTTCTGACGACATTATCGAAGGCTATCATCAATTAGGTTTGGATGCTTTAATTGGGATTGGTGGCGACGGTAGTCTTGCCATTCTCAGGAAGATTGCTCAACAAGGTAATTTGAATTTAGTTGCGATTCCTAAAACTATTGATAATGATGTTGGAATTACCGAGCGTTCTATCGGTTTTGATACTGCGGTAAATATTGCCACTGAAGCACTCGATCGCTTGCATTTTACTGCCGCAAGTCACAGTCGCGTCATGATTGTCGAAGTCATGGGACGCGACGCTGGACATATTGCGATCAGTGCCGGAATTTCTGGAGGAGCTGATATAATTTTGATTCCAGAAATCCCTTACACAATTTCCAAAATCTGTGCCCAAATCCAAGAACGCCAAGACCGGGGAAAAAACTACTGTTTAATTATAGTAGCGGAGGCAGTTCGCACTGAAGAAGGCGAGTTAGTAATGCAAACAAATCGCTTAGGTCAAAGTCGATTAGGCGGAATTGGTCAGTATTTAGCTGATACAATTTCTGACTGCAGCGGTGCAGAAACTCGCGTCACTGTTTTGGGGCATATTCAACGCGGAGGAACTCCTTCATCGCTAGAAAGGTTAATTGCTTCTGCTTTTGGCGTCGCAGCAGTTGATTTAATTGCCGAAGAGAAATACGACTGCATGGTATCTTGGCAAAAGCGGGAAGTTGTGAGCGTTCCTCTGGAAGATGCGATCGCCAAATACAGACCTGTAGACTTCGATGGTACTCTGGTTAAAACGGCCCGCGGTTTAGGGATTTGTCTAGGGGACTAAACAATTACCCCTCCGATTTCTCAAAGATTTAGTCGGGGACGCACTCAGAACCAAGAAACCGGCTTTTTTAACCGAGACTGAGGGTTTTAAGCTAGTGTATGGTCGTAAAAAAACCAAGGTGATGACCAAGAATTTCTTCATGTGGTATCCGCCACGTGATTTATCCGTGGAATCAATCCAAAATCGAAAATCGAAAATCCTCAAGCCCCCGCTTTTATCTCGCGCAAGTCAATCTAAAATCTAAAATCTAAAATCTAAAATCGATTGACCAAGAATTTCTTCATGTGGTATCCGCCACGTGATTTATCCGTGGAATCAATCCCAAATCGAAAATCGAAAATCCTCCAGCCCCCGCATTTATCTCGCGCAAGTCAATCTAAAATCCAAAATCTAAAATCTAAAATCGATTGACCAAGAATTTCTTCATGTGGTATCCGCCACGTGATTTATCCGTGGAATCAATCCCAAATCGAAAATCGAAAATCCTCCAGCCCCCGCATTTATCTCGCGCAAGTCAATCTAAAATCCAAAATCTAAAATCTAAAATCGATTGACCAAGAATTTCTTCATGTGGTATCCGCCACGTGATTTATCCGTGGAATCAA
>NZ_JAUBVD010000070.1:0-30326 GCF_036705675.1 Microcoleus sp. AT8-A3
CGTCCCGCCCGTCCTTTCTGGGCGGGCGGGACGCCCATCCCACAAGAAAAAAGGGAAATTATTTAATTGACGATCCTTAGATGTTTTGCATCATTCCTAAACTTTTGATTTAACTTCAGAGAATTGATTCTTAAATTTTCTCCCCTTCGCCAGGAAACCGAAAAATAGGGCAGTGCCTAATATAGTAGTAGGTTCGGGAACTGGTTCTGCTTCGGGGACTGGTTGCGCTTGTGCCACTGCCATATTGTTCTTAACTTCTACTAATCTTAAATTAGTGGTGCTGTCAAAAGTCCGCGAATACACTCCCGAAGTATACAAACTCAGGCTTTTTGTATTACCTTCAGCCAGAAAAGCAAAATTAATTTGTGTTGGATTAAAGTTTCCAGCGAGGTTGTATGACACACTCAATTCCGGGGCTTTAAAAGAGTGCAAACCGATCCCAAATTGAAATGATTCTAAAAGAATGTTAGAAACAGTGTCAATTAATGCAAAAGATATACTGCCTTGGGCGCTAGCCCGTTCTGATTGGGGATTACTAACAGATGTAAAAAGATGTAAAATAGTCTGAACAGTGAAGGAAAAAGTTTCTTTAGCCTTTATAGAAAAGTCGCCGATAACTGCTGCTTGACTTTGGGCTAAACCAGAATAGTTATTCCCGCTGCCTATGACTTCACTTTGCGAGAGATTTGTTGCCAGCAATTCGTGACAGTTAGATATAAAAAATGCCTCAGCGTTCGCTTGGCTAATGGCTGCACCGCTGTTAGCTATTGTCTGAGTTTTAGTGTTAGTAAATGTACCTGTCTCAGTCGGGGTGTGACGGAAGTTGTTAATCGTTACTGCTGCGGCAGAACCGGCTATTGTGGCAGCACGGCTGGGCGCAATACCTACACTCAAGCTGGTTACTAAAGGAGTTGCTAATAAAAATGCGATCGTTCCGCTACAGTGATTGAATTTCATGGTAAATTTCCTTAAATTTGAAACATTTTAAGTGCTGTTATTGGTAACTTGTAGCGGTTGGTTGCGCTTACGTATCAATACTAGCTATATACTTAGAGATTTTTGTAAAGCTACTGTCAAGAAATCTTGTGTTTAAGTAAAAATTATGTAAAGTTGGTCGCCACAGCTACTAAAAATAGATTCTATGGGAGCTAGGGCGGGTCTTGATCTAAGTAAAATTACTGTTTACTCTAAAAAAGCTTGATTTTAAATAAATGCAATAAAATTTTATAATTAGTCGGGATAATATAAAAAGGCACAAAGCAGAAAGAGTAATCATGCTAGAAATTAAAAACATTCACACCTACTACGGAAATATCCACGCTCTCAAAGGGGTATCGCTAACAGTCTCGCAGGGAGAAGTTGTGACATTAATCGGCAGCAACGGGGCGGGGAAAACGACCACTCTCCGCACGATTCAAGGACTGCTGCGCCCGCGAATCGGCACTGTATTATTTGAGGGAAAGCCTTTAGAAGCACTATCTACAGAGGCGATCGTCCGTTTGGGGATTTCTCAAAGTCCCGAAGGGCGGTTGATTTTTCCGCGAATGACGGTGCAAGAAAACCTGGAAATGGGTGCTTATCTCCGCAACGATACTCTAGGTATCAAGTCCGATATGGAAAAAGCATTAAATTTATTTCCTCGTTTGCGAGAAAGAATTAGTCAAAAAGGGGGAACTCTCAGCGGCGGGGAACAGCAAATGTTGGCGATCGCCCGGGCTTTGATGTCGCGCCCCCGCTTGTTATTATTGGACGAGCCGAGTATGGGATTGGCACCGATGTTAGTCAGTCAAATTTTTGCGATCGTCCGCGATATTAATGCTGAAGGAACAACTATTTTGCTGGTGGAACAAAACGCCCGTATGGCTTTAAGTGTAGCCCACCGCGGCTATGTCATCCAAACCGGTCAGGTTGTAGTCGCCGGTACTGCTAGCGATTTGCAGTCAAATGAAACTGTTCGCAAAGCCTATTTAGGTGAAAGTTAAATAACTATTCTGGTAATCGGTAATGGGTAATCGGTAACAGCAATTACCAATTACCAATTAGCAATTACCCTATTTGCGATCGCAACTTCCCCGTTTCCAATTCCGTCTCAAAAGCCGCCCGCACCTTTTCCCACTCCGCTTGGGCTTCCAACAGGCGATCGCGCGCCGTACTCACATCAAAAACCTGTTCCCCTCCCGACTCAACCGCCAAGCGACCCATATATTCCAACTCCTTGCAAACAGCAGAAAAAGACACCGCTCCTAAATTGGCGCTGCTCGACTTCAGCGTGTGAGAAGCCAGCTTCAAACTATCAGCATCGCCGAGAAAAATAGCCTCCTTAATAGTTTCTAAATGTTGCGGTGCGTCTACCAAATATATCTTGATCAGCTCCCCCAAAAAATCCGGATCTTCATCATCGTCTAGCTCGCGGAGATTTTGCAAAATATGAAAATCAATCGGCGAATCGGCTCCCGGTTGAACGCTCGAAGATGCCGCAGCATCACTGTCAATGTCATCAGAAATATCTTGATTGTTTTCCTCTGTTACCGCATCCAATTCATCCCGAATCAGAGGTGAGCACTTGCTCAAGGCGATCGCCAACTCTTCCCGGCGTACCGGCTTAGTAATATAATCGTCCATACCTGCTTCCAGACACTTTTCGCGATCGCCCTGCATCGCATTAGCAGTCATCGCAATAATTCTCGGCTTCTTGTTAGCAGGCCATTCCTGACAAATGCGGCGCGTCGCTTCCAACCCATCCATATTCGGCATCTGCACATCCATCAGCACAACATCGTAAGATTGCCGCTTCAGCGCCTCCAAAACCTCCAACCCATTAGCCGCAATATCAGCCCGATATCCTATCCTGTCGAGTAAATGCGTAGCCACTTTTTGATTCACCACATTGTCCTCCGCCAGCAAGATCCGAATCTGACTAGAATTAGCTCCATCCTGTCCGGCAGAATTCGTCGCAACCTGCCTCAAAACAGCAGGCGTCCGCTGCGCGCGGTGTTGTTCTTGAGAATTTTCAAAATACTTCAATCCCGAAGTCAAAGTCACCACATTTGAAACTTCTCCCCTGCCGCTTCTGCCAGTAACATATCCAAAAACTTGCAGCAACACATTATAAAACTGGGACTGTTTTAAAGGCTTAGTTAAAAAAGCCGAAAAATGTACTTCTGTAGTTTCAAGTTTTTTCCAAACTTCCGCCTTACTTAAATAAGTAAACAGTACCAAAGGTAGTGCTATTTTGCGAGGGTTTTTAACGATGACATTCGGATTTAAGCCGTCGTCGCCAGACAAATTGCTCTGCTCAAATTTCCGAATCTCCACAGCCAAAGCCACACCGTCCATATCTGGTAGATTCATCGCCAAAATAGCTAAATCGAGCGGCGAGTTTCCTTTGATGATTTCCAAAGCCTCAGCACCCGAAGTTACAGCCACGGGTATCATTCCCCAAGACTCTGCCTGCCGGATCAAAACTTGCCGGTTAATGGCATGATGCTCAACAATTAACAAGCGCTTACCAGCGGCAAATTCCGGTCTTTTTTCCTCAGCCCGGATGTCATTCGCTTCAGCAGTCACCGTGAAATAAAAAATCGAACCCGAACCCGATATCAAGGGCGGAGTAAATTCTTCTGGCGACCTTCCAGCGATACTTTGTCCGGCAGAAACTCCCGGTTGAGACTTAGAACTTCGGGGATCAACCTGGCTGACAACCCACATTGTACCGCCCATCATATCGCTCAAACGCTGGCTGATAGCCAGTCCCAAACCCGTCCCGCCGTAATGTCGTGTTGTCGAAGCATCCACCTGCGAAAAAGCTTTAAACAGGCGATCCATCCGGTCTGGCGGAATACCAATTCCCGTATCTTGGACAGCAAATTGAATCTCGTATTGTTTGCTACGTGCCAACTCTCCCTGGTTAATTGCTAGCGGTTGTGGATCTAGAATATTAATTTTTTCCGGCGAACTCTTAGCAGCTACCGGTTCAATTTGCCTAGCCGTACAGCACACCACAATTTCTCCAGATTCTGTAAACTTAACTGCATTGCCCAGCAAATTTACCAAAATTTGGCGCAGTCTCGTGACATCTCCTAAAATGTTTTTTGGCACAGAATCATCAATAAAATAAGCCAACTCTAAACCTTTTTCTGAGGCTCTAGGAGCCAGTAATTCTAGAGATTCTTCTATACAGTTTTGCAGCTCGAAGGGGCTGCGTTCCAAATCCAATTTTCCAGATTCAATCTTGGAAAAGTCGAGAATATCGTTAATAATAGTCAGCAAAGCATCGCCGCTGGTACGAATTGTCTCCACAAAATCCCGCTGTTCTGGAGTTAGTTCCATATCCAGCAGCAAGCCCGTCATCCCGATGACCGCATTCATCGGAGTGCGGATTTCGTGACTCATCGTTGCTAAAAATTCGCTCTTAGCTCTATTAGCAACTTCCGCCGCTTGTCGTGCTTGATCCAAAGCTTCATTTTGCTCTGCTAACTGTCGCTGTCGCTGAACTTCGGTTTCTAAAAGTTGTGCTTGAGCTAAGGTAATGCCAACTTGAGCGGCAACATCTTCTAACAGTTCAATTTCGTCTGGATTCCACTGGCGAGTTGCATCGCACTGGTGCAAAGTAATAATTCCATTCGGTTCTCCTTGATAGGAAGTGCGAACAGCCAACATAGATTTTAATCCGATGCGGCGGCACATCGGCCCCGAAGATTCCAGCAAAGGATCGGCAAACACATCGGGAGATGCCAGGGCTATATCTTCAGCGAGAAGTTTTTCTGTGTAGGGGTTATAAGTGACAGAAAGTTCTAAATCTAAAGCCGATTCGTGACCGGGTTCTAAGTATTCCGCGACGCAAGGAAGGTGGGGATAAGGTTCCGAAAGATAGGTGTGAATTGTACAGCGATTGACACCAAATACGCGGCCGATTTGGGTGGCGGTAGTTTGAAAAATTTCTTGAGTGTCTAAAGTCGATCGCACTTTTTGAGTAATTTGTTTGAGTAGTAAAACGCGCTGGTACTGACGTTGCAAAGTTCGCTCTCGCTCTTCGCGGGCAATTTCTGCGCCGATGTAATTGCCCATCAACTTTAAAATTTCAAAATTCAGCGGTTTAAAAGGAGATTTAGTGGTGCGAGAAGTAAAGCTCAAAGTGCCATAAATTCGCCCTTGCACTATTACCCTCGTCCCCACAAAAGCCTCCAACTTGCGGACGCTGTAAGCGGGGTGGTTGCGCCACTGAGTAGTGCCGGCTGATTCGACAGAAATAGGTTCGCTCGATCGCAAAACCTCTCGCTCAAAGGTTCTGCTCAAAGCAAAACCGTCTCCTTTAGCAAATCCAAAGGGAAAATCTTCCGGTACATAAGCCGAAATCACTTCGTAGCGATCGCCCAAAACCCTGCCCAACAGCCCGATATCCATCCCAAACTGACTACAGCCCATCGCCAGCAACCGGATCGTTCGATCGTCAAAAGAGCCTTCCGAGCTCACCATTACCTCGTAGAGCGATCGAATTGCCCGCTCGCTTTCCCGCAGTTCCTCAACTCCTTCGAGGCGGTTGCAGACATCGTGCAAAGTCCCGAAAATTCCCGCTATTTCGCCTTGCGAATTCCGGCGGACTTGGGCAAATAATTCTACGGAAACAAAGCCGGAATTACTGTGAATTCCCAAGGAGTTTTTTTCCGAAACCGACTTGGACTTAAATCGCAGTTCTCGCCGTTCAAATTCCGACTTCCCGGACAGCAAAGACTCCAATAAATTTGCACATTGCTCGCGCTCATCTGGATGCACCCACTCTAAAAAATTAGTTTGCAAACTTTCGGAAACCGCATAATTAGTAATTTCCGTCCAAGCGCGGTTGAGGAATTTCCAAACCCCCGCCGCATCTATGTGGAAAATTACTGTTGCTTTCAAAGAGTCAAATAGATGGAATTGTTCTCGATCGTGCTCGCGGTTTTTGACTTCAAACTGCTTGTTTAGAGTAATATCTGTATGAGTTCCTACTACCCGCAGCGGTTTGCCAGTAGCGCTGCGTAAAACTTGACCCCGGTTCAGCACCCAGACAGTGCTGCCGTCTTTACAGTACATCCGATATTCGGCTGCAAAATCCGGTGTCTTTTGGGCGAAGTGTTCTTCTAAAGCTGCCTTTACCGAGTCAATATCATCTCGGTGGATGCGACTCCACCATTCCGATCGGCGATTCGAGATTTCCCCTTCTTGGTAGCCCAGCATTTCTTGCCACCGCGCCGAATAAAAAAACTCATCTGTTTCGAGATTCCAGTCCCAAATCCCCTGATTGTTGACTGCAGGGGGGAGATTTGGCCGCTCTACGAAACTGTGGTAAGAAATTTCAGCCATCTCGTGGCTATTTGCTGCTGTCCGCTGTATTTCTGCTGAGAGTTTTTTGTATTGAGCGTTGCTAGATTCTAGCTGGCGCTGCAAAGCAATTAAGCCAGAATGCAGAGATTTGGAATCCAGCGCTTGTAAAAGGATAGTTTTAGGATTAATAATCCCGATCGGGTGATTTGTTTCGTTGATGACTAATAAAGGCAACTGGCAGTAGTGTTTTTGCAGCAGCGCCACGGCTGCTTCGAGGCTAGAGTGCGATCGCACCAGTGGCGGCGAACTGCTGCAAATTGCTCCCGCTTTAATTTTGTTAGAGTCTCTTCCCAGGGCCTGCAACTGCACGATATCCCGCGAACTTACCACCCCAACCAGTTTGTGAATGTTGGGATTTGTAAATTTGGAATTGTGAGCAGCACCAGTCGAGTGTTGATCGGGGGTTTCAGTGATTAATACATAACTAACATTGTGTCTAAACATCAGTTGCGCCAAGTAGCGAACCGAAGAATTAGAAGGAGCGTGAATTATTCGTGAAGCTGCTATTTGAGGGATTTGATAAAGTTTAATTAAACTTGCGGGCAGCTCTAATTTATGATGCACAATTGGCAGCGGCGGAGGGAACGCGAAAGCCGCAGGTAGCGAAGCGCTGCTAATTGCTTTTGGTGTCGATTCCCCAATTTCCTGCAACACTTGCACCAAGCTTTGAGAGCTAATTAAACCGACAAGTTCTTCAGCCTCGCTGACGACGGGCAAATGGCTGATCTGATTTTTATCCAGCAGATTGGCTAAGGCAAAAAAGTCGGGAATTTCCGATTCTCTGGCTACAGTTACGGTTCTGATCATGATTTGCTCGATCGCAAATCCCCTCAAAGCAGCGCCGATCGAATTTAGCTGTACGATATCTCGCGCTGTAAAAATCCCCAGCACTGTCTGGCTGCTAGGATAGGGAGCTTTTGAGCCGTTGAGAGGCCGCCCGTTGCCTCCTGCGTGTAGCGCACGCGGTACACCGTTGTAGAAACCCGACTGTTCCCGCGATTGTGGGGAAGTCCCGTTCGTGGGATTTCCGAGTTGATAATTCCCGCGCGGTTCTACCACGAGGACGTAACTGGCTCCTGTGCTACTCATCAGCTCGATCGCCTTTTCTACGGGCGTCTCAGGGGTGACGGTGAGGGGATTGCGGTTGATGACCTGACTGAGGGAGGGAATAAACATCAGGGGGCATAAAAGTGATATTTGTTGGAAAAAGCCGATCGCGAGCAGCAGGTTGATTGAGAGGCTTTACCCGCGAGATTTCCAAGCGCGCTCAAAGTTTCTGTACGATTCAACTCACCCATACTTCCAGCATCTTGGCATTTAAAATTAATTCCGTGCCATATCCTGATAATTGACGGCTTCTGACTTCCAGAACCAATGCTATCTGCCAGAGGGCGGACATGAAGGCGGGCGGGTAATTCCTCGCCTAGCCTAACTGCTGCGGGTTTACGAGCAAGAATTTCTGCGATTGTCTAGACTGCACCCTACTTTCTGCCCCTCAACGGAACTCTCGCTCACATTCTGTTTGAGGCCAGATACCTGCACCCTACCAATTTACCAGCGACAGGAGGGGAATCACAACATGACATTTAGGTATTGCAACTGTGCAATTGGGGGTTCGAGGGTTCGAGGGTTCCAGGGTTCCAAGGCCAAGCAGGCAGAAAATAAATAATTTTGAGCATAACTAATTCTATCTTATCCCAATTATGGCCCAGAGGATTTGAGCTTCAATTCTGGCGATCGAACTTGATGAGAATAGCGCTGTTCCCTGCCAGTGTAAAACTCGCATTGCCACCCTTGAGCCTTAAGCTACCAACAACCTCATCCATTGTTTTAGAACTGAACTCCCGCACCGTGCCATTACCAGTTTTTATCAGCTCCGAAATATCAGCATTAACAGTGTAAGATGTTGCTCGGTCATTGACAACCAGCAAGTAAACATTCTTGCTAGCATCAAGAGTTGCAACTGCCATTAAATCCGAACTATTAGTGATAGGAAAAAAGGTAGCTTTCCCGCCCTGCAAAGCCCTAATTCCCATCCGTAAAGCATAGTAGCCTGCGCGCCGTTTTCCCCCGTCCCCTAGCAAACCTTCCGCCCCTGCGGGCTTGCCCCAGTCGTACAAACAGAATATGTGACTGCCGTCAATATAATTATCCCCCGGTTGAGAACCTCGAATCAAATTCTTAATCAAATTTAAAGCTAAAGATAAATCACCGTAGCTCATGTTGTAAGTTCCCCATTCTCCTACCCAAAGCTGCGAGTTAGCGCGGACAGTACCGTTCATCCAGCCGCGCACTTTGCGGGTGTAGCTAGAAATATCTGCATCGTAGTTGTGGACATTGACTGTATCGAAATAATTCGGTATTTCCTGCAAAGCACTAGCCGGCCAATTGCTGCCGCCTATGGTTTTCGGGCCGTGGATGCGGTAAGTGCGCGAAGGCAAATAAGTTTTATAAACAAAGTCGATCGCATCTTTTGCCACCTTAACCAATTCAAAATAGTCAGCCCTAGTCCCGCCCCAACCCTGATCGCGATTGTCCGGTTCGTTGTGAATTTCCCAATCATCAACGCGGTAATCATTGCGAACATTCAGCCAATAAACCGTAGCAAAAACGTGTTCCCACCACTCGTTCCAATCTTCTCCTGTGCGCGGCGGATTCAGTTGCAGTGCCCAACTGGGATTCCAGTTATTATCAACATTACGAATACTCACAACCGGGCGAATATTTGCTTGTTTGAGACTATTAAAAATAGTCCTGGCATTGCCTTGCCAAACCCTACCTGGTCGTCCCGACCACCAATAATCGCTACCCTGGGGCGGATTAGTCATCATCTGATCCCAATGTGCCCAATTAATTATATTGGGATTTGTCTTAATTTCGTCAATAGATGGCCAACCGTATTTACCATCATCATCTTCAGCTTCCCATCGAGACATACCCCCGTAAATGCGGTAGGTATTAATTCCCAAATCTTGCAAATCTTTGATGTCGAAATTGATATTGCCTTCGACTGCACCGATGTAGCGAGTGCTGACACCCGCAGCAGTGCCGGAAATTTTAATTGTTTCGATG
The DNA here is from genome assembly GCF_036705675.1 of Microcoleus sp. AT8-A3. NCBI lineage: Bacteria > Bacillati > Cyanobacteriota > Cyanophyceae > Oscillatoriales > Microcoleaceae > Microcoleus > Microcoleus sp. AT8-A3. The sequence goes on from NZ_JAUBVD010000070.1 coordinate 9,433, forward strand.
TTTTGAGCAAAAGTTGTCATTCCGATGAACAACCCTAGGCTGATGGCAATTAAAACACCTAGAAAAAAAATCAGAATTCTAGTTTTTGATAACACGTGATTATTAACTACTAATTTAGGTTATTTTCTGTTCGAGGTAAATATACCCATCGCTAATCTAACTTAACGGGCGATCGAGTTTGTTAGCTATTGTAATAAAAAAGCATTAACTATACCAATTTCCCGAATTAACACATAAAGTAAAATAGCACAGGTAGCAGTCAAAAGTGAAGGTTCACCTCGAACAACCACAGTAAAATATTTGGGTATAACAATTAACCATATAAATTGCGTTAAATATCTGGCGGGGTGACAACGCCGCCGGAAACCCAGCCAGGGCTCATATTTGATCGACTTGTGTTAAAAAAGATAGGTCAGAGCATTCCAAGGGACGATCGCCTTTTGTTCGCGGGTAACAAGAAAACATGGACGCCCAAGCTACAGATAAAGCGAGTTTGGGCTTGATCTGGGCTGAAAATTTGTTTAAGTCCCGTTAGGAAAAAACGCTTTTATTAATTAATTAGACGATCGCCATTTAATAAAAACATTAAACCCTCAGCAATTGCCGAGGGTTTATTTCCCAAATCCTACAATTTTCCCCACAAAAAATATATCGGTCTAAAGGTAGATGATATTGGTGACCAACCTAGGTTATGCTCGGAGAACTTCTATACTTGTTTATAGCTACAAAACAGGCGCATCAAAAATGCAATAATTAGACCCAAAGCCCCACTCGTGAAGCAACCTAAAACATCGATGGATTTCTCTAGAGTAAGTCTTAAAGGAGCATAAAAATGTTAGATATTGATGAAATGAGTTCAAAAGAAATACAAGAACTTTTGCAGCAAGTAGGACACGGACACCTCGGCTGTGTATTTGAAGGGCTTCCCTACGTTGTGCCAATGCACTATTATCTCCAAGATTCGGACATATACATTTTCACAACAGTCGGGATGAAAACGAAGTATATCGACGGCAATCCAGAAGTCTGCTTGCAAGTGGAAGAAGTCCGCGATATGGAACACTGGCGCAGCGTTGTCGTGAACGGGCGAGCAGAACGCCTTACGCAGCAGGAAGACATCGATCGCGCGATGGAATTGGTCAAAGAACACAACCCCAAACTTTCGCCCGCCATCAATCGCACCTGGATTGACTCGCAAGGGCGTGCGGAGACCATCGCAATTTACCGCATTCAGCCCTGGGAAATGAGCGGGCGCACGACGGAGGGAATCAGCAGTCGGTGAACGTCGAGACTCACTTGTTACCGGGTTTTTTACGAAAATACTTAATTAAGATTTTCAATCTCGGTAAAAAACCCGGTTTACGATCGTCAGAGCGCCTCCAACACTAGAAATTACAAAAAAGTGCGGCCGGAGAAAATAGTGCCAAATATCAGCTCAAACAGCTTTGCTTGCCAAAAAATCTCTCATGTACCGATTCACTAACTGCGGCTGTTCCTGCTGCACCCAGTGGCTGCAATTAGGAATGTAATGAATCTGAAAATCCCGCACGTAATCTGCGGTTCCATAGGTTAACTCTTTGCCGAGGGCCGCATCTTTTTCTCCCCAAATCATCAGCGTCGGAACTTCCAGCACGCTCCAATTCTGGCGATCGAGAAATCCGCGAGCAATATTGCGGTAATAATTGATAGTAGCAGTCAGAGCGCCCCGTTTGGCAGCGGCATCTTTGTAAGCTTCGATATCTGAGGGACTAAAGGTGCTTTTGTCAACTGCCATACCTTCCAAAGCAGCCGAAATTGCTTGATAGTCGTCCCACTGAATTAACAACTCCGGCAAAACTGGCAACTGAAATAAAAAGATGTACCAACTTTTCAGCAATTGTTGGGGAGTGCGTAACCCTTCAGCAAACTTGGCCGGATGCGGTAGATTCATCACAATTAATTTATCCACCATTTCGGGATAAGCATAAGCAAAATTCCAGGCGATCGCGCCTCCCCAGTCGTGACCAACTAAGACGCAACTTTCGTATCCCAAACCCTGAATAATGCCCTTGACATCTTGCACAAACTCTGCCATAACGTAAGCAGATCGATCGCGAGGTTTGTCGCTGTCGTTGTAACCCCTGAGATCCACAGCGACAACTTTATAATCTGATGCAAATTCTGGGATTTGATGCCGCCAAGAATACCAAAATTCAGGAAATCCGTGCAGCATCAGCATCAGCGGCCCAGAACCTTGAGTGACATAGTGCAGTTTAATGCCGTTCGTAGCGATAAATTCGTGTTTCCAAGCAGCTTCCTTCTAGCACAGACATATTTGATGCTTCCTCTAGCTATCGAGATAGCCTAGCAGTTCCTCTCTTTAAGAGGAACCAACTTTAGGCCGATCTAGCAATTCTCCCAGCACTTGTAAACTCTTCCTTTTCTCTTCATTTGTGGAACAGGCGTCCCATCGGTGGTTCTTCGCGAAAAAAAGCCGTAGCTTGCGGGGCCCGACGCCATTGCCCGTTTCCCAAAAAGATTGCTATCTCTGTCAAAATAATAGTATAATGTTGCTGGCATCCAGACAACTGTTAAGCCAAAAATTACTCATTTTAGAGCGCGCGAAAATCTCGAAGCGCAAGAAATTGAGTTTTGTTGATAGCGCCAGTTCAATAATTAAGATCGGGCGAGTGTACTAGGAACTAAAGGAGTTAATACTATGTCGGGCGATCGCCTGCAAAACATTGTTAACCGCTTGACAGATCGTCTAAAGCGCGATGTATTAGTTGAAAAATCCCTCTACGACATTCGAGAAGTTTTGCAGAGCGATCGCGCGGTGCTTTATCATTTTTACAAACAGTGGCAAGGTCGAGTGACTTACGAGATGTTAAGTGCGATCGAACTCTCAATCTTGGGTTCAACGGGGCCAGACGAATGTTTTAGCGGCGAATACGCTGCTTTGTACGAAGCGGGCAGAGTTAAAGCAATTGCAGATATTGAAGTAGAACCAATTAACCCATGTCACCGAGATTTTCTGCTTAGCCTGAAAGTTCGCGCCAATTTAGTCGTGCCAATTTTAACAAACAAAGGACTGTGGGGGCTGTTAATTGCTCATCAGTGCAGCGGGCCCCGCACTTGGTCGCGATCGGACATTGAATTCATGCAGCAACAAGCACAAAATATGGCAATGTCTCCCACAATTCAAGATAGTTAATATTTAATCCCAGATTCTGCTTGGTGACAGTTGGGGTATCGAGCATAAAATATATATGCGAAAACCGAGACAGAAATATTTACACATATATAATGTTGCAAAGCTTACGGGAAGAGAATTTCAGATTCTATTTTGTGTAATTAATTCTGTCTAACTACTTATCCATCTAACTGTTCCAAACCTTGGTCTCTAGGAATAGTTGGTGGCAAGGAGTTTTCGGATGCTGGGGGAGCGAAACCCAAGAATGATATCTTGAGGAGACACGCCGCGTTGAATCAGTTCTCGATCGATGTAGATTTCGGTACTGTTGTGTTGAATCCAGATTTGATTTTCGATGATATCAAGCTGCATGGCACACCCATAGATGCGATATTCGTCGCGCCATTCGTTGTGCATAACGAGGTATCGATCGCGGGCGAAATCGAATATTAGCTGAGCATTTGCGTCATTTTTAGAAAAGTCTTCGAGAAAGTCACAAACAATTTTGCGGTATTCGTTTAGTCTATCCATTGGTCGATCGCCTCACGAGTTGGATTATAAACAATTAGTCGAATTTCATAACGTTCGATGACAGTTTTTGCGGGTTCAAACCTGAGAAACATTTGGTAGGTATCGGTGGGCACTGCCAGATAGAGTATACGTTCGGGTTCGCTAGAGACTTCGAGGGCAACGCGATAGTTGAGGAATTGACCGAGGGCAGTGTGGAATTCAGAAATGGTGGAGCCACCTACGAAACTTTTGACTTCTACAGCTATTTTACGTCCTTCTTTTTCAGCGGCGATCGCTTCTTCGGCTGCAAGATCGATGTAGACATCAGCAACACCATAGCGTAACTGGTAGGGATCGTGGGTAATCTTCCAGCCATCTTTTTGTAGGGCGATTTTGACCCTGTTGTGGAAGAGATCCTTTGCCATTTTTAGTTTGGGTTCTAATTGGACGTATTCCCCTTAGATAGCATTACGATCGAGTAAGACTTGCTGTCTCCCGATCGTACCGGAATTGATCGAGGGTTCCTTCCTTGATTTTTTCGATCGCCTCCTCAATGACTTCTAGTGGAACGAGGAACCACTCCCTTGGCTGCACTGGTATACCGAAGCGATCCTGTAATTCCAAATCCAATCGAGCACTGGCGAAGAACTTCTGAAGGAGTGCCTCAAGTCGCTTCCGGTTCATATTTGCCAGTTTGAATTTTGCGACGATTTCCACATCTGCTAGTAGATAGGTGGGGTCTTTCTTGGCGTTGGCAATTCGGCTTTTTACGTCTCCTCCGGTGACGCCGATCTTGTGAATAATAGACCGATTCTCCGCAATGAAGGGGTGATCCGATTGGCTCCTGAGCACGTAAATGTACCCAGTTGGTAAGTCGTCTGCTGCTTCAATGTGAGAAAATAGGGGGCCGAAATCTGGGGTGGTGATGCGGCGGCTGGCCTTGTCTTTATTTAAAGCACGCTGGAGCGATCGCAACAGCAAATCGCTCTCGGTGGCATTGTCATAAACCACCCTCAGCCGGCAGTCCGATCGACCATAGTCGCTGACAAACGGCTCACCCATATCGACCACCATCACCTTCTGCCCATCAAGGATGAACAAATCACCTTCCTTTACAGCCGCATAGTCTTGATATTTGATGGTTTGCCGTTCCCCCGACTGCAATTGCCGTTGCACTTTGTCAAAGATGGGTTTGAATTCATCAAAGTCCTGACAGGGAGTACGTTGGGCGATTTCCTCGGCTGCTTTGATTTCGCTGCGCGATCGCACATGAGTAAGCTGGGTAACGTCGTTCTCTGAGGCTGCATCGACTCCCAGGGAGGCCAGCAGTGCTTCATCTGTCAGATTGCTTTCTGTGATCGGGCTGGCATCAGTCTCAGCATCTAACAGTCTGCGTGAGTCTAGGGGTTCCAAGACTGCACGACATTCCTCCGATTCTCGCAGGCGATCGAGCCGTACTGCATAAAGCCGCTCGAAGATATCGCGATCTTCCCCATGCTGGGGCAGTCTGCCATATTCTTCCACAAACCGCTCGATCTCCTCAAAGCCTGCGACGATCCGCTCTTCTCTGGCAGAACGCTGGCCGGAGGGTTCGGGGGTCATGTCCATGCCCAATTCACCGAGCAATTCCAAATCATCATCGGTGGTGTACTTAGGCATTAGTTTCCTCCTTCACTTTGCGTTGCAGGAAGGCAACTCCTTCTGCCATCCGTTTTTCCCAGGGATCGACTGCTGTGAGAGAGGGCAACCTGCCTTTTTCTTGCTTGAACCGCAGCGCCCGTTTGGCTAATTCCCGCGCTTCTTCCACGCTAAGGGTTACTCGCTTAGCCGCAATGACTTCTGCCACCTGCTTCAGCCGTTCTTCGCTCATGGACTTAGCCAGAATGGCATAGGCTTCGCCAAAGGGATTGATGCGATCGATCAGATCCATATCGAGGTCTGTTACCGATAGGGCGAACTTCCTCACCCCATCGAGGAGTGAGGTGTTTTTCGCTGCTTCCCCACCACCAGGATTTGTGGCGTACTGCCCACCACTTTCGTTCATGGTTTTTTTAGCTTGTTGGACGAGGGTTAGGGCGGCGATCGCGTGTTGGCGGACGGCTTCTCGATCTTCCGCTTCTAGATTTGGGAACTTCTCTTTGACGATTTTGCCCATGCGAACTTGGGTGAGTTCTTCCGGCACCAGTTCTTCATCAAATAGGCCGCGCTCGATCGTTGGCTTATCTTGGACAAAAGCCGTCACCAGTTCGGTCAAGTCTTCGCGGCAGATGCGTTCGGCTTCCGGGCTCTTGGGTTCGGCTAATCCCTTAATTTCCATTTGAATCAGGCCTCTCTCTGGATTGATGCCCACGTTGCACTTGCCTGGATTGTAACCATCTTCCCCGTAGTCGAAACCGGGTGTTGGTTGATTGTCGGGGCGCTTGGGTTTGAACTCGAAGCGCGGCGCGAGCACTTGCTCCATCAGTAGGCTGGCTGCAATGGCTTTGAGCGTGTCGTTCACCGCCTCGGTGACGGCAGATTCGGCGGCATCCGGCTCGGCAATCAGGTTGGTGAACCGAGCGCGGGTTTTCCCTGGTGCATCACGGGTGGCGCGACCGATAATCTGAATAATCTCTGTCAAACTGGAGCGGTAGCCGATCGTCAGGGCGTGCTCGCACCAGATCCAATCAAAACCCTCTTTCGCCATGCCGAGGGCGATGATAATGTCCACACGATCGCGATTGTTCTTCTGGGTGGGGTCTTTTAGGGCGGTGGCGACTTTATCCCGTTTGGTGGGGTCGTCGTCTACGAGATCGGCGATTTTGAGGATCGTGCCGTCGGCGGTTTTGACGAGTTGAAATCCCGTGTTGGGATCGGTGCCTTGCCATTCGCCCAGTTCCTCGATGATGTGCTCCACCTCGCGGATCTTGTCCTTCGTACTTTCGCGGGAGTTGACGTTGGGAATGTGCAGGATGGTTTTCTCTTTGGGGTTTAGCACCTGCACGATTTCGTCGGTGTAGCTACCCGCGTAGAAGTAGTAGCCAATGTCGAGTTGCTTCAAGTATTGGTAGCCGTTGAGCTGTTCGTAGTAGGTGTAGGTGACGGTATCGAATCGGGATTCGTCTTCGGGGTGCAACACAGCTTCGGCATCGCCACGAAAGTAGGAGCCGGTCATGGCTATGATGTGGGTTTTGTCGCGGGCCATGAGTTGGCGCACACGATCGCCCAGCTTGTTGTCTGGGTTGGACGAAACATGATGAAATTCGTCTATGGCGATTAGGCGATCGTCTAAGATTTCGATACCGAATTTGTCCACGGCAAAGCGGAATGTGGCGTGAGTGCAGACCAGAATCTTGGCATTGCTGGCTAGAAACTTCTGCACCGCGCCCACTTTGCCGCCGTCGTTTCCCGGTGCGTCGCAGAGATTCCACTTCGGCTCAACTTGCCAATCGGCCCAAAAGCCAAACTGACTCAGCGGCTCATCGTGGAAGCTGGAGCCGATCGCCTTTTCTGGTACTACGATGATGGCTTGTTTGAGGTTCTGGTTCTCTAGTTTGTCCAAGGCGATGAACATCAATGCCCGACTTTTGCCGGAGGCGGGAGGCGATTTGATCAGGAGGTATTGTTCGCCGCGCTTTTGGTAGGCGCGTTCTTGCATGGGGCGCATACCGAGGGCGTTGGGGCGGGTGGAGGTGCCATCCTGGGCGTAGGTGACGGAAACTGAGGGAATCGCGATCGGTTTGCTCATGGGTGGTAAACTTTGGTTTTGCGATTGACAGGCTGTTCGGTAGCACTTATCGGACATTCATTTTGGTAAGTCAAAGTCTACTGATTAAATCGCCACGCCGAAAGGTTGCAGATAGCTGCTGTAAGGAAATCTCTTGTTCGCCATAAAGATCTTGCAGCGCACGTTGAATATCCTGTACTGAGGCATCGAAATAGGCTTCGCTATTTTGTTCAATCAGATGCTGTGCCGATTGAAAATTCTGATGGCTAATGTCTTTCATCTGAATATTCAAATCAGCAAGAAGCTTGCGTCCCATCTGCATGGCAATAAAGCATGAAGCATAGCGAACAACATCTGGATCGGCAGGATTTGGTCTTTTGCGACGATTTTCTGCAATTCTGTAAAGCTGAACGGCAATTACAACTTGCGATCCGCTCAATTGGTCGGTGAAGATTGCGTCATAAAGTTTTCCGAAATGCTCGCGCGAGAAGAATTTTGCTTGATGAGGCTTTTCTCGCCAAACAGATAGTATGGCTTCAGCAGCTACTCCTGAAGTAATATCTATCGGACGGGTACTAGAATCAGAACGCTTCCGGCGGTAATTGAATCCTAATTGCTGAATATCTATTTCCAGTCTTTGCTGGAGTTCGTCATTAGCGCGTAAATCTTTAAGATCTACTGGATTTTGACTATTAGTAGCATAAGTGATTCTTTGAACTAAACTTTCGTTTTCATGAGGTAATTGATAAAGTCGAAGCAGAACATAAGCTTGGGCATTTTCATGAAGCAAATTGTTGTCACGCAAAGTTTTGAATATGGTCAGACAGGTTTGGCCTCCATTGATAATTTGTAAATTTTCGACACGCACCTGATAATTACCATCTTGCAAAGCGTTGTACGAAAAGTTTTCACAAGTTAGGGTTATCCCATTATTGTAAAAGTAGAAATTGTTCTTCTCATCGCTGGTTAAAGTGTTTCTAATAGCCTCATTGACGCGATTACCTTGCAAGCCTAAGTAACGACGAATATTCCGCTCTAATAATCGTTCACCATGTCGTTCAATTAGTGCTGCGATTTCGGTGACGGAAATTCTGCCAACTAATACTCGGCTAAATTCCATATCTTCAACGATCGCCTTGCCACTTAGTTGCAAAGAATCTTTTACGGGTTTGGAAGCTTGCAGAATTTTGACCAAGCGTTCGTGATTAATATGCTCCCACGTAACTTGACTGCCGAAGCCAGTGCGTTCAATAGCTTCCTGTGCAGACGCATTCCAATTTAGGCCATTGTTACAGGCTAATGCCCGAACCTGTGGGATGTAACCATCCCGAATCAAACTACGAGCTTCTTCGACTTTTGCGAGCAGTCGTTGATTAATATGTTCTAGTCTAGCTGCTGGATTAAATAAGTATTGAATTGCGTTGATTAAACTTTCAATGCCTTCTTGGGGAAAGTTAGAATCTCCTGCTAGCTTGTTTTTGTATTTTGCTTGAAACAAGCTAACTGTAAATTCACCATCATACTCTTCGGAAATGTGCATGGCATCTACGCCAAAGTCACCAGATCCTTCGGTCAGGCACTCGAAAGCGTCGTCATCTTCTAAATCCAAGATGGTTCTAACACATAGGTATACAAATGCGAGGGACTTGATTTTACCTTCATCTTGGATGTGCAATTCTTCGGCGGACTTTTGACGAATATCGTTAACGACTGATGCTAAACGTTGGTCAATGATAGATGCATTAATGTCCATGTACTTATTTACTTAGTATGTTCTCAAGAATTCGCTTCATTCAGTCTAGGCGGGAATATGGTCGGCTTGATTATGAGATAGTTGAGAATTTTTAATTCTTTTGCTGAAGCCAGTTAGTTAAATCGACGATATTCGTAAAACCCTTCAAGTCTAGATTGCACAGCCTCTGCATATTCTTGCAGGGCTACTGGGTGAAATTCATATTTCATTGCTGTGCAAGTTGCCGTATTTGGGCTAAGGCAATATCTCCGGGAATGGTTTGAACTGCGCCGCTATCAATTTCGGCAATGCGTTCTTGAGCTTTCTGCACGCCTTCTAATAAAATATCTCGATCGATTTGTCTTTCCATGCTCTCCACAATTTTGTCAATGAGGATAGCCTTGGCTGCATCTGGTAATGCAGTTGCTTCTGAAATGAGTTGGTCTAGGGTTAGCATTGGCTCGTTTGGCTATAAGAGGCTAGTCTGATTTTAACATTTTGTATTTAACGGGTCATTTTGGTAGCTCGTAGGCGCAAGCCGGGGCGCAGCCATCGCACTTCTCCTCATTTACCTCCTTTAGGTTTGGCAGATTTTTTCGATGATGCCTGCTGACTGGTCATTTTTGTGTACAATTCAAACAGTTTTTCGAGGCGTTCGGTGTCGTTTTTGAAGCGGCGATCGATGTAGATGCGATCGAGCAGCGACTTCTTTGGGGTAGCGTGGTCTGCGCGGAGGTTGGGGGGCATGGTTTCGGGGTGACTCCCATTTGCTTTTAAGCACTTAAATCCTTCATTCATAAGGGTTTTAAGCTTTGGAGCTTCGTCATGTGGATTTGCATTTAAGCACTTTTACGCCCAAAAAGGGAGGTAACGACTCTGCTCTAGCTAAGCTAACCATTAGAATCAATATCGCCCATGACAGCAAGCGCCAACTTAAACTTAAGTTCTTCACTGAAATCTTCCTCGAAAATAAGAGACTCAATCAGTTCACATAAAAACTCTTTAGAAATTTTTCCTTCTGCTACCCAGACGGCGATATTTTCCATTTCTAGGACAAACTTTCTTACCACAAAATCGTAACCATTGAGATTTAGAAAATAAGCTCCCAATGCAATACTAGAGCGTTTATTTCCGTCATTAAAAGCATGAAACTTGTTGACAGCAAAAACTAGGTGAGTTAATTTGTGGTGAATCTCAGGATAATAGAGATCGTTTTGAATATGTTCTAATGCGCTCTCTAGTAGACTCGGATTATTAGAACCCGGAAAGCCCCCTGATTTTTCGATAATCCAATCATGCAGCTCGATCGCATAATGAATGTCAAAGTAAAAGAAATTTGCTGGCATAACTTACCGATCCTTCAATCGCTTAAATACAGCCAAAAGAGCCGGATCGGAAAGTTGCTCTTCTAAAGAACGGCTGGCTTCTCCTAAAAATTTCTCAAAGTCGCTCTCTGGAACACTTTGGATATACGCTTCTAATTTTTGATGCAGAGCATCCCGAAACCCTAGATCGCGACTAGCCATTTTGATGCGGGCATCTTCAATAATGGGTTTTAGATAGGGGTTTTCCTCTGCCGATTCCAATAGCGAATCAACCTCTTTCTGTTTCAGCTTTCGTCCCACCTTTTCTGACTCGGCTTTCAATTCTGCTGCCAAACCATTCTCTAGACTGGCAATGGCGATGAGAACTTCGGCATACATGGTGTCACGGGGGCAATCGTTTTTACCCAGGCTTAGGATCTGCTTATATTCTTCGGCTTTCTCTCGGAAAACAATCTGATACACTTTGTTGGTGTAAATGCCATACTTAAATTTGCCCATGTCGAGGTAATTATCAAGGGCATCGGTAAAGGTTTTACGATAGCTAAATTCTTGATACACCGCAGGTAAGTAATTGTTATCTCTCTGGTTAATATATTTGGTATGTCCGCCTGCCCTTTCTGCCATTACGTCAATCACGATATCTAAGATGCGCGATCGAATTGCACGGGCTCGCTCGCTCTCTACCAGCACCATCGCTAGGTTGAGGGTTGCCCGAAAGGTGAACACACCTAATGTCGGGGTTTTGTTACCGTAATCAGTTACGGAGACATCCAGCAAAGCCTTGAAATCTCGAAGTTTCTGACCTCGTAGCACCCTATAGCCATTAGTCTTCAGCTCATCGTTGTGACTGGATAGATACTTTTCAATTGTACTTTCGCTGATACCGAAAATCTCAATCAGTTGTTGTTTGGTAAATAGCAGTTCTTCTTCATAGTAAGTGCCTCCTAATCCTAAGTATTCTTCTATTTTTTCTAGGGCATAGCGATTGTTGAGGATATTTTGGCGATCGCGTAGCGATGAAGTTAAATCTTTTGCCATTATCATTTTTTTCCTTGGGTTTTACGTTTGGCAGACTTTTTTTGGGGAGTTGTTTGGGCGGTGAATGGGTTATTGACAGGTTTGTACTTGAATTATTGCTAAAGTCCATTTTCAGAGGCGCTCTTTCCAGTAGCTTGGATCGCGACGACAACTCACGATCGCCGCAATCACGATTCGATCGGGATAGACTCGATACAAGATGGCATAGGAAAATTTGAGGGTCAAATACCGACGAATCTGACCTTCAACGATCGGCCAGCGCTCTGGTGCTCCAATAATTTTAAATATGGCGTTTTCTATCGTGTCGATGAAATCCTGGTGTCTGTCTTGTTGGGCAAAAAATTGCACAGCCTCTGCATATTCTTGCAGGGCTGCTGGGTGAAATTCATATTTCATTGCTGTGCAAGTTGCCGTATTTGGGCTAAGGCAATATCTCCGGGAATAGTTTGAACTGCGCCGCTATCAATTTCGGCAATGCGTTCTTGAGCTTTCTGCACGCCTTCTAATAAAATATCTCGATCGATTTGTCTTTCCATGCTCTCCACAATTTTGTCAATGAGGATAGCCTTGGCTGCATCTGGTAATGCAGTGGCTTCTGAAATTAGTTGGTCTAGGGTTAGCATTGGCTCGTTTGGCTATAAGGGGCTAGTCTGATTTTAACATTCTGTATTTAACGGGTCATTTTGGTAGCTCGTAGGCGCAAGCCGGGGCGCAGCCATCGCACTTCTCCTCATTTACCTCCTTTAGGTTTGGCAGATTTTTTCGATGATGCCTGCTGACTGGTCATTTTTGTGTACAATTCAAACAGTTTTTCGAGGCGTTCGGTATCGTTTTTGAAGCGGCGACCAATGTAGATTCGTTCCAGGATTTCGTCATTACGATCGTGCGCTTCTCTAACCAGAGGGAATTCGGTATCCATACGATCGCGATCGTACATATCGGCGATCGTGGCGGGGAAATAGTGCTCTCGCGCTAGCAGGATATCTTCGGCGCAGCGGGTGAGGTCGGCTTTGTTTTGGTCGGTGAGGGTGGGGACAGGGAAGGTGTTCCAGCCGAGGGTGTTTGTATAGGAGAAGTCTGTCCGCATTCTTGCACAAACCGTTGCCACCCATGCCAAATTAAGGCGTGAGCAAATGATTGAAAATGGCCACAAATCATTACCATTCATCGTGAAGGCTTTGTTGGATACAACTGTCCCAGATGGCAATACTCCTACTGGAAGATACGGTCGGTTTTCTGAGCTGATTACTGGAATACAAATAACAGGTGATCGGGGGATAGGTTTGCGTTCATCAAAGCGATGGGGCCAGTTAGCAGCTTTTACTGTCGCAGCCCTCTTGCTCTCCTTTCGGAAGCTCTGCACTCGCGCTATCCTTGCGGCTATCGAATCTTCTCTCCGCGCAACTTCAACCTGATCGTCCTCAATCCAAATGCAGTAGCGAGAACTCCCTGAAATAAGTTCTTGGGAACCGACAAATCTCTTAATAAATAAGCTTCGTGATTCCTGGCTTAGGTTAAGGGTTTCCAATTCGTCATATTCCAAAATAAGATGGCTGCCATCAGTGGGTGAGTTTCCACGGGACATCTCTGGAAGCCCCGATAGGCTTTTCGACGACGGGTAAACTATGACATCGGAGCCGGGTATCAGATACGGATTAATATTTCCGACATCCTTAACAATTGTTTTATGCTCCTCCGAAATAGAGTATAAAAGTCGGGAAGTTCCATACTGCCTGCTGATGCCCACAATAACAACGGTGACACCTGCATTGTGGCTGGCTAAGTTAGCCCATTTGAAAGACGTATAAGCGAACGTAATTTTATGATCCATCTCCAAGATTGGTTGCCACAAAATCGGAACTTGTTTTCCTTGAATAATTGAATTAGTTGACACAAATGCTGATGCAGCAATTGTTTGAGAACCAAAATCTGCTGCTTTCATAAACCAGCCAGCAACGTAATCTAGAGACTTCCAACCCTCCACTCTCCCATCAAAAATTTTGGACAAGTCGGACTTTTGTTCATCAGATTGCCATTTGCTACCAAGATAAGGCGGATTCCCGCAAATATAAGTTTCTCCGCCCTCATTCTCAAAATCAATCTCCGCCACTTCCCGCATCTCGCCAAACAAATCCAAATCCTCCCGCTGCACCTTCACCCCCGTTCCTGTCGGCGGACAAAGACTCAACCAATCCAGCCGCAACGCATTTCCACAGGTAATCCAGTTATCATTTTTGAGCGGCAAAAACTCCGCCAGCGCCAGCTTTGGCCCTCGATACATCACATCACATTGATACTCGGCAATAATCAAGGCCAACCGCGCAATCTCACAGGAAAAGTGACGCAATTCAATTCCCCGAAAATTCGTCAGCGGAATCTCAGACTTGCGATCGCCCTCACCCCGAAGACGATTAATCTCCGCCTCAATTTCCCTCATCTTCTTATACGCAATCACCAGAAAATTCCCCGATCCACAAGCCGGATCGAAAACCCGAATTCGCGCTATCCGTTGCCGCAAATTCAGCAGCTTACGGGCATTCTCCCCCGCCGCCTCCAATTGCTCCCGCAAATCATCCAAAAACAGCGGATTCAACACCTTGAGGATATTCGGCACACTCGTATAGTGCATCCCCAACGCACCCCGCTCCTCATCATCCGCCACCGCCTGAATCATCGAGCCGAAAATATCGGGATTAATCTTTGTCCAGTCCAGATTGCCAACATGAAGTAAGTACGATCGGGCAATCTTGCTAAAACGCGGCACCGCCACCCCACCCGAAAACAGCCCTCCATTCACATAGGGGAATCTATCAGCCCAATTGCGAATCTTCGCCGCCTCCCGATCCTTAAGCGGCGTACACATCGCCCGAAACATCTCCGACAGCACCTCGTGCGTATTCGAGGAATCACTGGCACTCATTTGTTCGATCGTGGCAGTGAAGAGGGCATTGCTGTGAAAGATATTAGTATCCTCCGCAAAGAAACAGAAGATTAGTCGCGCCATGAAGTGATTTAACGCTTCCCGGCGATCGGCCTTGTCCCACTCCGGGTTCTCCTTCAGCAGCTCCACATACAGGCGGTTGAGGCGCCCCGTAGCCTTGATATCAAAGGCATTCTCACGGATCTGCTTGACTGTCGTAATGCCCGCCAAGGGCAGGAAAAAACCAAAATGGTTGTGAAAATCGGGGTAATCGCAAGCGACTATCTCCCCATCAGCGAGGTTTTCCGCCTCAAAACTTTTGCCATCGGTGGCCAGGATAAACTTAACCTTATACCGAGCCGTCGCCGCACTATCTCGCAACGCCGTGAGGGTGTTTGTCACCTCGCCTTCGGGGCAAACCTTCACATGGATATTGTTACGCTGGAGCAAGCCACCGAGATCCGATTGGTTGGAGCCACCGCTTTTGCTTTTGAGCCGCTTGAGAGTCGTCGGCTTGTTACCAAAGGCTTCGAGGAAGGCAAAGGGGAACTCTTCCGAGTCAAAGGGCGCTTCAGCGAGCCTGGAAACTGCTTCTTCGATTTCGACTGCATTCATAGTTCCACCATAGGTAGCTCAGGGGCGGTAGCTCAGAGGTTCCATTATCGCCTCTTAACGCAATTTTGGATTTTACCTTGATTTTCGATTATGGGGGTTGCGATCGCAGCGTTTTGGGGTGGAGGGCGATCGCCTACATCTTTCTTACTCCCCATCAGCATTTCCCTTCATCGAAGGTTAGGTGCTTTAGTGAGAATTAACTAACGGCTACAGCCTCCCCCAAAGGATGCTGCTGCAAAACCGCTTGCAAATACTTCCCAGTATAAGAACGAGGATTTGCCGCCACATCCTCCGGCGTTCCCGCCACAATAATTTCGCCGCCCTTATCTCCCCCTTCCGGCCCTAAATCGATCGCCCAATCGCAGCACCGAATCACATCTAAATTGTGTTCGATTACCAAAATTGAATTACCCTTATCCACCAACCTTTGCAGCACATTTAACAAATGGTGAACATCATAAAACGACAAACCAGTCGTCGGTTCATCGATTAAATAAAGCGTCTTCCCAGTAGCGCGGCGCGACAGTTCCGTTGCCAATTTTACCCGCTGCGCTTCCCCTCCAGAAAGCGTCGGCGCCGGCTGTCCCAACTGAATGTAACCCAAACCCACATCAACCAAAGTTTGCAGTCTGACGCCCGCCCTGGGAATATTTTTAAACATTTCCAAAGATTCCTCGACAGTCATGTTCAAAACATCAGAAATCGACTTGCCTTTGTACTTAACTTGCAGTGTTTCTCGGTTGTACCGTGCACCCTTGCAAACCTCACACTGCACGTAAACATCCGGCAGAAAATTCATCGAAATCACGTTCACGCCCTGGCCGCCACAAGCTTCGCACCTTCCCCCTTTCACGTTAAAAGAAAACTGGCCCGCTTTGTAACCTCTTGCCTTCGCTTCAATGCTTTCGGCAAACAAATCCCGAATCACATCAAAGACTCCCGTGTAAGTAGCGGGATTAGAGCGCGGAGTACGACCGATGGGAGATTGGTCAATTACAATTACCTTATCAACCACATCCTCTAGAGAGCGTTCCCCTTTAGTTTTGAGGGCGTCCATATCGGGTGGTAAAGGCACTTTTTTTGTGATATAATGTTGCAGCGACGGGTACAGCAATTCATTGATTAAAGTGGATTTTCCCGAACCGGAAACCCCCGTCACGCAGACGAGTTTTCCGAGGGGAATTTCGACATCGATATTTTTTAAATTGTTGCGCGTCGCATTTATGATTGAGAGAGCTTTGCCGTTGCCTTTTCTCCTTTCATTAGGGGTTTCAATTACTCGCTTTCCCGACAAATAAGCCCCGGTCAAAGATTCTTCGGCCGCCAGCAAATTTTCTAAACTTCCTTGCGAGATAATTTTGCCGCCGTGTACGCCAGCGCCGGGCCCGATATCGACAATGTGATCGGCCGCTCGCATGGTTTCTTCATCGTGTTCTACGACAATCAAAGTATTGCCTAAATCGCGCAATTTTGTTAAGGTTTGCAGCAGGCGAAAGTTGTCCCTTTGGTGGAGTCCGATGCTGGGTTCGTCCAAAACATAGAGCACTCCTGTCAAACCAGAACCGATTTGAGTCGCCAGCCGAATTCGCTGGGCTTCTCCGCCAGAAAGCGTCATTGCGGCGCGGTCTAAAGTCAGGTAATCTAACCCGACATCGAGCAAAAATTGCAGCCTTGCTTTGATTTCTCTCAGGGCTAAATCGGATATTTGGAATTGCCGATCGCTCAATCCCAAATTATTTACTCGTTCGCGACATTCGCGAATCGAAATACTGGTTAAATCTACAATTCCGTACTGTCCCAACCGCACCGAAAGCGCCTCTGGTTTCAAGCGTTTGCCGTGACAAACCTCGCAAGAGCGATCGACCCGATATTGTTCCAGCTTCTGCTTAATCAAATCAGAACCAGTATCGTCGTACTGGCGCTGCAACATGGAAATTACGCCATTAAAATCTCTCCTAAAATCAGTGTTGCCGTCGCGCTTTTTACTTTCTCCGCTGCGCTTTTGTTCATTGCCGTACAAAATTACCCGCTGGTGTTCGGGCTTTAATCGATACCAAGGAGTGTCGATATCAAACCCGCAAGTATCAGCAATACTGCAAAGCAAAGAGAGATAATAGGAATTGTCTTTGTCTGACCAAGGCGCGATCGCACAATAAAGAGGTGCTTTCTCATCGGGAACTACCAACTCCGGCGCAAAAGTCCGCAAACTCCCCAAACCGTGGCAGTTCGGACACGCGCCGTAGGGCGAATTAAAAGAAAATAACCTGGGTGAAAGTTCTTCCATTACTGCGCCGTGTTCGGGACAAGCAAAGTTTTCGGAAAATACGATCGGCCCCTGTGGTTCGGAATTTTCATCACTCGGTAACTCTTCAACTATCGCAATTCCCTCAGAATGGCGCAAACAAGTTGCCAGAGAATCAACTAAACGTTCTTCTAAACCGGGTTTTTTAATTAACCGATCGACAACTATCTCGATATTGTGCGTATGATTTTTATCTAATTCGATATTTTCCGAAAGTTCTAAAATTTCTCCGTTAACTTTGACGCGAATAAATCCTTCCGCAGCTAAACTCGACAATAATTTGCGGTGAGTGCCTTTTTTTCCGCGCACAACTGGTGCCAGAAGGTGAAAGCGAGTGCCGTCGGGAAGTGCCATGACTCGATCGCACATTTCATCAATTGTCTGCGGCGCAATGCAGCGATCGCAAATCGGACAGTGCGGTTCGCCGGCTCTGCCGTAGAGTAATCTGAGATAATCGTAAATTTCTGTAACAGTGCCAACAGTCGATCGCGGGTTGTGAGAAGTTGACTTTTGGTCGATCGAAATAGCCGGACTCAAGCCTTCGATCGCGTCCACATCCGGTTTGTCCAACTGTCCCAAAAACTGGCGCGCGTAGGCGCTGAGAGACTCGACGTAGCGGCGCTGTCCCTCGGCAAAAATTGTATCGAAAGCCAGGGAAGACTTACCAGAACCGGAGACGCCAGTAAAAACGATCAGGCGATCGCGCGGGAGTTCCAGATCGATATTTTTCAGGTTGTGCTGTCTCGCACCGCGAACCCGAATCGTATTTTGGTTGTGAGAGTGAGAATTCGTCACATTATGCCCGTTGCGGGATGCACTTGGCTGGCTGTTTGAGGTTTCGGCGCGTTGGGACATGAGAGTAGTGCAAAACAGTGCTTAACCATCTTAGCGCTGCCGATCGAATAGCTGGCATCCAAACTCAAGAATATCAAAGAATAGTCAAATAAGTTTCCGTCGGCCCGTCGGGCAAAACCTTCAATCTTTGATTTTTCAAATCGACTTCAATTCCCAGCGCTTCCATCGGAATCACCCCTAAAAGTGGAGTTTTCCCCTCTGGCAATTCCAAACACTCAAAAGTCCCTTCGCGCCCGCACAGAGAAATCTTGGCATCTTGAAAAATCCTCGCCTCACTAATACCCGTGGCTGTTTCCACAACTACTTGCTTGAGAATTTTCAAACCCAATCTGGCGATGACACCTTTAGGCAAACACAAAGTTGTCGCGCCCGTATCCACCAAAACATTTTCTAGAGTAACATACCTGACTTGCTCGATGGGAATCAGACCATCTTCTGCTTTCCCTTCATCCAGCCGATTCGTAATTACTAGGGTTGCGATCACTTTTCCCATTAGGGTTTCCGTAGTTGTTTCCATTACGTTCAGATTATCATAAATTGCTGCTTTAATTTTAGCACATATTTCCACATATTGTAGGGCGATGCACTCCCCCTTCTGCACCGCCCACCTGACGAATAATTCTGGCTAAAATATCAAATTATTGCACACCAATAAATTTGTGAGTTTGCAAAGATAGCCTGTAACTAGGATTTTGTTTCAGCAATTCCAAAATAATTGGAATCGCTGAACTTTTTGAGTTCCATTCTGGCTGCAAGAAAACCGGAATATTCACATTATTTTCCAAATGCTTGTGATAAAATGCAACTTCTTCGCCAGTGCTAACCACCAACTTAATTTCATTTGCTCTAGTCCAGAAAAGCTCTTGCACCGGATATTTAGGATTGACGTGTTCCTTCGGAGAAAGAGTAATCCAAGCCTGCGGGGAAACATCCTGCCAGTAAGCACCCGAAGTTTCAATACTCACCTGCTTGTCAGCTTCTAACAAAGCTTCAACTAACTCAGGCAAATCCCGGTGTATAAAAGGTTCGCCACCAGTAATGACCACCCTCGGAGACTGCAATTGAGCGAGCAATTGTGCGATCGACTGCGGCACAGACGGCAAACCTTTGCCCCCATTTTCGTACCCTGTGTCACACCAAGGACACCGCACAGGGCAACCGGCCAATCTGATAAAATCAACTAAAGTCCCCGTCCAGTAACCTTCGCCTTGAACAGTACACTGAAAAGTTTCGTGAATTGGTAATTTTAGTTGTAAATTAGACACCCGAAGTTACGCCTCAAATCAATTAATTACGTTGTTTAGATATAATATTCTTAAATTGTTATTTCTTCGCGGTTTGCAGCAAATAAAAACAGTTCTGAACGCATAAACGGGGTTTATGAAAAAAAATATCCGTTTTATCTCAGAAGCTTCACTCAGAAATCGGGTTTCTTCATAGCTTTTGTATAAATCCTTAGAAATCCACCACAAACCGCAAATAACTCTTTAATTATTCTGTTCAGGTTCCATCAGAGTAGCCCAACGGCGCTTCAGGGCCAAAGTCAGCCCGTCAGCAATGGGGACAACACTGAGAGTAACTCTGGGATCGTTACGCAATTTGTCGTTGAAACTACGAATGGCGAGGGTGCTTTCGTCTTGTACTTGAGGATCGGCAACTCGTCCAGACCACAGAACATTGTCAATTACAATTAAACCGCCATTTCGTACAAGTTGCAGCGATCGCTCAAAATAAGCCTCATAATTTTCTTTATCGGCGTCGATGAAGGCAAAATCAAAGGTTCCAGCTTGTCCCTCGGCTATTAGTTTGTCGAGAGTATTTATTGCTGGGCCCAACTGCAAAGAAATCTTATTAGCCACGCCTGCTGCTTCCCAATAGCGTCGTGCGATCGTAGTATATTCCTCGCTGACATCGCAGGCAATAATTTGACCGTTAGGAGGAAGTGCTAAAGCTACGCACAGCGCACTATAACCAGTAAAAACGCCAATTTCTAAGGTTTTGGTCGCTCCCATAAGCTGCACCATGAGCTCCATAAACTGACCTTGTTCGGGAGCAATCTGCATCATCCCCATAGGATGTTTAGCCGTTTCTTCCCGTAGTGAAGCGAGAATATCTGGCTCCCGCAGAGAAATAGATAACAGATAATCGTAAAGTTGATGTTCTAGGCCAAGAGTTGAGTTCGCCATCGGTTTGTCCTTGCTGCTCACTTTTGATTTTAGATTTTAGACGCCCTGTTAATGGAAATCGGAGAATGTAGAGTTAATTTAGGCATCTATTTTGCTGTGGCTGAGGGCAGGTTGCAGTATCAGTGTCTCGGTTACACAGAGGCAACTTGCAAAACGCGCGCTCTACTTCCAAATCAGTTTATCTCAGCCACAGGTGATTTCGCAGCTCTAGAAAATAAAAATAGATAGAGGGGAGCGTTTTGAGATTCCTGCTTTTCTAGCACTAGCACCGCGTAACGCCGTTAGCGATACCAGTTCAAAAAATGAATGCAACTGTAGACAAGCTGGAAACCCATACATAATCAACTATTCCCCATCTCAAATCTCAAATCTCAAATGGTATGAGTTGGGGAGAATGTGATTTCATCCTGATTACTAAGGAATGAGAGTTAAATAACTTCCACTCTTGAAAGTGGGATGGGCGTCCCGCCCGTCCACTAATGACGGGCGGGACGCCCATCCCACAATAAAAACTAAAATTGTAAGTTATTTAA
>NZ_JAUBVD010000071.1:0-30244 GCF_036705675.1 Microcoleus sp. AT8-A3
TAGCTAATTTACGAGGATTACATTTACGTCCTAGAACTTAACTACACAGAGGCTTTGATTGTTTTCGGAGATGTCTACAGTATTGTTCCACTCTTGCCAGTCGAACTTTTTACCATTGCCATTACCGTTGCGCTTATTCAACTGAGCTTGAATATCCAATCCCAGTTTTTCGCGAATTGCGTGGCCAACCTTTGTCGAAATACGGCTATCGCGACGCTGAATTGTCACACCGTACTTCTTATGAATTGTATTGCGAATCTGTTTGACTAGCTCGACAGCAAGTTGCTCGGAGCTGAGGTTAAGTTGAGGTTTTGATTTAGCTCCATTGTTACTGCCGACTGTTTGACTGTTCTGTTTTTCGGGCGGTTTAGATTTAGCAGGCACTGGTGACTGAGAGCGATTTGGAGTGGCTGCTGTTTGTTTTTTAGTTGTGGCCATGATTGACAATTTAACTTACATAACATCAATTTATGAGTGCCGTTAGGCACAATTACCCCCTCCAGTTGAGGGGGAGAATTTCGCTCATTAGCAGGAAGTTAAATTTTAATTACATTAGTTAAATTTTATGTTAAATCTCCTGTAAGTAGTGGTGTATAACGCATGAAGATTTCCAATAACTGGTCTAACTTAAGAGTTATTCAAACTCCCATTATTGCCCTCGAATATTACAGTGCCGATCGCCAAACAATCTTGTCATCATTTCATCAGTACGCTAATGAGTGTTGTTTACCTGTTTATTATTGGAATCCGGGCTATGCAACTCTTCAACAGGTGCAGTCAACTCTTCAACAGGTGCAGTCAACTCTTCAACAGGTGCAGTGTTTCGATAAACATCTCCCAAATTTAGGTTTTCACTCAAACATGACAAGCGTTTCAGATGCTTTTTCAGAGATGTATAATAGTGAATGCGTCCTCTGCAAAACTGAGCTATCTGTCGAAAGCGATGTCCTGCAATTTCTGCTGGAAAATGACTGCCCCGGTATCTTTTTGTTAGAGGATATTTTGGAATCAGAGAGTAGCGAACAGCCTCTTATCCGCCGTTATTCTCAATTGGCTAACGCATTCTTTGAACTGAAAGGGCGTTGGGCCCACCAATATTGGGTACTGCTGGGTGAGTACATCCAACTGCCATCAAAGCTAAGTCCATTAATTCCTCTACTCAAATGTCCGTTACCCGATCGTTTTGAAGTCGAAGTTCTTGTAGATAATTTTTGCGATCGCAATTGTTCCCTTGATTTTGGTTCAGATGCGGTAGCTGCTAAAAAACGGCTGGCTGTTTCTAGTCTAGGGCTGCCACAGGCTGAAATTGAATTAGTGTTAGATCGATCGCTCTCTGTGACCGCTTCAGTTGTCCAAATCGCACAGTTGGTATTAGAGCATAAAATATCGCAACTTCGAGACCAGGGGTTGGAGTTCATTGCTTCTCCAGACGTGCCTCATGCTGGCGGTTTAGATTTATTAGACGCTTATTTGAGCGAAGTCGTAAAGCTGTCAGAAGCTGATGCCAAGAAATATCACCTCAGACCCCCCAAAGGAATGCTGCTGTGGGGGCCGCCGGGGACGGGCAAAAGTTTGAGTGCAAAGCTAGCTGCTAAGAAATTAGGTTATGCGCTTTTAGCAGCAAGTTGGGGCAATATTCTAGGTTCTTCTAATCCCGATCGCGCTCTCAACAAAATGCTGGATACAGCCGATAATTTGGGCGGCTGCGTGTTGTTCTTTGACGATTTTGACAAGGGTTTTTCTGGCTGGGCATCAAATGCTGATGGCGGTGTAGCTAGGCGGCTGTCGCAGAAATTGCTCACATGGATGCAGGAGCATGAAAGCCCCGTGTTAATGTTAGCTACTGTTAACCGCTTAGAAATGCTGCCGGCTGAACTTATCCGCAGATTTGACGACGGCGGAATCTGGTTTGTGGATTTGCCGCACAGCGGCGCTCGCTATGAGATTTTCAATTTGCATTTGGCTAAGTATTTCCCAGAGCAGTTTGGGGAAGGAAAAGAGAATCTTTGGAGCGACAGACAGTGGTATTTGCTACTATCTGATTATGCCGGAGCAACGAGTGCTGAAATTGCGATCGCAGTTAAACGCTGTGCCCAGCGAGCTTATTGTGAAGGGCGACCTGGTAAAATTGAATTGGCCGATCTGCGTTATCAGAGAACTCAGTTTGTGCTATCGTCTGAGCGTTCTTCTGAAGATATCCAGGGGATTCGCAACAAAGCGTCCTTTGCTCGGCCTGCTTCTGGGAGGGATGGGTCTAAATTTGCGGCGGCAGAGCAAGAATTATTCGAGTATCGGCCACCTGCTTACGAGAAAAGTTGAGTGTACGATCGACAGCAATAGCAGGGTTTTATTGGGACCGAAAATCAATTCCAAGATTTCTGCCGCATTAGATGGTACGGTGCAAACAAGAGAAGTATTCGCATCTTACTCTTATTACTTCGGACGCATTTATCTCGCTATTGCTTAAAACCATTGTGGGATACAATACATCGGTGTGATATAGCTATCAATTCCCTTCAATCTCCTTCGACTTCCACAACCAACTGATAAACTCCCAAACTCGGATGTTCGCCAAGCAGCCGCCAACAATATCCCTCAATTGTATTAAAGTTAGCTATTTTTTCTTTAGTTCCTCTGCTTCTTTTTGCAGCATTGCTAGCTGAAATTCAAATCAATCCATGTTTGATTCGGAGATGGCTGATTGGCTACTATTCAGAAATTGCCGGTTGGGTTGGCACAATTTTTGAGAGATATGCGGTTGATTATTTTTGGATTGTTGATAGTTTTGGAGACAATCTTTTTTACGCAAAAGTTGGTGACGCCGGAATTGTTTAAGCGGTGGAAGAATGGCGATCGCCATTCTGTTTTAAATTAGATTAATAGAGGTTGCAATTCCAGATTGTCCCTTTTTAATTAAATCCTTTTGTTCCTGCCGATCGATCGCGGTAGACAAAATCTTCTTTGTGCACGGACAATCTATCTAACACCGATCGAATTTGAGAGTGTTGGGGTGAAAGATGGCAAACAGGATCGGTAGCCCGTGCATCTTGGGTTAACAGAAATGCTTGACAGCGACAACCACCCCAATCCAAGGTTTTACGATCGCAACTCTGACAAGGTTCCGGCATCCAATTCGTGCCGCGAAATCGATTCATTCCCGCAGACTCAAACCAAATCCAATCAAGCGCGCGATCGCGAATATTGCCAAACTCAATATCGGGAATTGCCATTGCCGCTTGGCACGGTAAACCGTCGCCATTGGGAGTAATAATTAACGTCCGATTCCCCCAACCGCCCATGCAAGGTTTGGGATATTGAGCGTAGTAATCTGGAATAACATAGAGAATTCCCATCGGAATTTTGCGCCTTTGTTGAGCTGCTTTCACCACTTGTTCCGCGCGGGCTAACTGTTCGCGAGTCGGCAATAAAGCATCCCGATTGTGCAGCGCCCAACCGTAGTATTGAGTGTTTGCTAATTCAACGCGATCGGCTTGCAACATCTCGGCCAGCGATAGCATTTCCTCAAGGCGATCCAGATTCTGACGGTGTAAAACAAAGTTCAATGTTAGCGGCAAACCTAACTCTTTTACCAGTTGAGACGCAGCGATTTTTTGGTCGAACGATCGCGTTCCGGCAATGCGATCGGACTGCGCCGCGAGGCTATCTTGAATGCTAATTTGAACGTGATCTAAACCCAGGTTTTTTAAATTTGCCGCCCGTTCTTTTGTGAGTAAAGTTCCGGCCGTAACTAATGTCGTGTAAAGTCCTAACTCGGCCGCGGTTTCCACCAATATTTCTAAGTCTTTGCGTAGCAAAGGTTCTCCACCAGTCAGCCCCAACTGCAAAATACCCAACTTTCGAGCTTGCCGGATTACTCGCAACCAATCCTCTGTCTGGAGTTCTTGCTGGTAAGAATTATCGCTCCAATTTATCGGATTCGAGCAGTAAGGACAGCGCAAAGGACAGCGATAGGTTAACTCTGCAACCAAGCTAAAAGGTAGCGCAATTTCATTCATTTAAAAAACCTCGCTGCGAAATTTGAGCGATTAGTTGGCGGACATCTGCTTCTACATTGGGGCTAGCAAACTGCGCGGATAACTCTGCAATAATTTCGTCGGTCGTATGGTGGCGATCGCACAGTTTTAAAATTGCCCAAGCCGTTTTATTCAGTTTGACTGCGCCTTCGGGAAACAAGAGAAAATGCTGTTGCCTGATCTCATCCCAAAACAGCCGCACTCCACAAGCAAGATAGGGATAACTGTTACCATTCATTAGTTTTCAAGATAGTTGACAGTTGATAGTTGACAGTTGATAGTTGATAGTTGACAGTTAGTAATTGTCCCAATCTCCCAATCCCCCAATCCCCCAATCTAAAATCTTCCCCTCTTCCCCTCTCCCCTCATGTTTCTGAGGGACGAGTGTCTCCTCGTTCGATCGCTTCAAGCTGGCTCCACAACAGATCGCATTTGAAAATTAATGCCCGAACAGCTTTCTGTTGCATCTCAACAGTCTGACAGTTTTGCACCACTAAATTCAGTGCGTAGCGAGCATCTTGAGGGGCTTGATGCAATCGCACTCGGAAATAATCAAATCCACTCGGATCGATCCATGAATAGTATTTTTCCAACGCAACCAATCGATCGCGAATTGCATCAGGTCCAAACAACTCTGTCAGCGAAGATGCGATCGCTTCAATCCAAGGTTTAGTCTTGCAGAAATTGACATAAGCATCGACAGCATATCGCACTCCGGGCAAAACATTTCCATCGTCCAACAGTCGATCGCGCGACAGTCCCACCGCTTCACCCAATCGCAACCATGCTTCAATTCCTCCTGCTTCCGCACCCCTAACGTCGCGATCGATATTCCGGCCGTCATGGTCGATAATGCGTTGAATCCACTCGCGCCGCACTTCTCGATCGGAACAATTCGATAAAATTGCAGCATCTTTAAGCGGAATATTGCGTTGATAATAAAAGCGATTAATTACCCAGCGCCGAACTTCTTCTGGAGTCAATTCTCCTGCATTCATGCGTTGGTGAAACGGGTGCAGGTGGTGGTAGCGGTGGTGTTGCTGGCGCAGCAAATTCTCGAATTCAATCGGTGACAATAATTCTTGCATGGTTCGAGCGGATCTAGTTTGTGATGAATTTATCATTGCATATTTTCAGGATTGCTATATCTCGCCTCCGCTCGCTCGACCTAATAAAAAAGGCTGGCATTACGGAAAATCATTTGTGAAGTTCTTACTCCCGATCGAGCGAGTTTGGGGAATTTTTGGGGTAAAAAATTTATGAATCATTTATGATTGCCCTATCACAAATCAAACATTAATCCATCACAACCAATTTCAACCTCTTGACTTTCAACTGCTTGTCGCTCAGGAGAATTTGGAATTAGAATTGGATTGGTATTGTTGATATGAACTAAAATTTTGCGCGACCCAGTTAGTCCTTCAAGCTGCCGCAAACTGCCTCGCTCTCCCGATAAAGGTAAATGTCCCATTTGCAGTGCCGATCGCGCTCCAACACTTAAGGCTGGAAGTTCGTCATCAGTCCAAAACGTGCCGTCGATCGCGATGCAATCGCTGGCATTTAAACGGCGCTGCATTGTCTCGTCGATCGCCGCCAATCCGGGTGCATAAGTTAGAGTTTTACCAGTGCTGATATCGCGAATTGTCAATCCTACGCCCCAAACTTCATCCGGCGATCGATCTTCGTTCTGCATATATTTCGGCGGTTTTGTCGAAAGTGCAAAAGCCTCGACTTCCAGATCCGATGCCAGCGAGATGGCAGCATCTAGAGGCGACCAATCGACACCGCAATAATTTTGCAGTGTCGAAAATAATGGATAGCCGGTTGTCAGGGCGAATTTGACTCGATCTGAACTGTAAATTTTTAAAGGATGCGATGATTCCCGCAACAACATCAACCCAGTCGTATGGTCGATTTCAGCATCCGTTAAAATGATGCCAGCAAAAGGCAGCGAGCGCCCGTTTTGCGGAGCAAAACAGTTGTGCGCTCTCATTAGTTCAATTTGCTGGCGCACGTCCGGCGAAGCATTAATTAAAAACCAATCCCCGCCGTTCGATCGAATTGCGATCGATGATTGAGTTAGCGCTGTTGCCCGGCCCGATCGACTCGCTTCACAGCCCCGACAATGACAGTTCCATTGGGGAAATCCCCCGCCCGCCGCTGCTCCCAAAATTCTCACGATCATCTATCAAAATCCGTTAAAAATAAGAATTCTGAATTCAGAATTCAGCAGCCAGAATCAAATCGACCTCAGTTATTAGTCGGTTCCAGCCGAATCAATTTACCGTTCGAGTCATCTGTGAGAACGTACAGCAACCCATCTGGACTTTGCCGCACATCCCGCACCCGCTGCCCGATGCTAATTTCTTCCTGGCGGAGGACATTTCCTGCTGCATCGAGCTCGATCCGCCGCACGTCTTGAGAAACTAAGCCCCCGGCAAACAGATTGCCCCTCCAAGCAGGAAAACGATCGCCAGTATAAAATGCCAGTCCAGAAGGAGCCACTGCCGGAGTCCAAACGACTTTTGGATCTACCATACCGGGGCGCGATCGCTCCTGTGAAATCTCGCCGCCTGCATACTCCTGACTGTGGGTGACGAGCGGCCATCCATAGTTTTTGCCCGCTTCAGCTAGATTCAATTCATCGCCGCCGCGCGCCCCGTGTTCCGTTACCCAAACTCGTTTTGTTCCCGGATCGAAGGCTATCCCTTGAATATTGCGGTGTCCGTAACTCCAAATAGCCGGATCTGCATTGGCATTTGTTGCGAAGGGATTATCGCGAGGAATT
Source organism: Microcoleus sp. AT8-A3 (assembly GCF_036705675.1). Lineage (NCBI taxonomy): Bacteria > Bacillati > Cyanobacteriota > Cyanophyceae > Oscillatoriales > Microcoleaceae > Microcoleus > Microcoleus sp. AT8-A3. Next base: position 6,823 of record NZ_JAUBVD010000071.1, read on the forward strand.
GAACCATCATCGTTTAACCGCACTATTTTGCCCAGACGGCTGCCTAAATTCTGTGCTTGCTTCCGAATCAGAGCGCCTTCTAGCTGCACCGGTGGATTTCCGCCATCTCCGATCGCGACTAACATGGTGCCATCCGGCAGCCACAGGATGCGCGATCCAAAATGTTGCGTACCCGACTTGACTTGAGACACCTCGAAGATGACGCGCAAATCCTGCAAAGCTTTGCCGTCAAATCTCGCTCTGGCAATGCGAGTCCGATTCGCATCGGCGGTGCCCGAGGCGTAAGTCAGATACACAAATCGATTTTCGGCAAATCGAGGGTGAATGGAAACATCCATCAATCCACCTTGGCCTGATGACATCACGGACGGCACGCCCGCGATCGGAGTTGGTTCCAACACCCCATTTTTCAGCAACCGCAGTCGCCCTGCTTTTTCCGAAATCAACATACTGCCATCGGGCAGCCATGCCATGCCCCAGGGGCGTTCTAACCCTTCCGCGACCGTTGCTTGCTTGAACCCCTGAGCCGTGCTGCTTGGAGATACTGCTTGAACGGGGGATGCTTCAGCAGTAGGGGCAGCAGTAGGGGCAACAGTAGCCGTATTTGGGGGAGCGACAGAGCAAGCTGCGATCGTGATTCCAGCACTTGCCAGCCCAATCCTCAGAATTGAGTGTTTTATCAACAAAAGCATGATAGTTATTTCCTGCTATTGCTGGTTGTAGATGTAGGCGGTGACTTCCAAACACAAATCGAATTCTTCGAGCTCTGGTTTTTCCCAATCTTCAGAAGTGCGGATCGGCTGCCGAGATTCAGGGCGATCGTCGCTAGCTGAATTTTGCTGTGAGGTTTGAGATTGGTTTTGCGTTGCCATGAAAATTCTCCTAAAACTTAAAGCTGTGTTCGGAGCGTGCTTGATGCTGTTGCAATTTCCATTTATAGCGCAAAATGTGACATCCTCCCACACCAAATCAAAGATTATGGTATGGGCTTCCCAACATCACTGTTGGAAGATTTCCTAGTTCTTCCCCTGCGGGATTTCGCCTCTGACGGCGACTGACTTTCATCAATCCCCGGCAGACCGACTGCATAGGCATTTTCTATTCCGCAAAGTCCTTGCGTACTAATGAGTTCTAAACCACGCAACCTAATAACTTCGGATGCTGCGTGATCTCTATCGGTTTGATATCCGCACTCACCACATTTATGAACTCGTTCGGAAAGCTCTTTTTTACCCGTATGTGTGTTGCACTTAGGGCAAGTTTGAGACGTTCCATCTGGATTGACGCGACAAAAATAGATTTGATGCTTCTTGGCGACCCACTCCAACAGATTGAGAAATTGACCAAAAGCAGCATCCAAGGTATGTTTTCTCAACATCCCCCTGGACATCGCTTTCAAGTTCAAGTTCTCAACAAAGACCATCCCAATACCTTCCTTGGTACACAGATGGTTAGCCAGTTTGAATTGCCAATCCTTCCGAACTCTAGCGATGTGGTTGTGGAATCTGGCAACCTTGATTCGAGCTTTCTCACGGTTCTTAGAACCCTTTTTCGTTCTGGCATACTTACGTTGCAGCAATTCCAGCTTGCGGTACAAGGATGTCAGGAATCGGGGTCTAGCAATAAACTCTTTATCCGAGGTTGTCAAAAACTTGGACAATCCCAAGTCGATACCCAGCCCATCTCCATGCGGTTGAGCGTCAGGTATCGACACATCAGACTCAATTGTTACTACAACTTCCCACCTATCAGCTTTCCTCAATATCCGTGCTTGCTTAACCACAAACCCCTCTGGGATAGGTCGATGCAAGTTGATAGGCATCTTCCCAAGTTTGGGCAAGCTTATCTGCCATCCCGTAATAGGATTGGTTTTGAATTGAGGAAAGAGCATGGACTTGATTTGTCCAAACTTCTTGAAGCGAGGAAAGCCAAACCCCCGCGACTGAAAATAATTCCAAGCATCATGCAATCTACGAATAGTAGTTTGCAGAACTTGAGAAGGGGCTTCGCCCAACAACGAGAACGTTTTCTTCGCTTTGGGAAGTTCGTTCTGTTGAACGTAATAGGTAGGGAATGGCTTGTCGGCTGGAACGATGTATTCTCTCTCCAGCGAACAATAATCTAAACTACATTTACGCGAATTGACCCAATCTTTGATTTCTCGCAAGGCGTAGTTATAAACCTTGCGAGAAATTTCCAACCAATGAAGCATCGTTTCTTCTTGGCTGGCGTCGGGATAAATTCGGTAGCAGTAGTTCATGATCAGAGTCATGCAATCAAGTCTAACACAGAATTGCAAATCTATAAATCTATACCTGCTACCGATTTTACGCCTGATTGACCGGATAAAATCGGTGTGGGGGTGTCCATGTATCCCAACACCAAATCAAAGATTATGGTGTGGGACTTATTGATCCCCTAGACCCCCTCGAATAGTTAAAAAGCGACCAGCCTATCGGAGGGATGAATCCGCGATCGATAACAGTCGATCCTTTGTCTTTCGCCAGGACTCAGGGGCGGTAAAAGCTTCATCTATTAATGACAGAAATATTTGAGGGACTGCTGCATTATTGTTGCCAGGAAGTCCCAGCACTTTCTTGAAATGCCGTCGTAAGTGAGCCAGACACTTCTGTTGGGCTGCAACTTTCCCAACATTATAAACGCTGAAATCATCTGAGCTTAAGGCTCCTGCAAGTTTTGTACCCAGCATGGTTTCTACTTCCACACGTCACAAAAGTATTTGCCGCATGAAACAAACAGAATCCTTCTCCACTAGCCGTCCATAGCCATTCTTTAAGCCCTGAGACAGATGTGGGGTGAGCTAATTTCGGTTCTGTGTACTCGTCCAAACCCTTTGCGGGTTCTCCCCGTCAAGACCTGGTTGTCCGCTTGGTTTCTTTTTTTGGTCTGCTTCTGGTTTAACTGTTGGTTTATCGGGTTTTTGGATCGGAGCCGTTGATGGGGGTTTGGATGAAGTCTGACTGGTGGTTCGACTTTTGCCCGCAGCAATAGCTAGTTTTTCTTGCAATTGTGCAATAATTTTTTGCAGATCCAGTACCATTTCCACTCTTTCAGCTTGGCTCAACCGCTCGATTTCGGTTTTTTTCTGCTCTCTGGTGGGTGCGGGCTTTTTCATTCTTTTATTTTACCAGATGCCGCCACTTAAGTCTTTTTGGACCTGAATCTTTACGTTAAAGCATTGGTTGTGTAGCCACATTCTCCCTCCTGCCTGATAACGCTATATTCAGCTTGGGGCAGCATGGCAATAGCGCCTTTTGATAACTTGCCAACGATATTTGCCGCTTGGTTACTAACAGTGATTACCCCTCTTCTGTCACTCTGGGAAAATAAAAGTGAGAGCCAAATTTTTAACTGTAGATAGAGCGGGGATTTGAGCGTTTATTTTCTAACAGAATGCCGACAATCAAAATTTTTGATAAAAGTCTTATGCTCTAAGCATCCCGGATTATTTTAGGCCGAAAGTGACAGAAGAGGGGTATGTAGTAAATCGTACAGAAGTAAGCTTTCTAATATCTTAAGCTTCAGCGGTATTTCGCATACAGGATTATGCACACTACACAAGAACGATCATGCAATTCTGCGTTTGTATGGCCTCGAAACTGCACCTTTAGTGAAACTGATTGGAAAGCCCTTGCGGCGTTTGGGTATCCGATCGCGTTCTCGCATGAAGTTACGCATCGACCGTTTGCCGCAAAGCTGCTCGATGAACGTCTCGTGCTGTTTCGACTTTCCGATAGCTGGATCGTTACAGCACGGGATTTGTGTTTGCATCGCGGTGTTCCTCTGAGTTTGGGACGGGTTGAGAACGATGAACTCCAATGCAAATATCACGGCGTCGGCTACGACAAAAGCGGTCAATGCACGCGTATTCCCGCTCAACTGGATGCCGCAATTCCCGCTCGGCTGAAATTGACGACCTACGCTGTCACCGAACGCTATGGTTTAGTGTGGGTAAGGCTCGTGGATAACGGAGGAGTGCATTTTCCATACTTTCAGGAATGGAACGATCCAGACTATATTCAGGTTCCATACTTTCAGGAATGGAACGATCCAGACTATATTCAGGTTCTGCCAGCCAGCGTAGCTCACGAAGCTGCCACAGGTCGTCAAGTCGAAGGCTTTCTGGATGTGAGTCATTTTGCGTTTGTTCAAACCGAATCCTTTGGCGAGCGCGGAAATCCAGAAGTGCCAGATTATCCCGTTGAGCGACTACCGCACGGGTTTCGCGCTGCGGGATGTCAGCACTGTGAGCAACTATCCGCACAATCTAAAGCATCTGAGTCCGCCTGGGTTTTAGTGGCGTCGATTGTTTGAAGTGTGGCTGCCGTTCACAGCGAAGTTAAGCGTTACCTTTGGGAACGGGCAGTTACACATCCTAAATGCTGCCTGTCCGGTTTCAGCCCGCAAAACTCGCTTGGGTAGTGCCGAGAAGCCGCAATTTTGACAAAGATGCACCGCTGCAAGACACGCTGGACTTTAACCATCAAGTGTTTGGCGAAGATAAGGACATTGTTGAAGAACAGTATCCCGAAGATTTACCTCGCGCGCTGCAAGATGAAGTCCACATTGCCGGGGATAAAAGCTCGATCGCCTATCCCAAAGAATTGGCGGCATTGGGTCTAGGACGATCGTTTACCGCCTAACTCCTATCTCAATTAAATGGAGCAGATCCAAACCATGAGCGCTGATTTAGAATTTCAAAAACCAATTCCACCAAAGCAATCCTACACAGGTTGGCAAGCAGCACTGGCAGAGTTCTTTCAGTTTGATTTCTACAGAACCAATTTCAGAACAGAGACGCTCGCGGGTATCACCACGTTCATGACGATGGGATACATCTTAGTCGTCAATCCGATTATTCTGTCAAACGCGATTTTTCTACAACAGCCTGGAGATTTGTTTTCGCAATTGGCTGTAGCAACCGCTGTGGCGTCAGCAGTTGGAACCTTCTGCATGGCAATTTTAGCAAACTACCCGTTCGGGCTCGCGCCTGGAATGGGAACGAATGCCTTTTTTGCTTTCTCAGTTGTAATCGGACTGAAAATCGATTGGCGGTTGGCGCTGTCATGCGTGTTTGTTCAGGGATTAATTTTTATCCTTCTGACGTTGATAGATGTACGTAAGTTATTGATCGCGGCAATTCCCAAGTCGCTCAAGCACGCAACCGCAGGTGGGATTGGCTTGTTTATTGCCTACATCGGGATGTCAGGAGATGTTGTTAATGGGGGGGCCGGATTGATTGTGGCAAATCCAGCCACAAAAACGGCGTTTGGCAGCTTAGCAGAACCGAACACGCTACTGGCTGTGGCGGGTTTAGCGATTACAGCCGGATTGGTGGTGCGGCGCGTCAAAGGTGCGTTACTATTTGGAATTTTGGGAACTGCTATTTGGGCTTGGCTGTTCAAGGTTTCACCCCCACCTCAAGGATTTTTTGCGCTGCCGGAACTGCCAAAAGACATTTTTGGTCAAGCATTTCTGGGCATTTCTAATCTGAACTCCGAGAATTTTATTGACTGGATTGCAGTGCTATTTGTGTTTCTGTTTGTTGATATTTTTGACACCATCGGGACGTTAACGGGTGTCGGAATGCGGGCTGGTTATATTGGACCTTCGGGCGAGCTGCCGCGTGCCAATAAAGCACTGATGGCAGATGCCATTGGCACCACAATCAGTCCGATATTCGGTACGTCGAGCGTGACGACTTATATTGAATCGGTCGCAGGCATTGCCGAAGGCGGTCGAACTGGATTTACCGCTTTAGTTGTGGCAGGATTATTTGCGCTGTCGGTGTTTTTCATTCCGGTGTTTAAAGCGATTCCGGCTTTTGCAACGACGCCGACGCTGGTGATTGTGGGCGCGATGATGTTGGCCGAGGTGAAAGAAATTCCCTGGGATGATATGTCGGAAGTGATTCCAGCGTTTCTGACGATTTTCCTGACTCCATTAACGTATTCTATCGCGGAAGGGTTGTCGATCGGATTTATTGCCTATCCGATTGTGAAAACCTGCCAAGGTAGAGCCAAGGAAGTGTCTGGGGGAACTTGGATCGTGGCGGGCATCTTCGTGATTCGGTTCATCTTTATGTCGCTGCGGTTTCATCATTCAGCAGCCTGAGCCGGCTCAGGCGAGATCCAACTGCTAGGTTTGAATCACTTATATCAAGTTCGATCTCCCTGATATCTTGCAGCAATGTCAATCAGGGGATTTTTTGTGCGGTCGGGCGGGTTTATCCTCCCCAACTTTCCGTCACCTTAATTTCTACCTCGCAAGGAATCGGAGAGAGAAATTTATTCCCGGCTCTCACCATACATTTTTTAAGCATTGCTTTAACGGGCTTTACTTCTTCGATAGGAGACTCTATTAAAATTTCATCGTGAACCACACAAATCAGTTTAGCATCCGTGCAGCTTAGAGGTGAAAAAATGAGAGCAAGAGCGAGTTTAGTAATGTCAGCGCTCATTCCTTGAATTGGGTTATTTAGCATCTCATTAAGCAACGGTTTAGTATCTTTTGACCATAATCTCCTTCTGCCTAAGACTGTGCGACTCTCTCGAATATCTCGGCTCCAGGCGCTCCGAACTTTGCCGTGAAATTGTTTGATACCTGTATAAAATTCAAAGAACTTCTTACGAAAGTGTGAAGCTTGTTGCAGCGTTAAAGTGACTCCATGCTCTGCTTGAGCCATATTCTTAAATTTCGTAACTCCCATGCCATAAATTAAACCGAAGTTAATAATTTTGCCGAGCTGTCTGTCTTCGACAGTAATTTTAGATAAAGGTTTTGCTAGCACCAAGGAAGCTGTGAGAGAGTGCAAATCTTCCCCTTTGGAGTAAGCTTTGACCATCGTGCGATCGCCCGAAACCTTCGCCATGATCCGCAGTTCAATCTGGCTGTAATCGGCTTTGAGCAGGACGTAACCGGGTGCAGCTTTAAAACACTGTCGGGTTTCCTTATCTCTGGGGATATTCGTTAAATTTGGTTCTCGACAACTAAACCGTCCTGATCTAGCACCAATCTGAAACCAATTGGGATGGATGCGCCCTGTAATCGGGTGAATGTGTTCTGGCAAACCCAGAGTAAAAGTGTCGATACGAGTAGATAAGCTGCGGTACTCTAACAGTGTTTGAATCACAGGATACTCGCCTTGCAAAGGAATTAAATATTGAGAGTTAGTGGAAGTAACAGGAATGCCTTTCTGTTGCAAAGCCGCTAGAACTTGCTTGGGAGAGCGAGGATTAATTGTATCCGTAAATTCCGGCAGCAGAGAGATTTGTTGGTGAGGGTTAGGTCGATGGAGTTGCGAATTAATTTGTTTTAAAAGAGAGTCGCGTTGATGACAGAGCTTCACTCCCAAAACTCTCCACTGTTCTCTATCTAAAAGCATTCCGTTGAGTTCCATAGAAGCCACCGCAGGCAGACAGGCAAACTCTAGTAAAGCAGTTTTGCAAAGCTTAGAAGCTTTCAGTTTTTGTTGCAGAGCAGCAGCCAGCGGGAGTAAGATTGCAGCATCGGTAGCAGCATATTGCAGTTGAGCGAGTGTTAAGTTTCCCGACCAATCGCTAACTTGCTGCGTTTTGTCTAGCTTTACTTTCAACAAATTCTCAGTGACAGCCTCTAGGGACAAATGGCGTTTTAGTCCAGCCGTCAGCACTCGGTAAGCCAAATAGGTATCGAAAAAGGGTTTGGATGGTTCCAGTCCGGCAAAAGCGAGCATTTGCCATTCAAATTTGAGGTTGTGACCTACCTTCAGTGCAGGACTCGCTAAGAGCAAGCGTAATGGTTCGAGGGAACTCGGTTCAATTGCCCATAAATCTACAATGATTACTGGATGGTCAGGAATGGCAAGTTGTAACAATCTAATTTTGGCTTGGTAGGGGTCAAGCCCTGTTGTTTCGCAGTCTATACCGATGATTTTTGCTTGTTGGAATGGTTGAAGGGCTGTTTCAAGATTGAAAGCAGTATCGATTAGTTGGTAAGGAGTTTTAAGTGTAACATTCAACTGAGCTATGTTAAGTTTATCGGAGGTTAAAAAAGTTGGCATAGCGGTTGATATTTTCTGTTTGTTTAGCGGATTAGGTTTCATAATTAGTTCCGTTCATAAAAATAGTGAAAGAATATCGATATATGTTAAAATAGTGGAATGTTAACCATGAATTACAGCTATCGAATCTATCCGAATATCAATCAAAAGCAAGCGCTGAAAGAGTGGATGGATATTTGTCGTGTTGCCTATAACTATGGGCTGCGGGAAATTAAGGACTGGTGCAATAGCCGGAAATGCCAGGTTGACAGATGCTCCATCAGTCATGAATACATCATGCCTGCTGAGTTAACCTTCCCTAACGAAGTAAAACAGCTTAATGCTCTGCCAAGTGCCAAAAAAGTATTTCCCCGATTGGGTGAAGTACCAAGCCAAGTGTTGCAGCAAGCGCTCAAGCAATTACACCGAGCATGGGAGGGATTTCAAAAAATTGGGCATGGCTTCCCTCGATTCAAGAAGTTTGGGCAATTCAAATCTTTGTTGTTTCCCCAGTTCAAGCAGAATCCTGTGACTGGAGTACATATTGCCTTACCAAAATTGGGGTTGATTCCAATTAACCTGCATCGCCCAATCCCACAGGGGTTTGTAGTAAAGCAAGTCCGAATAATTAATAAAGCGGATATTTGGTACGCTTCTATCAACATCCAATGTGATGTCAGTGTTCCCAATCCAATGCCACACGGTCATCCGATTGGAGTAGATGTTGGGCTTGAAAAGTTTTTAGCAACCAGTGACGGGGTGATCGTAAAACCGCCCAAGTTCTTGAAAGTTATGCTCCGCAAGCTGAAATTGCTGCAACGCAGACTTACTCGGAAAAAGAAGCAGTCTAAAAATTACGAGAAACAGCGCATTAAAGTTGCTAGAATTCACCACGCAATTGATAATACCCGTAAAGATTTTCACTTCAAACAAGCTCATGCCCTTTGCTGGGCAGGTGATATGGTCTTCATGGAAGACTTGGATTACCGAATTATTGCCAAAGGGATGTTCGGGAAACAGATGCTTGATGCTGGATTTGGACAGTTCCGAACTATCACCAAATACGTGTGTTGGAAGCGTGGCAAATTCTTTGGTGAAGTGAGCGCCAGGGGGACTTCTCAGGAGTGTCCTGAGTGTGGTGCGGAGGTGAGAAAGGATTTGAGTGTTAGAGTTCATTGTTGTCCTAGTTGTGGATACACAACAGATCGAGATGTGGCTAGCAGTCAAGTCATCAGAAATAGAGGAATAACTCTGATTAGTACCGATGGACAGTCGGGAATCCAAAGCGCCTATGCAGACGGTTTGCCAGGGGTTGAGATGTCTCAATCTAGGTCAAAGTCGAAACCCCGTAAGGGAATAACTAGGAAATCTAAGAAGTGATTCTTAGAAGCTCCGTCCTTGGCTGTCGGAGAGATGTCACAGAAAGTTGAAAGTGGGGTTGCTAGACTGCGGTCCAGATCCTGAAGAACCCGACAATCTTAATTACTTTGAAACATTAAGGACAGACAGATGAGTAACTCAATTCCCTCCCAGCCCCAATCCACAATAGATGATACAACCAGTTATCCGCACTTGATGGAACTGATAGAAGCAGAAGATGCAGCTAATGGAGAAGTTGGCTGCGGTCGGAATTTGGGTAATAAACCTTCAGTTTATCTGAAAACCTGCGGTATCAATATCTCTGATGAAAAGCTAAGAAATTTGTTAAGGGAGTATTTAGGTCATTTATTGATGGAGCTAGATTTTGACTCAATCATTAACCAGGTGAGTCGTTTCGTAGAGTCATTAGTCGTGCAGGAACACACTCAATTAGAGCAGACAAGACCGACATTAATGCTCTTAGAATCAGTTTGTGAGCAAATTCCTGCGAAAGAACTCAAACAATGTATTGAGTCAGACTTGGGGGAGTTTTGTTCGGAAACTGCGATCGAGCAAATTGTTCAGTATACTGGTCAAGTGATTCACTATTCAATTCTCCAACCTCGACATAAGTGGCCCAAACCTATTTGGGTACTAAGTGCTCTTGAGAAGGTGTATATTGCTCAGGCATCTAGTTTAGATGCAGCAATTGCCCAAGTTAAAGCACAATATTCCCACGAAACCGGAGAGCTGCAAGTAATAAAAGTCGGAGGTGTTCTCGCACCAAACCAAGTGATTTGCTTGGAGTTATTGAACAATTAAAAAATGCGGAATATTTCCGGTATTCTGAGTAACGCTGGAGTATGTCTTGTGCAGTTAGCAGTTTCATTGCATAATAGCCAAAAGTTTTCAGCGATGTGAGCGCGAGCGCGGTTGAAAAAATGAACTTGCTCAAAATGTTGGGTACGATCGCTCTCTCCAGGTCAACTGTAGGTAATCATTGTAGATTCGTAGGTAATCATTCTAGATTCGGATTAGTTGGAAACCCACTTGGAGCATGATTGGTTCATTTCGACCGATCGCGAGAGTGACTTTAATAATTTCTCAGCTCGCTTGTACACAAGAGCTAGTTTTTTATTACAATAATAACAACAACTGCTATTCCCTGTTATTAAACCCAAAATGGAATAGCCCAAATTACAGGAGGACTCAGGCATGAACGTGTCTTTGACACCGGAGTTAGAGCAGTATGTCCAAGAGAAAGTCTCAAGCGGACTATATTATTCTGCCAGCGAGGTGATCCGTGAAGGGTTGCGCCTGTTGAAAGAACGGGAACAATTCCAGCAAACTCGCTTGCAGGAATTGCGACAGGAGATTCAGCTAGGGCTAGACAGCGGTGAGGCAACTCCCTTGGATATGCCAGCAATCAAGGCAAAAGCGCGGCAGCGTCGGCGGAGGAAACCGCAGTAATGGCCACGATCGTTAAACGCCCGCGTGCTGAACTGGATTTGCTAGATATTTGGGACTACATCGCTGATGATAGTTTAGATCGGGCTGACGAGTTTTTAGATCGCGTTGAAGGAAAACTGCAAACCTTGGCACGTAATCCAGGATTGGGCAGAAGGCGTGAGGAACTGTTAGCTGGGTTGCACAGCTTTCCGATTGGGAACTATGTGGTGTTCTACCGGGAAATTGAAAATGGAATAGATGTAATTCGTGTTCTGCATGGTTCACGGGACATAGAAGACATTTTCAGTCGCGGCTAACTCCTTGTAATGCAAGTGCGTATTCAAGGCGTACTGCCTGCCAATAGAGAGAGTTTAATTGTGGAAGTGTTGCATAAATTTGAGTCAGAGATTGAATCAGGGGCATTAATTTTATTAGATGAAACGCGCTCTCGGGTTAGAATTCGGTTTCTTACACCGCGATTACTGACAAATCAGAGAATTTAGTGCGCGATCGCACTTTGTCACTTTCTTAAAAGACATTTTTCTCGACTTCGTAGAATAGCCCAGTGCTGAGAGCCGTTAGGCATTACTCACAAGTTAAGCTAAAAGCACTATTGTCAATGAGTAATTTTACTCATTTTTTACCTGTTGCTCCAATTAAAATATGACTCCATTTGTTCCTTTATTATTAAAAAAAAATTGTTCTGGACTTCTTTGAGTTCCAGGGAAAGGAGAAATAATGAGCCTGACATGAGGTTTTCGTCGTCGCTTAACAATCCCTAAATCTTGATTTTTATCGTCGGCAAAATACTTAACTAGGTCAGAAGCTATTCCTTTTTGATAGGCCACAGAAAAATGATACATCCCCCGATAAATCATTTCTAATGAAACACGTTCAATTGGCACTCCTAATTCATCTGCAACCGCATCTCCTAAATCTACTAAAATCGCATAAAATAGCCAAGTACCCCAGATTTGTAGCTTGATTCCGTTTAACGAACCTGTCCATAAATAGCTGAGATTTAGTAATCTTTTTACTAGGCAAAATGCCTCTTCAATTCGCCAGCGTCTTTGATATAAATCTGCTACTACATAGGGGGGTAATATTTCGGGTTCTTGGACACTTGTTAGATAAGAACGCCAGGATTTTTTCGAGCGAATTTGTACTAATCTTATAGTCAACGCTGGTGTTTTTTTTGTCCCTGCACCTATCCTAATTATCTGGTCTTTGACATCATAAGTATTGGTTAATACCCGCTCGACTTGATAAGATGCACCTTTCTTAATCCGAGTAATAAATCCAATTTCTTGCTCGATTAATTTTGACCAAAAAGCGAAGTGATAGAAGCCTCTATCTAATAACAGCAAGGTTTTTGGCTTAACTGTTTTTAGTAAGTCTTCCTCCCAATTAGTATCTGCTTGTTTCGGGTTTGTCCAAAACCAAATTTATAAAGGAAGATGAGTTACTAGGTCTATTATTACTCCCATTTTCCCGGATAATTGACCAATTGGAACATCTGATAAACTTTCGAGTTTACGAAATAATGCTTCTAAGGTTGAGCCGTCAGCTATCCAGATATTTTCAAAGTTTTTTAAGGCAAATTGTACACTATCTGGTAATGGTCTCGATTTTCTAGTCAACCATTCCCGACGAAAATGAGGCAGTAATTCTTTAAATACTTTTTCAAATAAAACTGCGGGAAAAGTTAAAAATCTTTGTGATAATGCTTGTTGACTAATTTCAGACGGCTCACACCATAAAAATCCTTCTCTATTTAATAATCTAGTTAATTCTGTTACTCCTGCTACATTTCGCCATAATAAACTGGCGGATTGCTGCCATCATTAATGGTAGTGTTAGAATTCTATCTCTTAAATTTAGTTGGCGATAAAAAGTTTTTTGGGCAGCCATTGCTGGAATTAATAAATCTTCCAGGTGATTCGCAATCGCTTCATTTTCTACTTGGGGACTATTTTTTTTCTTTGCATGATCTCGGTTGATTCGTTTTTTGCTATTCATAACTGGTTTAATTATGGCTCAACTGCTTGTCCGGTAAAGGTTTCATCCTATTTTACCTTTTTTTGTCTACCCCCTTGACAATTTGCACTTTTTCTTAACTTGTCACAAATGGCCGTTAGGTAACTTTCATAGAGCTGCCCCCTCCATGTGGAGGGGGTAATTTTTACTGAACAAAATCGCTCATAGGAATGAAGTTGCAGGAACTAGATGCGATTTAAATTGGAATTGTTCACCACATAAACTCATAAAAACCATGCATAATTCATCGATTGAACCTAATTCCGGCTATAACAACTCTGGTTACGAATCGACACCGGATTTGACTGTCGGTTACTCGTCATCTAAAGAAGTTCGTCAAGGTAATTTTGACAACGCTTACCAAGAAAATGTGTATGACTTGTCCAACCTAGCAGATACTCCTTGGACAGATTCAGCAGTCCGCCCGAATCCACAGCTTGAGCTGGAGCTTGATTAAAGAAAAAAGCGAAGATGGAGAAATGCAGTCCAGGACGCATCAACCTAAAAAACCCAGTTTCTCGTTCTCATGTTCAACCTAAAATGACGGAATTACATAGGAAGACCGGGTTTTTGGGTAATTCCTAAAATGGAGAGGGAGAGAGGTAGAGGAAGAGAGGGAGAGAGGGGAGAGGGGGAGAGGGAGATTTAGCTGATGGGTAATTTCTGCAATACTGCTCTATTTTTCGTAATGTTTTAAAAACCATTTAAAGTTTTTCCAAATTAGAAAGAATAGAGCAGTTTTTTTTACCTAATTTTAGTTAACATCCAGAGGATTTCCATGAACAGTCCCAAGCCGTTAAAAAAATCAAGCCAGATAGGCTCTGCCTTAATAGCTGCCAGTACACTCTGCCTAATTTTTGCTTTCATCTGCATTACTTTCTTAAGCTTTCCATTAATTGCTAGCGCCAGTCCCTTACCTACTAAAATTTGGGAAAAAGAACAATCTAGAGTTTTGCTGCCAGATTGGAGCCAGATTACCTTTAGTTCCCTGCCTGCGGTTGCTAGTTCTGGAAGTTCTGGCGGTCGAAGCTGGCAAGCCGGCACTTCTGTTGACAACATCTTGAAGCTGGGGGACATTAACGATGTAAAACCTGAAATTCTGTCTTTGCAAGCAATTGAACAATTGGCACTAGGGGATATCAATTTAGAGAATATCAGCTTGTCAGCATTTCCCTTAGCTGGTAAGCAAACTGTCGGTCACTTGGCTGAAATTGTTCCGAATCTTAGCCAATTTCAATTGAGCGATGTTCCTCCAATTGCTTCTTTATCTTCTCAAATAGCCGGAGTGAACTCTAACATCAACCAATTACCAATTGGTCAAGCTGTAAAACAAGTACCGCAACTAGCGCAGGCAAAACTTAACCAAATTGACCTATCTGAGTTTGCGCTAGCCCAAATTCCCAATCTTAATAGCGTAAATTTAGAACAGTTCTCTGGCTGGTCAGAGGAACTCATCAGCAATATTCCACTCCTGAGTCAAGTCCCCCTTTCTAATTTTCCTGTTCCTATTGCGTCTATTGGCAGCACAATCATGCGAATTGACATGATTTACAGTCGGTACGAAAGCAAACGCTCTAATACAATTTCCGGTTCAGATGTAGAAGGATTTGCGGTAGCGTGCGAGAAAGATTGCGCTTATATCGAACTCGACGACATGGAAAACGCCGGTCGCCGCGCCACAGGGCCGCTAGAAGGCAAGCAGTGGATTAGCGGCAAATACCAGGAAGTGCGAGGTGGTTCTGGCTGTTTGACCGGTTGGGAACCGACGGGCCGGCATCCTTTTGGGGAAGTGTTTAAAGTAGTGGTAATGGAACCGTCAGAAACCAGCGATACTGTTGACACGGCTCTCTACTTCAGGTTTAGTTTGCCCTGTGGCAAATCGCCTTACATTATTGGCCCGGTTCCGTTTCTCAGTTACAGCGTTAATTCGCCTATGTTTGTCGGTCGATTGGAGGGCGGTTCTTCTAACAGTATTTCGCGTTCAAAAGGCGTCGCATCTGAAACAAAACCTTCAAAGCCACTGAGTTCAAATCAAACTAAAGAAAACCCTTTACCAACTCAGCCTCTACCTGAATCCAAGCGAGAGTGCGCGCGCCCCGCAACTTACGTAAACGGTGTGGATGTAGCTTCATTAGGGGAGGCGTTAGCGAAGCTTTCCGAAGGAATCGCCAATTTAGAAAATGCAGCCAGTGGCGATTACGAAGCTATTGGCGAGATGGTTTGTACCGAAGGATCTCGCAACTGCGGGCGGGCGATCGGTCGCTATCAGTTGATGAGTTACCGGGAAGACGTGCAGCGTGCTGTCAGCTCAATTCCAGGGGGGCCTAACTTTATCCTAAACGTCAACAAAGGCCAAAAACCTACAAGAGAGGAACTCTTCCAATATTTTCCTCCTGCTGTTCAGGATAAAGTCTTGCAAAATTCTCTAGCTGAGAACTTAGTCCGCAGCCAACAGGAAATTGACCCTAAAACTGGGCAGGTGTTCAAGGGCGATCGCTTAATTGAGCGAGTAGCACAGAAACACTTTGGGGGTTCTGGCAGTAAAATTGATGCCAGCTATTCCAACATTTTAGGTGGCTACTCTCTGAAACAGTACGGGGAAAAAGTTCGAGAGCTTTATAACCACAATACCAGCGACAATTGCCAAGCTAATTCTGGTGACAGCAATGGCATCAGCAACTCGGTCGGCTCCGGCATTACTTTAAATGCTACTTGGAGTATCAAGCTGGCGCTGTTCATCAGCTCTTTTTCGGTGGGAATGTGGTTTTTAATTCGACTTTTTCATAAGCGAAAGCAGCAAAGTTTTCTAATACTAATCGGTTTGGGGGTAGCAGTTACTCTTGGCACGGCTGCGCTCTCCCATTGAACCAGGGGAAAGAGGAGGTGGAAAAGCAAGTTATTAACAAGTCTAACAACTTTCTCTACCACCAATACTCCGGACAGTTTTTGGAACGATACTACAAGCTTTACAGGGCAAGGAGCATAAGAAAGTCGAATTAAATGTAAGTCAGGGGTGGAGCTGACATTGATTTAATTATCCACAGTGGCTCAAAGTCTTAGAGCCTAAGCCATTGGGCCATATAAAAACTGTCCGGACTATTGTACCACCAGGACGTTTTTAATTGTTGAAGCCATTGATTTTATGGCATTAATATCAATTTCGGTTGTATCGAAATGATTAAACCACAGAGGGCACAGAGGACACAGAAAAAGAGAAGAGAGAGATAATAATTCCGATGTCAACTGATTAGATATGACTTCTAAGCTGTTCAGGATATAAATTGTAGAGTCGTTTTGTATTCCCCGAAGTCAGTCATAAAAATTGACTGTAAAATTTAGACATACAACAGCTTAGCTCAGCAAAACAATCTCTCTTTTATTGTCTTTTTCTTCTGCTTTAGTGTCCTGTTTTTTCTTGTATTTTGTAGGGTGGGACTAACAAATGGTTAAACAAAAGAGAGTTAAACAACAAACAGCAGGCACCCAAAAGATTGTCAACCCCCCGGTTTGGTTAAATCAAATTGGTTACTGGTTTCGCATTGGTTTGACAGTTTTTACCGCCCTGTCGCTATTATTGGGGACAGTTGCTTGCACGAATTCTAGTTCAGCAACAACTGCACCCGCTTCTTGGCAACAAGCTTTGCGAGTCACTCCAAAAGAAACTTTAACCCTAATTGTAAAGGAACACAGCAGCCTTCCAGAACTCAAAGTAGCGGCTGGGCAAAGTGCAGCGGCAGAAGCGATTAAGAGAATGCGAGTGTGGCAAGTTAATGGCTCGGTAGGACGGCTGAACCTTTATGATTTCAATAATTCCGCTCTGTGCGGTACAAAAGGCTGCCTTTATGTTGGCTACTTAATTCCTAATGATTCAAGTCAAATGCCAACAGAAGTATTTGCAGCTTATCTCGACCCCCATAAACCGCCGAAAACTCCTTTGTTTAAGGCTGACAGTTCCTCGCACGAGGGTTTGCCTTGTCTAGGAGTGAATCAGCTTTCCAAAGAAGGCCGCCGCCAGCTTCAATTTTGCTACGACGGCCTTACCTATCAACTTGCTGACAGCCAGCTTTTCAGTAGTTAGTGTTTAGTAGTCTGCGGGTTCATCGAAGTCAAAATCTTCTGCTGAATCAACCTCAACTTCAACCTCAGCAGCCTCGGAAAATTCATCTAGTTCCTCTAATTCTGAGTCTGTTCCTCCTTCAACTTGTGCAATTTTGCGAGGGGGTGACAATTTACCTCGATTTTTGCGGTTAGTTACGCTTTCTGGCAAGGCCTGGACTTCAGGTTCCGCACCAGCAGCTATAGCTGGCAACCCGGCATCGCTAGCCTCAATGAAACCAGCAATGTTATTGTGCAGTCCCCAAATCAATTTCTTTTGTGGTTTTTGACCGAGAAATAGCTTGTGAAAATTAGCATCAGTTGGCTGAGTAATGCTGTGAGTTTTGCAGCAAAACGATTTATTTTTGCCTTCCCCTTCTTTAAGAGCTCTAAACTCGACATTCAACACTCCCAAAGAGCGCCACTTGTCATTTTTACCGCTGTAATCTCTCCCAAAGCAATCAGCAAATGCCCGTTCCAAATTGCGGTAAAATTCTTCTCTAGCGCTCTTAAAGCTCCAGAGGGCTACATTCTTGAAGCGGACGACAATCGGTATCTGATGCAGGGGTTGGTTTTTGGGATTTAGA
The DNA here is from genome assembly GCF_036705675.1 of Microcoleus sp. AT8-A3. Classification (NCBI taxonomy): domain Bacteria; kingdom Bacillati; phylum Cyanobacteriota; class Cyanophyceae; order Oscillatoriales; family Microcoleaceae; genus Microcoleus; species Microcoleus sp. AT8-A3. The sequence continues at coordinate 24,391 of NZ_JAUBVD010000071.1, forward strand.
AAGATGAGAGCGTGTTCGGAACACACTTCCTGCGTCTTTTTATCGAGGGAATCGCGATATTCGTCGTAAAGCCCAATAAAAGTACCTGCTAATTCTCCATTTTCTTCAATATCTTTGTAGCGGATGTACTCAGGCACAAAAGCTAATACCAGCATTCTCGCTTTTGGGAGCAGTAAGCCTGTCACTTCTTCGCTTAGTTCGACCGTTGTCAATTCCTCAACATTAGGCATTACGTGCCATTCCGCTTTGACAAGCTGGTCGTTCGGGAGCAAAATACCTGCTGGGTTATCGTTAATCACGATTCCATAGGGCAAAGAGGGCTTGCGAGTTTGGTTGTAATCACTGTTGAATAGCTCCGGATCTATCTCGTAATAATCAGCACTCTTGTTCTTTTGCGTGTTGGACTTTCCACTAGAATTCTGTACTGTCTTACTTGGAGATTTCGCGTTATTGCTTCTTACCATTGTTTACCTATTTTTGTCATGATCTCCCCCTTGAGGCGATAGCCGCTATCGGAAACATTTAGGTTTTTATATATCTAAAAAAAATGAACAATTTGCAATTTCTGCCTAAAATTAACAAAGCTACCTTGATACCAATGGCAGTTCAACCTCCTAAACGTTCGTTAACTAGCATCGATTTTGGCGGGTTATTGGGTCAGTTTATGAAGCCAGAGGGACTGGCAATGTTAGGGCTAATGGCAGGCTTACTTATTGCTTCCAAATTAGTTGGAAACGGGAAGGGTAAAATTACCTCCGGGCGGCTGTGCGGGACGGCAGAAAAATTGGCAGCCACAGGCTCTGCCCTTAAGCAAATGAAAGAAAAAAAACGGCAGCCCGTTACTTTGTGGAGCGGTACGCCGAGTTATTGGTTTAAAGGTTGTCAGGGATTGAGTGCTCGATTGCAAACGCTATTAGGTGCAAATCCGACGGTTTGGTTTCCCCACGCAGAACGCGGAACTTTAGTCATTGGTGCTCCGGGTTCTGGCAAAACATTCAGCGTCATTGACCGGATGGTTGAAAGTGCATTCCAGCAAGGTTTTCCTGCAATTATTTACGACAAAAAAGGAGACCAGATGAAAGTGCTTGCACCCCTTGCAGTGCGCTATGGCTACGATGTGCAAGTGTTTGCACCAGGGGAAGCTTACAGCGACACTATCAATCCTCTGGATTTTATGAGAGATGCACAAGATGCAGTAATGGCAGCAGAAATTGGACAAGTTATTGCTCGAAATGCTAGTCCGGGGGAGAGTAAAGGCAATGAGTTTTTTGAGAAAGCAGGCGAGTTGATGGCGAAGGGTTTAGTGCAGTTAGCAAAAAGCAGTCCTTACCCGGATTTAGCTTTTGTGTACGCAATTATTCAACTGCCAGATTTGGTCAAGCGCATCGACCACGCCGTTCACCGACCCGACGGTCATCCCCTCAAAATGGACAGGTGGATTGCCTCTAGTTTTTCGCAGTTATTAAGTTCAAAAGATGCTGAAAAAACTGTGGCGGGCATCAAGGCAACCGCAGAGGCAACCTACTCCAGTTTCATTCAAAAAGATTTGCTGCGGGCATTTATTGGTCGCAGCACAATTCCGATTGCTTTAGAAGGCAAAAAGTGCATTATTTTCAAATTAGATGACCAAAGGCGCACTGTAGTGGGGCCGCTGTTAGCTGCTGCTATTCATTTATGTGTGGTGTCTAATTTGAGTCGGGTACGTTCTGACCCATTTTTGTACTGCTTAGACGAGTTTCCGTCTCTCAAGTTCGACAGAATGGATCAGTGGGCTAACGAATATCGTTCTGCTGGTGGCGTGCCGATTGTTGGGATTCAATCGCTCAATCAACTCTATAATTTATATGGGGATAAAAAAGGAGCTGCGATCGCCAGTGCTCTGTCAACTCATGTCCTCTTCAACCCCGGCGATTTTGAGACAGCCGAGAAATATTCTAAGCGGTACGGGGAAGTGGAAGTGCTGGTAAAAAATCGATCGACCGGCAGCTCGACGGGACAGCAAACGAGCCGTTCTGTCAACTGGGGCGAACAGTTGCAAAAGAAACCGCTGATTAGTCCTGACGAAATTCTGAGGTTTCCTCAAGGCAAGTGCGTCATCACTTCACCGGCCTACGCAACGGGGACGGAAGCTTTATTTCCCTACCCTCTCAAGATTCCGGTGCGGCCCGGCGACATAAAGCGAGCTAAAGAGTCTGAACAACTGTGGGACAGCAGCATCAGACCGCAGCTTGAAAGGCGGGCGAAAGCTTTGTCAGTAGAGCAGCAGACGGGTAAACTGCTCAATATAGATGAAGAGCTGGATCAGCGGATTCGATTCGCTTACCAATTGCTGCCACATCCGAACGATCCAGAAGAACCCGTGACTGTGGCTGATGTTGAGTCGCCTGTTAATGCTGCTGGTGCGAACAGCGCGGCTGGGAAAATAGCGGTTGGCAATATTCGGAAAAAACTCAAAACTCTGTCCTTTGGTGGCGATAGATGATGGAGCAAACTAAACAATTTTTGGCTGACATTTTGATTGTTGACGATATTCCCGCTAACATTCAACTACTTTCTCAATTGCTAATTGAAAACGGTTACAAAGTCAGGAAGTTGATTAGTGGACAGCGAGCTTTAAAAGCAGTAGAGTTGCAAGCGCCCGACTTGATTTTGCTAGACATAAAAATGCCCGGTATGGATGGTTATGAAGTCTGCCGTCAACTTAAAGCATCTGAAGCTACTTGTGATATCCCTATAATTTTCATCAGCGCTTTAGATGACGTATTTGACAAAGTAAAAGGGTTTGAGGCGGGCGGTGCTGACTACATTATAAAACCTTTTGAGCCTGTTGAAGTGTTAGCGCGGGTATCTGCCCAACTTAAAATGCAGCGCTTGCAGCAACAACTTCGCTGCGCTAACGTGCAATTGGCTACACAAAATGTTCAGCTCAGCCAGGAAATTCAAGAAAGACAGCAAGCAGAAGCCAATTTAAGAATGCTGTTGCACGCTGTTTCGCACGATTTGCGATCGCCTCTATCAGGAATGTCGCTGCTGCTGCGAAGTCGCCTCAATGATGCTGGCAGCAACATTGTTATTGATAGGCGGACTGTGGAGGTTATGGTGCAAAGCTGTTCGCGCCAACTCCAGTTGATTGAGTCACTAACAGCAACACAACAGTTTGATGTGAAAAGTGCTTCTTTAGCCATGAAGCCGCTGTCGCTGCCCACTTTAGTCCAAAATATTCTTATTGAAAGATTACCAATTCTCAACCAGCATCGAGTCAAGGTTAAGCAGCTTTTTGCAGCAGATTTGCCTTTAGTCAATGCTGATGGTCAGCAGCTCTGGCGGGTGTTTGGCAATCTGATCGACAATGCTGTTAAATACAATCAGTCTGGGTTTATTTTGACTGTAGAAGCTAAAAAGGAAGGCGAGATGGTTTGCTGTACGGTTGCAGACAATGGGGCAGGAATTTCTCCTCAGCAATGTGCAAGATTATTCGAGCCTTATACGAGGGGAGTTGGAGTTAGTTTAAGGCAAGGATTGGGATTGGGACTTTTCATTTGCAAACAAATTGTTGAGGCTCACGGCGGAGAGATTGGCGTTGATAGCGAATTGGGAAAAGGAGCGAGGTTTTGGTTGACATTGCCAAAGTTTGAAGATTGACAAGATGCCATAATTTGCTACGCGATAGCTACGCCTCAAAAACCACTTTTTTTAGAACAATTAGAAGCTGCATTCCAACGGCTAAACCAGCCCCAAACGCAGTGCTTTAACGGCAGCCTGGGTGCGATCGCTCGCTTCAAATTTAGCTATAATCATCTCTACATGACCTTTGGCGGTGTGGACGCTCATTCCTAGTTGAGCGGCGATTTGTTTATTGCTTTTACCCTCAACTAGCTGCTGCAAAACCTGCATTTCCCGTTCTGTCAGCTTGATGTCGTCATTCGCATAGCTTTCGGGCAGTGGCGTTTTGAGATTTTGCAGCACGCAGTCGGCAATCTTAGGGTCTAGGTAACTGCCACCTTCTTGCACAGTCGTAATCGCTGCTAGAAGTTGTTCTGCGTTAGTGCCTTTAACGCAGTAGCCGTGAGCGCCGCTTGACAAAGCCGCCATTACCTGAGTTGGATTGCTGTGGTGGGTGAGCATCAGGATGCGAGTATGCGGCAGTGCGGCTCTGATTTGCTGCGCGGCTGCAATACCGTCGATTCCGGGTAAGTCAATGTCCATCAGCACGATGTCTGGTTGGTGTTGCAGTGCAGCACTGACGGCTTCGTTGCCGTTAACAGCTTGTGCGACAACTGTTAAATGGGGTTGGTTATTGAGGATATGCTGTAGACCGAGCTGCATCATCGGGTCATCTTCAACTATCAGGATGGTTTTTAGTTGGGTTGTTTTTGGTTGGGTGGCGGTAGTTGCAGTCACGGCTAAGATTCCTACTACATTTTATCCATAGTCTATTGTTTTTCCTCATATTAAAGAGTGTCATCCTCCTATGGAGAGAAGAAAAGTATTGATTTTTGGGCAATTTCGTCGGAAGGTGGATGTCTCTCGATAGGAGGATGGTAATAAAGTCGATTCTCCCGAGTTTTAGGTGATCAGAAAAATTCTAGTGATACGGCCCGAAAAGCCCGCGCGAGAGGCTCACACTACCGTTCCCACCACAAATCCAGAAGAGCTATACACAGTCTGAACAGATTATATCGACACTTCGTTGACTTCATCCAAATTGATTTCATCCAAATTGACTTCATCCAAATTGATAGCTGTTGCTACTTCCTTCGGTTGAGGTGTTAGATGACCATTGAGCTTGATAACTGTTTGTTTTCTCTCTCGTTCAATGGTAGTCAAAAGCCAATTTTGAGTGTGTCGGTGTTGCTTGCTGTCCCAGGCAAACAGAACTTTTTCTGCAGGTTGAGTCGGGTGCAGTGCCAAAATAATCAGTTGTAGCTTGTGAGGCTCGATCTCGAAGAATTCGGCAGCTACCCATAACTTAACTCGGTCTTGCCAAGTCAGTACAGGATGGCGAATCGCCCACTCAAATAGTTTGGGCGTCCCTTTGACTAAACCCACATTTGTACGGACTTGTATCACTTTAAATGGAGGAGAAGGAGAAGAATTTTCTTCTGTCACTCCCCTTTTTGTTCGGTCTAGTTTTGTTTGAAGTGGAATGTCAACAAACAGTTTTCGCTGCGGTAAAAACAGTGATGGCGATAGTTCTTGGAGCTGGAAAACCCACTGCTGGAACTGGGGCTGACTGTTGAGTATTGGCTCGACAGGTAATCCCATTAAAATTTGCTTGACAAGCAGTTGCAAGCGTTCTTGCAGATAGGAAGGAACAAGAGGTGGCTCTTGTAGTGGGCTAGTATGAATAGTTTGATTGAGGTCGGATAGAGTAAGGAGGTACATTGCTCAGAGCATAAAAGGCTGAGCAATAGCGGCGATCGCTACAGAAAAAGTCCGGGAGTGCGGAATGGGATTAAAAATTTATAGCCCACATCCTGCACCCTCAACTGTCACAGAGCATGAAGCAATGTTGAGAATATTCATACCTTGCGTTCGATTGGATAGTCTTTAAGCAAAAATACTCCGGTCAGGCGATCGCCTGACACGGCCTCCTCTTTCTTTGTAGAAACATGGAGAAAAACTTACCAATTTTCTACTCGAAAACCAGGCAAGATTTAGGCTTTTTATTTGCTTATAAAAGAGAGAATTTTGCGACAAACTAAAGTGTTTTTCAAGCAACTTATTTCAACTAAATAAGTAGTAAGCCCTTACAACAATACTCCGGACAGTTTTTCAAGAGGGATGCGATGGCTTCGGCAAGCAACGCTTACGCAATAAATCACAGAAGCGAAAAAAGTGAGTGCAATCTGAA
>NZ_JAUBVD010000072.1:0-1261 GCF_036705675.1 Microcoleus sp. AT8-A3
TCTACTGAATATGCTTTCATTTGTGTATTTTTTTAATCTATTCTTATTGTACCTCATAACACCCGGAAGTGCTGTAGAAATAAAGGTAATAACAAATCTATCTAAAGAGAGATACAGACTCAACTTGAAAATCATATATTAGTAGTTGTAGAGTTAGAATAAAAAATTATGAACATTGAAAATAGAGTCGAAGCCACAGCGAAGAATATTGAAGGCAAAATCCAAGAAGCTGTTAGCGAAGTCACAGGCAATCAGAAAGATAAATTAGAAGGTCAAGCCAAGCAGGATGAAGCATCAGCAATTCACCTGAAAGAAGACCTCAAAGATAAAGCAAAAGAGATTGTAGACCGAGCTTAGTAACAGTATTCGCTACAAGTTTCCTGCCTACTAAATCCCGCAAACGATATGTTTGCGGGATTTTTTATAATGAGCCTAAATCATTTGTACCAATATGTAGGGGCGAGTTGATAAAGATTATTGGTGGCAAAATTCATCGGGTAACTGCCCCTACAGATTCTACTAACTCATAGTGTAAAAGCATTAATTTTGTGGCGGGAATTGTTTCCATTGCATAAGTTGTGCCATCTTGATGAGAAAATTCTACCTCAAAAGCACTGCCATCAAATTCCATCACGACTGTTCCTACTTGTCCTTTATATAATTTAATGATTTGTTTTGTTTCAAAATGGGTGGCGTCTAAATCTTCAGTTAAAGCAACAATATCTAGGTCTTTAATTGTTTTCATTGTTTTTACCTCACTTTTTGACGGGATAACAACTTGTTAATCTAGGGAAACTTTCACCTAAGCGGACGATCCAAGCTGCTAGAATCAGAGATTCACCTACTTCGGTTTTCAGCAAAAATTTCATGTTGTAATGTGTTCCGTATTCATTGTTTTTTTGAATAACAACATCTTCGTTGATAGCAGCTTCTTTTAAAGCCTGTTTGAGCCTTTCAGCATTTTTTAGGGTAATGCCTAACTTACTGGCAAACAAAACAGCTTTATTTTTTCCTTCTTGATGATTCGGATTTAGAGAATATTCTTCTATTTTATTGCCTAAATCTGCTAGATGACCATTGGGCAGTTTCACTATTAATAACTGTTTTTGAAGGACAAAAGAGAATATTAGTCGCCTACAATAATCGACTTTTACTCATATGTCAATTATATCGTCTTTGAGTTGGGGGGCGGGTTTATCGAGATTATTGATGGGTGGCAAAATTTATGGGTGAACCCGCCCCTACAGATTCTACTTTTCGG
>NZ_JAUBVD010000072.1:1361-16671 GCF_036705675.1 Microcoleus sp. AT8-A3
TTATCGAGATTATTGATGGGTGGCAAAATTTATGGGTGAACCCGCCCCTACAGATTCTACTTTTCGGCCCAATTCCCAATGCCAATAAAAAAGCCAGGGATGGATATCCCCAGCTCGAAACATAGCACAATTAGTTTTGAGAGTTGGTAGGGCGATGTTTCAGAATCGACCCCACCGACTTGTACCCAAATTAAATCAGGGTAATGTCAGCAGCCGTAATGCCCGGTCTGCCATTCAGAATTGCCAGGGTAACTACTCCGTCAGCAGTACCAAAACCGTTAGAGTCAAATCCTAGTCGTCCGGTTTCATTTTCATAAAAGACGAACGAATCTGACGCGCCCGCCCCGGCTGGACCAAAACTGCCGTTGTACTGCCCACTCTCAAGCGCCAAGAACGCCTCCCCAGAAAGTCGATTCGTATTTTTCACTCCCCTCAAGTTGGGGAAGCCGTTGGAGTCATTGATTTGGAAGATAAACTTGTCTTGGCCGACTGTAAAATCGCCGATTTGGTCTACGTTAGTACCCACGGCGCCCTCGCCGGAGTTGTTGTAGTAGAAGCTGTCATTACCCGATCCGCCAATCAGGGTGTCAGCACCAGGGCCGCCGCCGAGAGAGTCGTTACCGTCGCCTCCGATCAAATAGTCGTTACCAAACCCGCCCAGCAAGGTGTCGTTTCCGGCACCGGAATTTAAGGTATCGTCCCCGAATGTTGTGTTGGAAAAGTCACCGAACAGGATGTCATCCCCGCTACCAGTAGTGATCACATCAGTGCTGTTGCCACCAGTAATGAAGTTGCTGCCTAAAGTATCGGTAATCAAGTTTGGCGCTGTAAGAGCGTTAATACCGGTAAATTCGACGGTGCTAGCGTAGGAGATGAAGTCGTTACCCTCCAAGTTGCCAATCAGGCGATCGCGATTGCTGCCAAAGATGATGGTGTCACTTCCCACGCCACCGTTCATGAGGTTGGTGACGGTGAAGCTGCTGCCAGTAGTAGGATTGGTGTAGCCAATTAACAGGTCGCCGCCCAGCCCGCCTTCGAGAGTAATCAAAGCAGTACCAGTACCAGCAAAAATGGCAGCGGTAGCATCGATAGTATCGTTGCCATCTCCACCGGCTGCGTTAGTAAAGGTACCGCTGAGGCTGTCGTTGCCTTCACCGCCGATCATTGTATCCGTCGCAAAAGCTGCAACGATCGTGTCATTGCCTACTCCGCCGTCGAGTAAGTTGCGACCCGCGAAGCCTGGAAATGAACTCCGCGCGCCTACGCTTGAAATTACATCCGGCACCGACGCCGACCGGATGAAGTCGTCGCCTTCACCTCCCAACGCGGTATCAGAAAAGGCAAAAACGTTGATCGTGTCGTTGCCTTCGCCGCCGTCAAAGAAGTTTCTGCCGCCGCCAAAGTCGCCGATCGCGCCGTTGAGAGAATCGTCGCCGCCACCGCCAATCAAGGTGGTTCTCTCAATGCCGATCGTGATGACGTCGGTAGTAAAGGGGCTGCTTTGCGTACTGTTGGTAATGACTAAGGTGTCGTTGTCATCATCGCCCGACAGGTAGCTGTTGCTGGCCACACCACGTAGCGTGTCGTTGCCTTTACCGCCATAAAGACTGTCTCTTACATTGATACCTACAACTAAGTCGTCGCCCAAATCACCCCGCAAGAAGTTGCTGCCTTCATTGCCAGCGAAGCCAATAGCCAAGCCACCCTCTAAAGAGAGGTTGTTGCCACCGCCTGCGATGAAGAAGCCGATCGCGTCATTGTCCTTACCGCCATAGAGGGAATCTCCTCTCTGCGCCCCTCCCAGCATCGTATCTGCGCCCTCATTACCAAACATGAGGTTAGCTTCGACAGTACCTTGGACGAAGTCTTCTCCCTCGCCGCCGTACAGGGTAGCGCGGGCTTCAGCGACTATGGTGTCATTACCTCGGTCGCCTAACAGCAAAGCCGGAGTGCGCTGGGATCTGATTGAGTCTTCGTCGTCGCCGCCGTACAGTGTATCGTTCGGGCCAACTGAAATCAGAGTATCGTTATCGCCTTGGCCAAATATTAAGCTGCCGCCCAGGGTGGAAGTTCTAACGAAATCCGCCCCGCCTGCGGCGAAGATTGTATCCGGGCCCAGTCCCGGAAGGTTTAAATCTAGTTGATTAGAATCGTCATTTAACGTTGTCATAAAGCTTCACTCCTCTACTTGTTGGTCATCGCTGGTGCGACTACAGACACTGCCTAGAACACCGAATGTTTGGATTCCGCTGTAGTTTAACCTGTTTGCCAGCCGCAAGTCTAGCCTACTGGCGTTAACCCTGTCTAGACTTTCTCCCTCGCGGATTTTTTGCTTGTAAGCTTTTATATTCAATGTCTTCACCCTTTAATAATCCTGGTGCACTGTCTCAGGTGCTCACGCTCTACAAGACGCGGCTCATATTCTTAATGTTCCATTCTGGATTGGCGGTCGGGGATCGCGTCCGGGGGAGGAAATTAAAGATTAAAAAAGGCTGATCTGGGTGATCCCGAAGACAAGGAAAATTGGGAGATTTGTTACTTGGTAACAAGGCTTTGTGGCAATTTCCGGTTTTCCAGGCAGGGCCCTCATTTAATAATTCTGGCCCGGATTGAACTCGGTACCGCTCCGGGCTTTAAAAGTCTACGCCCCGCTTTAGTTCTACGCCCCGATCGCCGTAGTGTTTGTGACAGTATACCTCGGAGTGTACGCTTGCCAAGTCAAAGTAAGCGTGGGGTTTGTGGCAGCGCCCGGTGATAATAATTTCTGTATCCCGCGGCTTGCGTAGCAGGGCTTCGACGATCGGCTCTACCGGCAGCAGTTCTAAGTCTACTGTGGGATTGAGTTCGTCGAGAATAATCGTTTTGTACCAACCGCTGGCGATCGCACATTTGGCGATTTCCCAGCCGCGTTCTGCTTCTATGCAGTCTAGCTCTTGCTGTTGCCCCCGCCAAACTATAGCATCTCGGCCGCACCGCTGGTGATCTACTAGCTGGGGGTAGCTTTGTCGCAAGGCTGCGATCGCCGCATCTTCTGTATAACCGGTGCCACCTTTGAGCCACTGCACGATTAAAACTCGGTGAGATTGGTCTTGACTGATACCCCTACCTATTGCCTGCAAAGCTTTTCCCAAAGCGCTCGTAGACTTGCCTTTCCCCGCTCCGGTGTATATTTCGATACCGGAAATATGATGGTCTGCCGCTGCGGGGTTATAGTGGGGCTTCATTTCTGAGTGTAAGTCGGCAATCTCCAGCAAAGCTTCGGGGGCCGCTCGGCCTGTGGCGATGACTTCTAAATATTCTGGTTTGTTTTTGAGGGTTTGGACTACTTCGTCAACTGGCAGCAAACCCAAGTCCAATACGGGGTTTAGTTCGTCTAGTACCACCACGGAATAGAGCGAGCTTGCGATCGCTCCTTTGGCGATATCCCAGCCTCGCTGAGCTTCGGCCCGATCGAAGCGGGTGATTGCTTCGGCCCCAAAATATTCGGCTCTGCCGGTTCGCACTTGGTCGATCAAGTGCGGAAATGCCCGTTGCAAGGCTTCTATTGCCCCGTCTTCGTCGTAGGAGCGGCCGGGGCCTTTGAGAAAGCGCAGCAATAAGACTCGTGTGGGCGAGTCAGAATTGATACCCAGCCCGATCGAGCGCAACACTACTCCCAAAGCTGCCTGAGACTTGCCTTTACCAGCGCCGTCGTAGACGTGAATCTGACCCGCGGCGCGTTCCGAGCGGGATGAGGCTGTCCGAATACCAATGCCATTCCTTACCATAATCAGCAGTTGTTTGAGTCTGTATCGGGGTGGGTATTCGATCGCGCGCCTTGAATGTTTAATTTTTCCATTCTGTTGGCGGATCTCAACAGATTATACGATAACTTCTAACTCCCAATCTTTTAAGCAGCGATCTAACGGAATCAGGTGCTCAAACCTCCGGTTAAGATTCTTCCGCTTGTGCTGTACAATTAAAATTTAACACGGACTGATATACCTAAAGGCTTATGATTGCGAGTGTTTTCCCATTTCGGACTGTTTTGGTGCAAATTTTAATTATGTTTTTGGCGATCGCGATCGAATCGTGGTTTTTGCAAAAACTACTTAAACTCGGCCCCAAAACCAGCATTGAATATACAGCCATCCTCAATCTATCTTGCACTTGCGTAGGCTGGTTAGTTTTCTTCGGCATTGAAAGCGTTCTTAGCAAAGAATTGCGGGAACAGCTTATCGGTTATATTTTATTAGGACGTGGGGATAATGTTTACGCTCCAATAACTATGATAGCACTGTCAGTATTAGCAGTAACCTTTCTAGCTAAATGGCAGGGATTAGAATTCATAGAAAACATGGTTTCCGGCAATAAAAAAGCTTCCACACCTCAGTTTTTAGGACCACCAACCCTCACCCGCCGTCCTCCCAAAAAAACTTTTCAAGTAACTACCCAGTTTGGGGGAATTTTAATCGCCCACACTGTTAGCAATCTCGTTATTTTAACCGTGTTGTTTTTGCAAAGCGTGTATTGAAATTTATGATGAAGCAATTTTTAGATGTCACTCAGCAGCTAACTAAGCTGACGAACAACCTTTGGGAAACCAATAAAAAAATCCAAAAGGCGATGATTCCGCCTAAAGTTGTTCACTGGAAGACTCCTTTACTACTCAGCATCTTTTTAGCTTTGCTGACAGTGGCAGCCGTAACTGACTGGCGGACGAGAACTCTGCTTTTTGATATGAGCTGGTTATTATTTACACTTTCAATGGGTTTGCTGACCAGCCAGCAACCTTTTGTGATTAAAGGAGTAAGTCTGAGTCCGTGGGTGACAAGCATCTTAATTGGCTTGTGGTTACTGATAAGATTACCGTCGGATAGGAAGGAAATAGCATGGATATCCGGCCCACTTATAGCAGTAGCAGTTCTTGCTACAATAGAGATTTGGAATAGCGAGTCAAAACGGGAAGGTATCAGGTCGTTGGTGCGCCCTCAGTTTTTGATGATTACTCTCGTTCACCTGCTGTTTTCCTGTTGGTTTGCTTTTCACTTTTTAATTCAAGGTTGGATAGAACAGTATCCGAGTGTTTTATCTCAGGATTTAAGGCAAAGCGATTATGTGGTGACATTTCAACAGCCAACTATTAATCGCTCCCGAGGAGTTGTCATCCTCAATGAAATGGAGCGATACCTGCGAAATGAAGCCCGCACAAAACCGTGGGCGCAGGTAGAGCAAATGTTAATAGATATTGACAATGAGCGATTTTTTCTGCGGAATCAAGCCTTACAAACAACTGGGGTAGTCGCAGAAGATGGGAGGTGGGATGTCAAAACTTCGATCGTCCAAGGAGAGTCTCGCTATCAGTTAGATATGCAGGCAACTTGGCTGGGAGTGGTTTTTAGACCGGAAATATATTCGTTTACCAAATCTTGCGAGGTGTTCCAGATAGCCAATAGGGCGACTGTAACCTGCGATGCCATCAAACGCTCTCAACCCGGACAGAAAAAAGATGGAACGCCGGGGGACACTCAAGTTTGATTCTGTCTCTGTTAACTAATTGCGATGGGTATAGCGGGAGAGTGGGAGAGTCTGAAAGTGGGAGAGTCTGAGAGTCTGAGATGGAAAAAATCCTCTTTCTTCCCTCTTCCTTCTTCCTTCTTCCCTCTTCCTTCTTCCTTCTTCCTTGCACTAAAGTATGGCGAAAGTTTCCAGCGGGTTAATAACTAGATGAATTTGAGAAGAATCTTGACAGTCGCGACCAATGTATTTTGGGAAGTAATTCGCGATCGCATCCTTTACTTAATTATTATTTTTGCTCTGTTGATGGGCGCCTCGGTACGGTTGATACCGGAATTGGCGGCGACAACCGAAAAGAAAATTATCTTAGATATCGGTTTGGGTGCTATGAGCATTCTCGGTTTAATTGCCACAGTGTTTGTGGCTACCGGACTGGTCAACAAAGAAATTGAAAAGCGCACTGTTTATCTGTTAGTTGCTAAGCCGATAAGTCGGGCTGAGTTAATTGTGGGCAAGCACTTAGGACTGTCGGCGGTGCTGGCGGTGCTTGTAGCGGCAATGACTGTTATCTATCTGGCTATTCTGAGTTTGAGTAGCATTCCTTTCCCTTTGGGAAGCATTTTAATCGCTTCGCTGTTTATCTGGTTTGAGCTTTGTCTCATGGCTGGTGTAGGGATTTTATTTGGGGTGTTCAGCAGTTCGCTGTTGGCAACGTTACTGACATTTGGCGTTTATTTGATGGGACATTCGACGCGGGATTTAGTGGCTTTGGGCAAGTTAACTAAAAATCCTGGCCTAGAACAATTGATGATGGGACTATATCTGGTTTTGCCGGATTTAGCCAGATTCAATTTGAGAAATGATGCTGTTTACGGACAAGTTCCTTACTTGGCAGGTTTGATTACAGATGCTGGCTACGGTTTGCTGTATGTGGTGCTGCTGCTGTCAATTGCGATCGCCATATTTTCCCGTAGGGAATTTTAAAACGCGCCTTCGCTACTTTCAAAAGTGTGACTATATCAAATTATCACGCTAAAATATAAAGGAGGCGATCGCTCAGAAATCTCAACTAAAACTCAAACTTTTAATTGATCCCGAATAAGCTATTCTGTATTTAAATAGTACCTTTGGGCGGACTTTTCTGCCCTCCCCACAAGATAGGGACTTACGCATCGGGGTCCAGAAACCGGGTTTGTTACCGAATCTGCGGTCTACAACGCGTCTTTTCGTAAAAAAAACCTCGTTTCTAAACAATAGTGCGTAAGCCCTAAAGATGTTGAAGAGACATCACCCTGTAAATTAGATTGCGATAGCTTAGCAGTAAGAAAAAATGAAATTATGTTAGTAGAAAAACTCGAACAATTAAAAGATATTTTCGCACAAATGGAACGGGCTTTGATTGCCTACTCCGGCGGAATTGACAGCACTTTGGTAGCAAAAATCGCTTTTGATGTGTTGGGCGATCGCGCTTTGGCAGTGACGGCAGTTTCCCCCTCTCTACTGCCCGAAGATTTAGAAGATGCGCGCATTCAAGCAGCAGAAATTGGGATAGCCCACCAGGAAGTACAAACTCAGGAAATGGCAAATCCAAATTACACTTCTAACCCGGTTAACCGCTGCTATTTCTGCAAAAGCGAACTGCACGATACTTTGAAACCCCTAGCACTAGCAAAGGGTTATCCTTATGTGGTGGATGGGGTTAATGGTGACGATTTAAAGGATTACCGTCCCGGAATTCAGGCGGCAAAGGAACGCGGCGCGCGATCGCCTTTAGCCGAAGTAGGAATCACTAAATTGGAAGTGCGGCAGTTGGCCAAAGAATTGGGTTTGCCTTGGTGGGACAAACCGGCTCAACCTTGTCTCAGTTCGCGCTTTCCTTACGGCGAAGAAATCACCGTTGGAAAGTTGCAAAGAGTGGGGCGCGCCGAACGGTATTTGCGGCAGTTGGGACTGAAAAATCTGCGAGTGCGATCGGACGGAGATACGGCACGCATTGAGTTACCCGCAGAGGAGATTCAGGAGTTTGTGGTAAACACGGATTTGCCTGCATTGGTGGCGGTATTTCAAGAGTTTGGTTTTGTTTACGCTACTTTGGATTTGGAGGGGTTTCGCAGCGGCAAATTAAATCAGGTTTTGCAGCCGCAGTTGTTGGAAACGAAAGGTTGATTAATTTTCCCGAATACAAAAATTTTTTCATGATTGATGTAGTTTGGGACATGGACAAAGGGGAACAATGTCAATCGAACCTTTATCTTTGATGTAGCAACTTATACGTTTCAAGGATCGAATTGTTAGGATTACAGGACTTACGCAAAAGTAAGGTATTTCTGTTGCCCAGCGAACTCAGTGAAGCAATCTCAAGGTGGCGTTACTTAATCAGGGTATGAAAAAAAAATCACTTTAAAATCCACCCGCTTTGTGGATACTGGTTTCTCTGACGGGCCTATTTAACGTTTCATACCGTAAATCAGCAACGCCTAGAGGGCCGGCACTCTTGGCACGGCCCCTACGGATAATGAAACAGCCCTGCCTTTGCTCGGACGAAAGTTTGACTCTATGCAGCGGTTTCAACCACCTCTTCATAAAAATGGTGGCTAACTATCAACGCCCGAGTCCGATCAAGGAGTAGTTGGCTGAATTTGCTGTGGCTGCATTTGCTGCTGCTGATTTTGGAGCTGAAGTTGCTGCTCCTGGATCTCGATTTGCCGATTCTCAAGGTCTATTTGCCGCTGTCTGTCTTCGAGTTGCAAGCGTCTGTCTTCAAGTTGCAGTCTTCTGTCTTCTGCTTGCTGCAATCTATCTTCACGTTGTAGCTCTCTTTCTAGCAGTCTGTCTTCACGTTGCTCTTGTCTGTCTTGACGTTGTTCGCGAAGCTCTCTGAGCTGATTTCTTCGCTCGAAATCCCCTCCCAAAAATAAGTTTTGAAAAGCGTTGATAGTTGCTTGAAACCCAGTAAAAACGCCGCTAACAGCGTTGATCCCAGTTGCTACTCCTGTTATTGGCTGCAAGAAAGTGTTGATATTGTCTGCTACCCTAGCATAGCCCGATCGCGCTACCAGAATCACATCGTTGTTGCGGAGAGTGGGGTTATTATTAGGATTCAATCCTTGAGCAAAATCCACCTCTATCGTGCGGCGAGAAACAGTACCGTTGGGATTCAATCGCAATAGTTCTACCTTGTCTTTTTTAGCCCGCAATTGATTGAAACTGCCTGCGGTGAGCAAAGCTTGGTGCAGGGATGTACTAGGTCGCACCTGCAAAGCCCCAGGCCTAATTACTTCTCCTACAATATTGATGCTAATCGCGTTCGGAGAAAAACTGCTATTTGCAACTTGAGAAACTTCAGCTAAGTCTACCGTAGCCGCTGTCGGGATAATTACGCTATCTCCTTCTTGCAGCAAAATATCTTGAGTTGCGTCGCCTTTTTGCAGTAAATCCCACAGATTTACCATGATAGTTTGTTCGTTGCCACCTCTGACTCGGCGGCGGATTTGTACGCGGCGAATGTCAGCTTCTGTAGTGATACCACCAGCAATTTTCAGTGCTCTAGTTATTGTTGGTAAGCCCACAACTGCTCCTTGCTGTTGGTCGATAGATACAAAACTCAACTCTGTTTGTTGGTTGCTCGATCGCACATCCGAAGCAAATACAGTATAAGGCCCCGGCCGGTTTACTTCCCCGACAATTACTACCCCAATTGGTTTAGTAATATCAGCGGAAAAATTAGCACTGGCTCTTTGACGAACTTCTTGAGTATTGAGGGCACTTGCTGTCGGTATAAAAATTGTATCTCCATCTCGAATGGTAACATCTTGACGCAAATTTCCCGTCTCTAAAAAATCCTGCAAATCAACAGTAGTAACTTGCTCCGGCCCGCCTCTGCGGGGACGACGAATTTGGACATTTCGCATATCTCCTGCTGATGTCACCCCTTGTGCAAGTTGCAGCATTTCCATCAAAGTCGGGAATTTTACTCCTCCTCCTTCTCTAGTGGGATTAATCTTGTATGAACCCGGGCGAGTAACTTCACCGGCAAGACCTATATTTAGGGGGCGAGCGACTACCAGAGTCACGGTAACAACGGGAACATTGATGAAGGGTTCGTATCGCTGGGTAATCACATTAGCGGCTTGTTGCAGCGTCAACCCTTGAATTGAGACGCTACGAATGATTGGCAAATTGAGCGTCCCGTCAACTAGCACTTGATATTCTCTGCTGAATTCAGGGACGCCGAATATCTCTAAAGCAATGCGATCGCCCGATCCTAAAGTATAAGCTGCTTCTTGTGTCAGCGAACCCGGAGGTGGCGGCGGTACTCTCGGTTGGTTTTGGTTCCTAGCGGGCACAGGATTTCTGACGGCAGGCAACTGAGCTCTACTGGGCGGCGAACTCAATAGCACCAGGAGTGCTGACAAACTCAGACTTGTAGCGGTTTGAACGGTATATTTCATCTTTCTTCCCTGGTTGCGGCCTGCCATTGAACAAGAGCAATTTAGCTAGTGGATTGTAGTTTATTTTCCCTGCTGTCCAGTGTAGCCTCGCTTTGCGGCAAAATCCACAGGTACAAGCATAAAAATTGTGCGATCGCACTTAACTATTTTGCCCCTTGTTTGTAAAGAAAGTGTAAAGCCCGCCAACTGTTGTCAGGATTAATATCTCGTTTGAGCAAAATTCTTCATACATAAGTCCGCATACAAATCAACCCGCCGCAGAAAGGAGATAGAAAAAAACCGCCCTGATTTGAGGTAAAATGTTAAATAATTCTCTCTGCAGGACAAAGACAAGTGTCACTAAAATTGGATAAAGTAATTCCCTGGGGACGCTGCTTGGATGAATACATAGGAATGTTTAGCTTGACATCAAGTGACCTCAAGCTAGCAATTCTTGATTGTGCTGGCGGCCCAGCGAGTTTCAATGCCGAAATGACTCGCCAAGGTAAAAAGGTAATTTCTTGCGATCCAGTTTATCAGTTTACTGCGGTGGAAATTGGCGATCGCATCCAAGAAACATATCAAACTGTGATTGATGCTGTCAAAGCCAATGTAGACGGCTACCTGTGGAACAATTTTGAATCGCCCTACCAGCTAGGAGAAGTGCGAATGAAGGCGATGCAGGAATTTTTAGAAGATTTTCCATCTGGCTTAGAGCAAGGCCGCTACCTGAATGCTGAGCTGCCAGTTTTGCCTTTCGATAACGGTCAATTCGATTTAGCTTTGTGCAGCCATTTCTTATTTGCTTATTCTCACTTGCTTTCCGAAGAATTTCATTTGGAAGCAATTACAGAAATGTGTCGGGTTGCGAAGGAAGTCCGGGTATTCCCTCTATTGCAGAGTTTTAGCGGGGAGGAATCCGATCACTTAAATCCGATTATCACCGAATTAAAAAAGAGAAGTTTTAGTGTAGAAATTCAAGAGGCTCCTTATGAGTTTCAAAAAGGCGGGAATAAGATGCTGCGAGTTAGGGGGCGAATGTAATTCGCGGCTGCGGAGGGCATGGCAATTTGCGATCGCTTATTTCCAAAAAATTAGATAAGCTAAGCATAAGGTTCTGCCTCATCTTGGGGTTCGCCAATCGCACGCTGGACTGCATGGCGAATGTGGATAATCCTCACCGTTGGTATGGGTTGATCGTCAAAAATAGTGAAGAGTATGCGATACGTGGTTTTACCACTTCCATACAGAAGCTGGCGAATCTCTTGGCTGAAAAACGCGTTTTCACGGGCTAAAACACAACGACGCGGCATTTCTTTCAGTGAGGAAATCGCTTTAATCAAACCCTGATACCATGCTTGAGCGCGTTCGGGAGTCGTGAATTGGGAAAAGTTCAGAAACGCTGCATCAGCTTCAGATTGAGCTGTACTGGAAAAGTCAATGCGATACATTATGCTTCCAAAGAAAGTCCGTATTTCTGGTTTTGTCTATCGACAAACTCTTCCAGAGTAGAAAACTGACCCCGATCGAAGTCATCAAGTCCGCGTTGAATCCCTTCTAATGCCTCGAAGAAATCGCTTTCATCAAAGCTAAGTCCGAACGCGATAACAGCTAGGGTAACGCTGGTTATATCTTGTCCTGTACTTTCCGCCCGTTGGCGCAGCAGTGCTTCGATTTGGGGGGGTAAGGTGAGTGTAAGAGTCATAAAAGTTATGATGAATGGTTAACTTTATTTTCTAACTTTATTTTGGCATAGGTAGCCAAAACGATCGCTTCCTAAACTATCTGCCCATTCCTGAAACCGATCGAGCTCTGCGGCCCGTCTTGTTTTTCTGGTAATCTTGGAAGGCTGCGAGACTCAAGGCGATCGTTTCTTCTTCACTGAGGGTTTGAAACTCCTTTGCTGTGTCAATTTCGCCCCACTGATATCCCTCCGTTTCCTCGGCAATTTCTGCGATTGTTCAAAGTCGCTGAGATTACCGTTGGACTGATTCAGTCATGAAAGCACGATCGCCTTAACCGAATCGCTGGGCATGGCTTGAATTTGGGCGTGGAGTTGCTTTAAGCTGTTCTGCATTTAAATTGGATGTCAAAAAATAATCAAACTATTGTGGGGTGGGCGTCCCGCCCGCCCTGAACCTACAATTTAAATGCGCGACAGCTTATAGATTGAGCCATTGGACAATAGAGAGTGACTGATGTAATTTTAGCGCAGTGTCAAATAGTTGCACATACTATAGCAATCCTACATGAGTCGTAATTTTTTACCCCACCCCAACCCTCCCCTTACTAAGGGGAGGGAGTAAGAAGTTCACAAATGATTTAGAATGGCTATATAAGGCACAGTGGCGATAAAATTAATTAAAGACTTTAAAGCGACCCCACGGATCGATCGGGGGGCTTATTTCGCGGGCTTATTTCTCAGATACCACGTTTTCTTTAGTAATTCTAATCAAAAACCGCAGAGCTTCATTCACTGCTTCAGAATCGGGAAACATCTCTGCAACATCCGGTTCTAAACGAATATTTACACCACCAAAGGTCTTTCGTCCCGATCCTACCCTTCTTACACGCAACTTCCTCAAATCATATTCCGACCGAAGCTCATCGTCCATCCCTGTTTCATCCTTCTTCATAAACTTCTCGCTCCACTCGTGTTACTTTTCTGGCGCTAATCAAACGAATAAAATCTGCTCTTTCTGTATACGACACTATCAATAAATTACCTTGCTGGGACTCTCCAACAATAATATAGCGATCTTCTTCATCAGAGTGATCCGGATCGTAGAAATCGACGTAGAGGGGATCGTCAAAAACCGTTCTGGCTTCCTCAAATGAGATCCCATGCTTGGACAAATTTACCGCTGCCTTCTTTTCATCCCACTCGAATTTCATAAAGAGCCCAAATCAGCATCTTTGATATAATATTACACCTAGAAGCAAAACTCAAACCAACTCATGCCACAAACAGTCTGGATCGCACGACACGGAAACCGCATCGACTTCGTTAACCCCGACTGGTTTCTCACCGCAGAACACCGCTACGATCCCCACCTTTCCGAAGACGGTCACGTTCAAGCCAAACAACTCGCAAATCGCCTCAAAGGAGAAGGAATTTCTCATATTTTTGCTTCCCCTTTTCTGCGAACTGTCCAAACAGCAAATCACGCGGCAGAAGCTCTCGATTTGTCAATTAAACTAGATTGGGGACTGTGCGAATGGCTGAATCCTGAATGGATGACAGAAATGCCGGAAACAGAGTCCGTCGAAGCTTTGTGCAGGCGTTTTCCCAGGATTGATGCTTCCTACAAAGGCGGTATTGCTAATTATCCCGAAACCGTGGAAGCTTGTTTCAAAAGGGCGGGGGAAACGGCTAAACGCCTCGTGGCTGATTTTCCCGAAGATATGTTATTAGTAGGTCACGGTGCGTCGGTTTTAGGCACTGCGATCGGGCTGGCGGGGGGTGCAGAAACGGAAATTAACGCTTCTTTGTGCTGTTTGGTGAAAGTGGTGCGGGATGAGGGAGAATGGTCGATCGCACTTAATGGCGATACTTCTCACCTGACTGACTCGGAAACCGTGATTCGGTTTAATTAAAGTTGAGCTTCGTGCGAAAAATCGCATTTTATGCTATGTGTGTAAGGTGCGCTGAGGTGCACCCTAGGTTAATCTGATTAGTCCGAATCTGGGTGTTATTGTTTAATCTCGATCGCACATTTTAAATCGAAAATCTTAAATCGGTATGGCAGGACACAGTAAGTGGGCGAATATTAAACGCCAAAAAGCTAGAGTTGATGCCGTTAAAGGCAAGGTTTTTGCTAGAATATCTCGCGAAATTATTGTAGCCGCCCGCAGCGGAGTTCCCGATCCCGCTGGCAATTTTCAACTGCGGACGGCTATTGAAAAAGCTAAGGCGGCGAGTATTCCTAATGAAAACATAGAAAGGGCGATCGCCAAAGGTGCTGGCTTGGCGGGGGGGAGTTCGGATTTAGAAGCTATTCGCTACGAAGGTTACGGCGTTGGCGGGGTTGCTATTCTGATTGAAGCGCTGACAGACAACCGCAACCGCACAGCGGCTGACTTGCGAGAAGCTTTTACTAAAAATGGCGGAAACTTGGGCGAAACTGGTTGTGTGGGCTGGATGTTTGACAACAAAGGAGTTTGTACGGTACGCGGCCCGATTGATGAGGAACAATTGTTTGAAGCGTCGCTAGAGGCGGCTGCGGAATCTTATGATTTGATATTAATTGATGAGGATACTGAAGGTGCAGAGGTATTTACAAGCGTGGCTAATTTGGAACAACTGGCTGATGTTTTGAAACAAAATAATTTTGCTGTTGTGCAGTCGGAAACTCGCTGGATTCCCAGCAATACAGTGGAAATAGACACTCCTGAAAAAGCTCGATCGCTCTTGAAGTTAATGGACGCACTGGAAGATTTGGATGACGTGCAAAGTGTGACGGCGAATTTTGAAATGACAGATGAATTGATGTCTTTGAGTATGGTTTAATGCTCTAAATCACCAGATTTTTGCCATCCGCAAGACAAATCCCGGTAACTCTGGATCTGCGCTGACTGTTTCAGGATTATCTAAGATTTCCTGTTCGCGATTGGGACGGTAAATATAGACTTTTCTGTTTTTGCGATCGACCAAAAAGCCGAGCGATACACCGTTCTCAATATATTCTTGCATCTTATTTTGCAATCCCTTGAGAGTGTCACTAGCAGACCGCAATTCAATCACAAAGTCTGGACAAATCGGTGCGAATGAGGCTTTTTGTTCTTCAGTTAAGGCATTCCAGCGCTCTAGTTTAATCCATGAGGCATCGGGAGATCGGGTTGCTCCATTCGGCAAGGTAAAGCCTGCACTGGAGTCAAACGTTTCACCTGTGCCATCTTGTTCTGCCCAGTTACCCAATTGTAGGGCAATCTTGAAGTTGCGGTTCCCTGTATCTGAAAAGGCTGGTGACATAATGATAACTTCCCCACTGGCTGTACGTTCAATTCTCAAATCGCGATTAACTAGACAGAATTCATAAAACTGTTCAACAGTCATCGATTGGATCGCAGGGAAATTGACCGTCAGTGGGACGCTTTCGGTTTGAATTAGCAGCGTCGTCATGGTTTTTCCTTTTTTTGGTGCAGGGGTGATATAATACCTTGATATTACACTATTTTAGCTTGGCGCTCGAAAGTCTTAGTCGATCGGGGAGTCGGAGGCTTGTATCCGTTTTTGGGCTGGATTAATCGATTTTAGATTTTAGATTTTAGATTTTAGATTTTAGAATTGAAGCATTTTTAGATTAAAGATTAAAGATTAAAGATTAAAGATTAAAGATTAAAGATTAAAGATTAAAGATTAAAGATTAAAGATTAAAGATTAA